>JAHECY010000084.1 GCA_024641505.1 Gammaproteobacteria bacterium
ATGTTTTAACGAAGTTACCGACGCAAGAGCAAAAACGGTGCGTCATACGCACCCTACGCACGAAGTCGAAGCCGCTACTGGAACAAGAGCAAGCGGTGTGCGTCATACGCACCCTACGGGGTGATCCAGTCAGTCACTGGAGTCAGGCCGTCTTTTGCTTCAGGATCGATCTTGACGATATAGGCGCCTTTAGACATGAAGCGCTGGCCCGGCGCCATGCTGACGCGGGGAAAAATGGATGGGGTAACGGCGCGGTCTGCCATGTGTTCCACGCGCTCCAGGAAATAGTCACGATATAAATTGTGTTGCAGGTGCTTGATCACATCAGTGATCATTCCCAGAACAAAATAGCTGTTAGCGAGAATCGCCTCGTCTTTCACTTCTATTTTCTTCAGGCGCGCCCAGGCAAAGGTACGCGCCAGGTTGCGCTTGGCAGGCAGCTCAAACGGATAGATCATCAAGGCTTTATTTCTTAACGCGACCGGCAGCTGATCGACATTTTGCGCGACCAAAGTACCCGAAAGGTAGATATTTCCGAATGATGCTACTGTTTCTCCAGCTTGTTGCAACTGCTCTGCATTAAGCCAGGTAGCCAGTGTAGCGCCGGGATACTTTGCAGCCAAATCTTTCCAGAATAGAGCGTCCGGCTGCTGTGGCTGCGCCAGCGGGACATCAATCAATCGAATACCCGTTTTATCAATGTTGTCTCCAAACGCGGAGGCGACTTGATGCATGTCCGTGTTGTCAGGGTAGACCTGCACTACTTGATTAATAGTGCCCGCCGCCGATTTCTTTAGATGATTTGCCAGAGTCTCCGCTTCCAGACTGGTGCCCTTGCTGAAATAGACATTATAAAAATCCGTATCTTTGGCGCCTTCGAAGTACGCGTTGGGCAATACACAAGGTATTTTCCGTGTCTGGCAAAAATCATGTATAGGCGCCCATGTGCCTTCACTAAGGCCTCCGATCACGGCGAACACGGGTGTCTTGTCGTACACGGAAGCAAGCTGCTTTGCCCAAGAGTCAGGCGCGCCATGCAATTCCCAGACATCAAGTACCCAGGTACGATACGCGCTGAATTGGGGCTCTTTGTGCCAGGGGCCTTGGTCGCGCCGCATGATATCATTGCGCGACACAACGTTTTTATCTTCAAAATAGCGGTCGATGATGTCGAGCATATATTGTTTTTTGGTCGCGTTGACCTTCCCTGCAACGATTGTCGCGAACCGGATTGTGTTGCTGTCGACGCCCGGAGAAAGATCGTGGGAAAGTGTGCGCATATAGGCAATAAGGCTGTCCAAAGCCGCGGATTGCAATTGAAAACGGGGCATCAACGGATCCAGTACCCTGCCGTCGGGATCGATGCCTTCGACGATCGCACGGCGCAGGGATTCCACAGTGTAGATCGGGCGTTGGTTTTCCATCAATATGCTGTTGTCAACCGAACCGAATTTACGCAGTGTCTTTTCCTTGCGGCCGATTTCCCGCCGTTCAAATAACGCGGCTTCGGTCACGGCCGGTACCTGGAACCGGCTTTCGCTGGAACCCTGGCCGCTGTGCTTGTGGCAATTTACACATGAAACCTGGGTACCGGAAAGTTCGATATCGCCCTGGGTAAAAGAACGTATGACCTCTCCCGAAGGCAATTTTCCTTCGAGGTAGATGCGTTCGCCAACCGCCAGATCGACATTATCCGCCTGCGCCATAGGCGCAATCAGACCGATTGGTAAGCTGGACCAGGTCAGCAGCCACGTCAGGGTGTTGATGTTCATTTTTTGCTGAAGTGTTCGCCGCCGATGGCTTGATGGTACTCCATCACCAGGTCCTTGGCACTGGTAAGGCCTTCCAGTCGTACCCAGGATGCGTCACGTTTGGCGCGGATCAAGGTAACCGGGATATGATTCATTTTGTCACCACGGTAAACATCGAAGGCTTTCAAAGTGGCGTTGATGTCGTCGATCTTCCCGGTATAGAAATCCCATGCAGGGCTGGCTTGAAACTTTAACGCATATTTGAGCAGAGCCTCCGGAGTGTCTTGTTCAGGATCGATGGAGATGGAAACCATCTTCAGTGTTTCCAGTTCCGGTCCTAGAATATCCTGCGCTTGAGAAAAGGTCGCCGACATGATCGGACAGATGGTCGTGCAAGTGGTGAAGATGAAATTCACGATCAAAGGTTTGTCGGTGTCGATGATGTCGGACAGGGTGTGTGCCTGACCGGCCATATCCAGCAGTTTCACTTTCGGCAAAGTATAGCTCCCATTTTTCCTGGTGTACTTGCCCGTATTTTTTGTCATCGCCATGTGTGATTGATGCGCGTTATGAGCATCGTGTGTCATCGCAGCATCTTGATGGGCGTCGTGGCGGTCATGGGAAGCGTCAGTATCTGTTCCTGCGGCAGCATCCATATCGTGGTGGTGATGCTCCATGGCCGGCATGGCGGCAGAATTGTCCATTTGATCGGCGGAAGCTTGAGTTTGTATCAAACCGCCACTCAGGGCTGCAAGCATTAATGTCAGCAATAGATGGGGGCGACGAATCGGCATTTACCACTCCTTAACCATTAATAATAGGATGAAATAGATGTGTTGACTGCTGTAAACCTCAGGAATTATACTATATTTTACATAATGTATTGATAGTATTAATATTTATATGTGATCAAAGTATTATAATCAAATAGATAATCACAATATGGGATTCGCGGCAAGGCAGGCATAACTGGCTTGAAGATGAGGGTACCAGCTCACCCGGCGATCCCACAATAGGGTAAAGTGCCTAAAGTTCACCGCCAGACGATCATGAAAGGTAAACACGGAAATATGCCCGATACAACCACCCCCTCGTTACTTGATCATATCCTGGAATTTTCCGAATACATGTCCGCGAATTGCGATGTGCACTCGGTTTTTCTCAAAGGGTGGCAAATCATTCGTTCGGTAACCGATTTTGAATACGCCCTGGTGATGGAGTTGGCGAAGAGCGGCCAGTTATGCCTGAAAGTGGATGCGATGGGTACCGTGCATCGCTGTGGAGTCAACGGCAGTTCGGAGAATCAGGCGTCCGCCATCATGGACCTGGTCATTCGGGGTGTGGTTGATTTCGATAAGAATGATCGGGAAGTGCATGGTTTGGTGACGGATATCCTGGACTTTCCCGGTGTCAGCAGCGGTATCAGCGTCGCCATACCCGGCGCCAAACGTCCCTTGGGAATCATCGTATTTTGTTCGCGTAGTATGCGGGGTATCAGCGAAGAAGCCAGATCTTTAATTCGCATTCTGGTCAATCAATTCGGCGTGTTGATGGAAAGGGTGAGTGCCAGCCGCGAGCAACAATTGGAAATACAGCACGCCCTGCAGGCTAAGCGGGAATGGGAGTCGACCATTGACGCGCTGCGGGAAATTATCTGCTTGCTGGATCGGGATGGACGTGTCATACGCGCCAATCGGGCCATTGAGGAATGGGGCTTGGGTAAAGTGGCGGAAGTGCGCGGTATGACGGTACATGAGTTGTTGCATCCCGATTGCCGGAATTCTCCGTGTGATCTTAAAAACTCCCTTGAGATCGTCACCGGCCAAGTGGCGGAAACACAGGCATGGTTTCTGGATGATGCGCAACTGGGCAAGGAGTTGAAATTTCTCTACAAGAACAATCGATCCGATACGCGGTTCAGTGATTCCACTAATTCACTTACCGGGGTGCTGATCATAGAGAACGTGACGCACCGCAAAAATACCCAGAAATCCATGATGACTCGCATCGATGCTCTGGAAAAAGAGGTGGTGGAAGCCAAGTCGAGTATCATACATGAAAATACCCGTTTACTGCTCGATCTGGTGACGGTTTTTGAAAACGATCAATCGGTAATGGATACTCTCAGCGCCGGTGGCCAGTTCTGGAATTTCTTGCTGGATAATAGTCTGGCAGGTCTGTTTATCACAAAGAATGGGTATATAGTCTACGCCAACCATCGGTTTGCTGCGCAGCTCGATCGTCATCGAGAGGAATTGCTGGGTAAGCAATTGAGTGAACTTATGGAATTCCACGAAAGTCGGCGCGTGTCTCCGGGGGTCGTGCCTGTGGTCTATCCCCCCGAATCATCCAGTGGTATCTATCGGGTAGTGACGCCGGTGGGCACCATTCTGTGGTTGCAATGCGATGTTACGGATATCGAGGTGGAGGACGATGATATCAGTGTCGGCAGCGTGATCGACACTACTGGTCAGCATGTTATGGAAATGGACATGCGCCGTTCCCAGCAAAATCTCCACACCCTGACCCGGCGCCTGCTCTATGCCCAGGAGGATGAACGGCGCCGCATTGCCACGGAATTACACGACAGTATCGGGCAGCACCTGAGTGCGGTGAAAATGAATATTGAAACCGCCATGCGCATGATTCATAACAAGGGTTTACAGGATGAAGGGGATTTTCTGAATTCCTCCGTGACCAACATCCGTTCCGCGATCGACGAAGTGCGCAGTATCGCTATGGACCTACGGCCATCAATTCTGGATGATCTGGGCTTGCTGGTGACCATCGATTGGTTTTGCCGCCGGTTCCGGGAAACCTACCGGCAAACCACCGTGCATTTTGAGAAGGGTATCGAAGAGCAGGCAATTCCCGAAGTGCTCAAGGTCACGATCTACCGGGTGGTGCAGGAAGCTCTCAATAACATCGGTAAGCACGCCCAGGCGGACACTATTTGGATTGCCCTGAAGCGCATGGAAGCCGGTATCAAGTTGACGATCCGTGACAATGGCGCGGGTTTTGATGTCTATCAGCATCGTCCCGGTTCTGACGCGGCGGGGTTGGGCCTCAAGAGCATGCGGGAACGGGCCGAAATTTTCGGCGGCACGTTCTGGTTGGATTCTCAGCCCGGGGAAGGTACCACCATCGAGCTTTCGTGGCCGGATCAGCGGTATTCTTGATCGGAATTTGTGAAACCGGTTGTGCGTAATTCGTAAACATACCGGTGCGTAATATGCTCCCTACATGACGCTCGCTACCAGGCCGTTCTTGATGGCGTAAGAAGTGCGTAGGGTGCGTATTACGCACCTCTTTTGCTCGTGATTCCGTGGCTTCGTTTAAAACAAAAAAAACCGGTGCGTAATACGCACCCTACATCACACTTTGCACCAGACCGTTTTCGATGGCGTAGGAGGTGAGGGCGGAGGTGTTATGCAGGTTGAGTTTTTTCATCAGGTTGGAGCGGTGCTTTTCCACAGTCTTGTGGCTGATCGAGAGATATTGAGCGATGTCCTTGTTGCGGTAGCCTTCGGCGATCAGCTTCATGACTTCACGTTCTCGTACCGTTAACACATCCCAGTAACGGGTTTTCAGCGGCTGCTCGTCGTCCCCCAGGTAACCATTGACCACTTTATCGCAGATGCTGGGGCTCAAGTGGGTTTTGCCTGCCATGACATTATAAATAGCCCGTATCAGTTCCTGGTGATTGTCGTCTTTTAAGGTATAGCCACTGGCGCCATCGGCCAGGGCGGCGCGGATGTATTCTTCCGCCTTATGAACCGTCAGGACGATTATTTTCACGTCAGGGAAACGCCGTTTAATCTTGGATATGGCTTCCGTGCCGTTGGCATGGGGCATGGAAAGGTCGATCAAGACCACGTCAGGATTGGTACGGCCAATGACTTGTATTGCTTCTTTGCCGTCGGCGGCTTCGCCCACCACCGTGAGATCCGGTTCCATGCGTAACAGTGCGATCAAGCCTTCGCGCAATATCGCATGGTCTTCAGCAATCACTAGTTTCCATTTCGGCATTGATTTCAGTTCCTCGGTAAGGAAATTACAGCAATTTACGGTATTGACGAATGCTCGCGTTACCCATTGGCTCGGTCAGTTGCCAAGCAGAATAGAGACTATTGCGACGAAAGGGAAGAATTAACAAGCCTTAAGATGACGTCCTGGCGGTTGTTTGGCCAGGGGCGTACAAATTGCCTCAACCCCTTCATGCTTGCCCTTATCTCTTGTCCTCGATCTTCAGCGTTAGCTTTCTCTGGTAAAATAATCGTTTATTAACAATATGTTATCATTTCTTGTGAAGCTTCAATCTTAGCATGGTATTTTACATATTGTTAAGGAAAATATATTGATGATCCGGCGATTCCGTATACTGGAACGATATATGGCTATATCTTAAAGTGAATTAAGAATTTATTAAGGCCGCCTAAATAATCTTTATATTATATAGAACTAATAAACAGGCTGGGATGGCTGAAAGAAATGTGGGGCAGGTGGCAGACCGATTAAATGGGTCTATTCGACATTAAAGTAGGGTTAGCGAGTAGTGAATACATGTACGGGCGACCCTAAAATTCAAATTCAAAGTTCAGTCGTGTAGATCTGGTGTTGTAAGCCTTAGACCTAAGCAATTGTGGAGTTGACCAGCATGCAGGTAATGATTGTCGAAGACAACCCGGTATTTTTACGCTCATTGAGTACCATGTTGCAGCAGCATTTTCCTGCCATGAATATCCTGGGGGTTGAGTCCGTGGAAGAAGCGGAGACGCAATTGGCGGCGACGGTACCCGCATTGATTTGTTTGGACGTGCGCCTGGGCAATCGTTCTGGCCTTGACCTGATCGGCAAGATCAAAGCGTTGAACGCCGCGACGGCGGTCATGGTGCTGACATCCTTTCATCTGCCGGAGTATCGCACCAAGGCATTGGAAAACGGCGCGGATTATTTTTTCACCAAGGACGTGGATGCCCATGAAATCGTGGACTGTATCAGCCGGGATTTCTTTTGTCAGTCCACGGTCCGGCGCGCCCCGCTCGCGCCGGAGTTAACGGCCAGTACCGGGGTGCAAAGCTTGAGACGCCGTTCATCGCACTGATATTTTCATGTCGTGAATATGGTCGAATCATGTATTATTAACGCTTCGTTGTTCATGCGTCGTAGTGAAACCCTACCATCCGCTATTTATTAATCCGTAATTAAACGTAGTTCTGATACTTAACTACCCTACCGCGTTATACGGCATTTCCCTACCCACTTATATTTCACTGTTCTGTTAAGGTTTACCCACTAGAAATGCATCCATTTGGGGAAGTGGGTTTGTTGTGTGTTGCTCATTGCGCGTGAACCCGCAATCGACCACCTCTCCTGTGTTAAGCATTGATAAATAAAGATAATAATCTGTCTTCGAGTGTCGTTTTTTTTATTTAATTATTTTCTTAAGGAAACACAGAGGTAATAAATCATGGTTGACATCACCCGCTTGTCTATTAAGACGGTGTTGGCGCGATTGTCCAAACTTGCAGGGTTGGTCTCAGTGGCCACTTTGTTTGGGATGGGTTCCGCCAACGCTTTCGATGTGTCTGTAGTCGATGAAAACGGCGTTGCCGTAACTGGTTTTCGCTGGATGCTGGAAGAAGATCCCACATTTCAAGTAGATCCTGGTGTACAGACGCAGACGTCTCTGGCTCTGGGATTTCACACGAGTTACGCGCCAGTAAAACAAAGCGGTGAATGCGACACAGCGTCGTGCACCATTACCCCGGCTGATCTGGCCAAGGTTTATACCATCAATGTGTTGCCTTTCGCGGGTTACAACATGGGTGCGGCGCAGGTGAAACCAGGTATTCCCAGTGTCGCGGTTGCGGTCACCACCGATCCGCTGCCGACAGCGCAGATTCGGGTGGAGATTTTCCACGACATCGCACCCATCAACGGCGCGATCGATGCACCGATTGAAAACAATCCAGCCGGTGATCCTGATTTCGACCCTACCCAGTTCACTATCGTACTGGAAGATGCCGGCGGCCGTTATGGTCAGACCGGTGGCCAAATCCTGCAGGATGTCTACGGCAATCCTCTGGGTACCACTTATAACGCTGATGGTACCGTTGCCGTGCTGGGCAGTGGCGTTATGCGGCCTGATGCCAATGGTATATACACCATCAAGAATATTCCGCCGGCCAAGTACGGCATATTCGTCATTCCGCCTGCAGGGGCGGGCTGGGTGCAAACTTCCACCATTGAAGGCACGGCAATTCAGGATGCCTGGGTGAAAGCCAACGAGCCGCCATTGTTCACTGAGTTTGGCCCTCCCGGTCCTCATGTGTTCATCGGTTTTGTCAAGGCAATGGACAATATTTCCGCCATCCCCGGCGGTGCACCGCTTACCGGCACTATTGTCGGCAATCATCTGTCACGTCCCCCGGTCGTAGAATTCAATCCCGCCAGCCCGATTGAAGATTGCTGGGTTGGTTTGACCGAAGGCGCCGTCGGTGGTAACGCGGTTTACATCGCGCCATGTAACGCTGGCAACTTTAATATCCCGAGCGTACCCCCCGGCACTTATCAGTTGTCGGTATGGAACGTGGCGTTGACCACCGTTATTGCCCAATACACCGTAACCAACGTTGACCCGATCTGGGGTACCGCGGTACCTGTTGATCTGGGTAACGTCATGGTTTTCAACTGGTTTGCGGGCCAACACAATATGGTGTTCAGCGACTATAACCAGAACGGCTTCCGTGATCCCGGCGAGCCCGGCATTCCCGAACAAACCGTTAATATCCGTTTCCGTAACGGTACCACTTACCAGTTCATGCCTACCGATCTGAGCGGCACCGCGCCGCTGGAAGAAGTGTTTCCCTTCTTCCATTGGATGGTCGCGGAAGTGGATTTCGCGCGTTATAAGGCCACGGGTGTTACCTATGCGGTGGACGCCGGCGGTCCGATTCCCGCCGACAACGGCTGGATTACGCCTTCGCTTGGCAAGTTGAATCCCCAGTTACAGGCCAGTGCCAACCCAAGAACGGGTAACAATAAATCCGTGACAATGGAAGGCCAGGTGCTGACCATGGGCGTACAAGCTTTCCTGGGCACCACCAACATTTTTGAATGGGGTAAAGCTCCCTATGGCCCACCGGATATCGACAATCCTCCCTACGGTAACTTCCCCGGTCCGGAAGACGTCGACCACGGCCCAGCCGACAGCGGTAGATTGAACTTTTTCGACCATGGTAACGGCGGTATTTCCGGTCTGGTAACCTATTCCGTGACTCGCGCGGAAGACGATCCCCGTTATGCGGCAACCGAAGAATGGGAACCGGGTATTCCCCGTGTTCAGCTTGCACTGTACCGTGACTTGACCGGTGATGGCGTCATCGATGATCTGAACGGTGACGGCGTGGTGACCCCGCCTGATGTTGACCGTTATCCCCTGGGTAACTTCCCCGGACCGGAAGACGTGGACAACGGCACTGTCGGTACTTTCGATTACGGTGATGCCATTCAAGTGGCTTACACTGATAGCTGGGATGACAGCCTGCCCACCGGTTGTATCCCCGATAGTTTGGCGACGCCTTTTACCGCGCATCCCGGTACGCCACTTGCGTACGCGCCGGACTGCTACGACGGTCTGCGTAATTTCAACCAAATACGCCCCGGTGTATTCGATGGTGGCTACGCCTTTGCGTCCCGCATGGAAGTGGATCCCACCGATGGCTTGCTCAAGGAAGTGGAAGGCCTGCCTTCCGGCTACTATATCGTTGAATCCGATATTCCGCCCGGTTATGAAGTCATTAAGGAAGAAGACAAGAACGTTGATTTTGGCGTGGCCTACAAGCCCAATCCGTTGTTGCTCCCGCCGGTATGCGTGGGCGACCCCCATATCGTGCCGCCTTACCTGAGTTTTCAGACCAGCCGTGTGCATACCGACCTCGCCGGTAATCCCGCAGCGCTGCCTGGTATCGCCGCAGCGGACCTGATTGCACCGTACTTTGCCGGTCAAACCCGTCCCTTGTGTAATCGCAAAGAGATCGCTTTAACTGCCGGTCTGAATGGCGCGGTGGAATTCCATCTGTTCACCGACGTACCGATCACCGCCAACGCGGTCGGTGGCATCCTGAACGATCTGGCCAATGAATTTAATCCCGCGACCCCGAACTTCGGTGAGAAGGCCGCGCCGTCCTGGTTGCCCGTGGTATTCCGCGACTGGACCGGCAAGGAAATTCTGCGCGTGTACTCGGACGAATACGGCAAGTTCAATGCCCGTCTGCCGTCCACGTTCTCGGTCAATCTGCCGTACGCCACCGGTGTATCGCCTAACATGCTGACCTCGTGCATGAACGATTCGGCGCCGATCGTGAATACCGCATATAACCCCGCGGACCCGATGTCACAGCCGTTTATTATCGATCAGCATTACAATCCGCAGTACAGCACCTTCTGTTACACGTTGATGTATATGCCGGGTTCTACCACCTATCTGGACACCCCCGTGGTGCCGGTCGCGGCCTTCGCAGGCCAGGGCCCGTTCCCCGTAGATTGTGAACTGCCCACCGCGACACCAGGAATCTACTCCGTGTCCAGCGTGGATGGCGGCCCGTTCATTTCCGACGCGGTTGGTGGCAACCGTGTGTTGACCATCCAATCCATGGGCAGCGCAGTACCGGTGCCGGATCCGGATGCTCCGGTAGCGGGTACTACCATACTGCGTGACTACAGTTTCGGCGCCGCACGCGGCACCGTGAAAATCGGCAACCGCACATTGGTCGTCAACAGCTGGACCGCCGATTCCATCACGGCCACCGTACCTGCCGGTGTTCCTGCCGGTCAGTTGATGGTGACCACCGCTGCCGGTAAGACCACGGAAGTGGGTATCCATGTGTCGATCTTCGATCCCACGGCGGTAGGTGCGCCCGCGATCCACCACGTGATTCCCACGGCAGTGACCAATGCCACGCCGATTCAAGACGCTATTGATGCCGCGGCACCTGGCGACCTGATTCTGCTGGCGCCGGGCATCTACCCTGAGCTGGTAATCATGCACAAACCCGTGCAACTGCAGGGTTCGGGCGCCAATGCCACTACCATTAACGCTTCCAACGCGATCGGTAACCGGTTGGTGACTTGGCGTGCGAAGCTGGATCTTCTGGGTGCCCAAAACGCCTACAGCTTACTGCCTGGTGAAGCTCTGCCCATCATGACCTTGGAAGAAGGTGCCGGCATTTCCGTGGTTGCCAATGTTGGTGAGTTCGCCGGCGTCGCTTCCCGTATCGACGGTTTGGCGATCAACAGCGCGACCCAGGGCGGTGGTATTCTGGTCAACGGCTATGTCAATGGTCTGAAGATCAGTAACAACAAGATTTCCGGTAACCAGGGTAATTTTGGTGGCGGTATTCGCGTAGGCGATCCGGACCTGACTTTCACCAATGCCGGTACGCTCTTTAATACCGACGCGCAGAACTACAACATCAGTATCCACCATAATAAAGTGGTGCAGAATGGCGGTAGCAACAGCGCCGGCGGCGGTATCTCGTTGTACAGCGGCGCTAATAACTACAGCGTTACCAACAACTGGATCTGCGGTAACTTCAGCCAGGGTAACGGCGCCGGTATCGGCCACCTTGGCTTCAGTAACAACGGCACCATTGCCCGTAACAAGATCATCTTCAACCAATCCTTCAACCAGGGCATCAATGTTCATGGCGGCGGGATCGCGTTGATGGGCAAGGCCAATCCGAATGTGGGCGGCGTGCCGGAAGGCAGCGGCGCGGTAACCGTGGAAGGCAACCTGATTCAGGGTAACCAGTCCGGTGCCGGTCATGGTGGCGGTATCTTCACTGATCTGGTCATGATGAGTCCCATTTCCATCGTGGATAACATCATCGTCAACAACGTGGCCGGTTATGCCGGTGGCGGTATCGCCCTGAGCAACACGGGCAGTATCGTGATCGATCACAACACCATCGCCAATAACGACAGCACCGCTTCCGTGGGTGCCGCCGCTGATCCGGCCAACCTGAGCACCACGCTGGATCAACCGGGCGCGGGTATCTCTTCGTTTGCCCATACCGAGACGATTGCCGGTCAGGCGTTCTCAGCTCCGGAATTGGTGAATAACATCATCTGGCACAATCGCATGTTCCACATGGAGATTGGCACTGCGCTGCCACAGACGCTGACGCTGGTACCGAATATCGGTGCGGGCGCTCTGCCTGTGTACAGCGACTTGGCGGTCCACGGCGCCCTTGGCCAGCTCAACCCGATGAGCTCCGTACTGACGGATATCACTGGGTATGATGCCAGCAACATGGCGGCTGATCCGAAATTCCTGCTGGGCTACCAGAACGGCAGTGTTGGCTCCGTTGCCAATCAAGGCGAACCGGCGGCGTTGACCGCGGCCAATGTCGCCGGCGCGTTTGACGAAGGCGGCAACTTCATCGACCTGAAATACGGTCCGGTGAGCCTGGGTCTGAGCAACTATCATCTGGATGGCAATCCCGCCGCGCCGTCTCCGGCGATCGATGCGGGTAGCGCGTTGGCCAATCCATTGCTGACCAAGGACTATGACGGCAATAATCGACCCACAAACCTCGTGGCGGACATCGGCGCCGATGAAGTGGTGGCGGATACCGACGGTGATGGTGTTTATGACGACTTGGATAACTGTGTGCTCATCGCCAATGCGCATCAATTCGATGCGAATGATGATGGCTACGGTAATATCTGCGACGCCGACCTGAATGGTGATCGTATTGTCAACTTGGGCGACTATGGATTATTCCGACTGCGTCTTGGTTCTACGACGTTGCTGGATGCGGATTTTAACAATGACGGCAACATTAACCTTGGCGACTACGGTATTTTCCGTACTAAGTTGGGTGCCGCACCTGGTCCATCCGCATTAGCACCCTAAGGCGGTACTGACGTGACTGGATTTAACGAAAGATTGGAATTAATAGGAAAAAGAGAGGTTTTGATCATGAATAGTATCAAGACGAAATCAAGCTCCGCCGCGCTCCTGCTGTTATTGCTGGGCGCGTCCGGCGGCGCCGGTGCGGTACCGTTCACGCAATGTCCGGGCGACGATTTCATTAAGTTGGCGGATGGTACGCTGGTGCCGGGCAATGACGCGGTGCCGGATCAGTATCTGCCGAATCCGATCAGCAACTTGCCTGATCCAACGTTGCCGAATCCGAAATTCCGGCCGGAGGTCAAGTGCATGCACTTGTCCGCCGGTGACGGCTTCGTCAATATGGCGGACGGCTATCCCCAGTACATGTTCGGGTTCTCGGACCTGAGCGGTACGGATACCACCAAGGCGATGGTCAACGGTTTGTTGGGGGCGGAATTTCCCGCGCCCACCATCGTGCTGGAGCAGGGGCAGCAGTTCTACTTGGACTTGACCAACGTGGGTATGGCCAACCGTCCCGACCTGTCCGATCCGCACACCGTGCATTTCCATGGCTTTCCACAAGCCATGGATACTTTCGATGGGGTGCCGGATAACAGCGTTTCAATAACCATGGGTTCATCCCTGCCTTACTTCTATAATGTCGTAGAGCCGGGCACCTATATGTATCACTGCCATGTGGAAGCAACTGAACACATGCAAATGGGGATGCTGGGTAACCTTTATGTACACGCGGCGCAGGACAAATCCGTGGCGGGAGCCCCGGTTTGTGCGGGCAGCACCTATAATCATGTGGCCGGTCAACGGTATGCTTATAACGATTGTGACGGCACCACACGCTACGACGTGGAAGTGCCCTTGCAATTGGCGTCCTTCGACAGCCGTTTTCACGATGCCAGCATGAACGTGCAGCCGTTGCCCTTCGCTGCCATGAAGGACAATTACCCCATGATCAACGGCCGTGGCTATCCGGACACCGTGAACACCGGTATCCTGCCGGCACCGGTGGATGCCGATGGATTGTTGACGAACGCTCATGCAGAGCGTCCTCTGGGCAAACCTTCCCAAAAGATCAATGCGCTGGTAACGGCCAGCGTTGGTCAGCGGGTGTTACTGCGGCTTTCCAATTTGAGCGTCACCAACCACTATACCGTGCGCGTGCTGGGCTTGCCCATGCAGGTGATTGGTCGTGGTGCGCGTGAAGCCCGCGGACCCAGTGGCACCAATCTGTACTATCAGACCAGCCATGTGTCCATGGCGCCGGGTGAAGGCGTTGATGTCATCGTTGATACCGCAGGTAAAACTCCGGGTACCTACTATTTGTACACGACCAACCTGAATTTCCTGAGTAACAACACTGAGGATTTCGGCGGCATGATGACCGAAATCGTGTTGAATCCGTAATCCAAGAAGGAGTGTGTAATGAAAAGTTTATTCGCTAGAGCCGCACTCGCGACGACTACGGCAGTGATGCTGTTCGCGGGCGTGGCTATCAATGCCGAAGCCCGGATTGCGGGGACCAGTGGCACCGTGGTGGGCACCACCCAGACATTTAATCTGGTCACGTCCGCCGATTACATCACCACCCCCGATGGCGGCACTGTCACCATCTGGGGTTATGGTGAGGTAGGGAAGCCCATGCAGTATCCCGGTCCGACGTTGAAAGTGCGTGCCGGTTATACCGTGGTGATCAATCTGACCAACGGTCTGCCCAATCTACCGGGTACCAGCGCGCCGATGCCCGTATCCATGATTTTCCCCGGTCAAACCGGTGTCGCCGCGACGGGTGGCTCCGCAGGTGTGCTGACCCAGGAAAGCAGCGGTCCCGCGAATGTCGTGACTTATACTTTCGTGGCCGGTCAGCCGGGTACGTATATGTATAACAGCGGCACGCGTCCCGGTCTGCAAGTGGAAATGGGTCTGGTGGGTGCATTGATCGTGTATCCCGCGACCGAGAATCCCAACGCTCCGACCAAGGCTTATGACCTTGCGGATTCCGCATTCGACCAGGAATATATGTTCCTGATGACGGAAATGGATCCCAAGATTCACCAACTTGTGGAGTTCGGTCTGATCAATCAGGTGAACAATACCGTGAGCCATGCAACTTTGTGGTTTCTGAATGGCCGCAACGGTCCGGACACCATGTTCCCGGATTTCGCGCCCTGGTTGAATCATCAACCCTACAGCGCGTTACCGCGTATGCATCCGGGTGAGAAGTTGTTGATGCGGGTGATCGGTGGTGGCCGCGAACAGCATCCCTTCCATACCCATGGCAATAACTATACCGTGATTGCCCGTGACGGACGTCCGTTGAAATCCTCGGCTTCGACTACCATCGATCTGGGATACTCGGACTACACGTTGGATTCGACACCCGGTACCACGCAGGATGCGATCTTCACTTGGACTGGTGTCAATCTGGGGTGGGACATGTTTGGTCACGTTCCCGGCGACGGTTCATCATGTACCCCGGATGCCGAGGGCCTGCATAGCGTCGCGACGGACGCCAACTACAAGGAGCCCTGCGCAGATCATACCAAGCCTCTGCCGGTAGTCATGCCTGAAAACGCCAGCCTGGCATTCGGTGGTTTCTGGCGTGGTAGCCCGTTCATTGGTTCTCTGGGTTCCTTGCCCCCCGGCGAAGGCGGCCTGAACTTGAATGGTGGCGTGGTCTTCATTTGGCACTCCCATACGGAAAAAGAGTTGGCTAACAACGACCTTTACCCCGGTGGCATATTGACCATGTTGATCATCGAACCTCATGGCGTGTTGATTCCCTAAGGGATGGCACAGTGAATGAACGTGGAGAGTAAAAAGATGAACAGAACAGCCCTTAGTTTAATATTCGGTGCCCTGGCGTTTGCCGGCGGCACCGCACAGGCCACGGATATCTATCTGTGCGCCGGTGCAACGACCAAGACCATGCCCGACGGTGCGGTGGTGACCATGTGGGGATTTGCCCAGGATGACGACGCTAATCTTGCAAATGGTTGCGGTACCGGTGTCGTGCAGGTGCCTGGTCCGGCACTCAATGTGGCAGCGACCGATATCACGCCTTTGAATATTAATGTACTCAACAATCTGAGTGAAAATATATCAATTGTGATTCCTGGTCAGGATGCGACTACTTTCACGCCGCAGACCTTTCTGGATGCGCAGGGTCGTACCCGGGTGATGTCTTTCACCCATGAAACGGCTCCCGCTACCGTAGGCGTTTACACCTGGACCGCAGTTGCTCCAGGCACCTATGCTTACCAGAGTGGTACCCATCCCGCAAAACAAGTACAGATGGGTCTGTATGGCGCCCTCACCAAGAACTTCGTGGATGCCACTGTGGGTACGGCCGCACAAGCCTACCCCGGTATCGAATTCGAGTATGACAATGACATTCTCGTGTTCTACAGCGAAGTGGATCCGGCGTTGCACGCAGCGGTGGCGGCTGGTACTTACGGAGCTCTCGGTACCATGACCAGCACCATTGACTATGCACCGCAGTACTTCCTGATCAACGGTACCGACTCCCCGGTGGCGGATTTGAATCCGGCTAAAGTTCTTGCCGGCACGCGTACACTGTTGCGCTTCGTCAACATGGGCCTGAAAACCCATGCGCCGTTGCTCAATGGTTTGTACATGAATGTGATTGCGGAAGACGGCAAAGCTTATCGCTATGCCAGACAGCAATATTCGGTTGTATTGGAAGCCGGCGAGACTGTTGATGCTATCGTGACGCCTGCTGCGGGTGGTAATTATGCGGTACTGGATCGCATGTTGAACCTGACCAATCACTTCTCGCCGAGCATTGTTGCGACCGCGCAGAATCCCGGTAGTACTTTTGGTGTATTAGCAGTGGCGGCGGATACCGATGGCGATGGTGTTGCCGATACGTCCGATAACTGTACCCTGGTGGCCAATGCCGATCAGCGGGATACCAATGGGGATGGACCAGTGGACTCAGTGGAC
>JAHECY010000174.1 GCA_024641505.1 Gammaproteobacteria bacterium
GATAACGAATCCTACGACCCGATTCTGATCGAAGATTTCGAAACTTATCCATACCTATGGACAGTTGATAACAAGGCCAGCTTCACCAATATGGAAATCCCTGTTGGTGATCCTCTGGCTTTACCTGGACAGGGTGCTTTCGAACAAGTGCTTCAGTCCATTCAGAAAAGCGGTAAGGGCTCCTATGGGATTAACCGCACCTTCCCGATGGGACAGGACTGGAGTGATTCCGGTGGTGTCAGTTTCTGGTATTACGGTCAAAACACCAACAAAGGTGTGGAAGTCAACCTGACGAATAACCAGAACGCCTATGCTGACCCCTCTGCATGGAAAATGGTTTGGAGCGATGAGTTTGATGGCACAGCTGGTGCCGCAGTCAATTCCGCTGTCTGGGGGCAGGAAATTGGTGATGGCACCGCGAACGGTATTCCAGGCTGGGGTAATGATGAGTTGGAATATTACACAGCCGGGGCAGCCAATGCAGCAACCGATGGTCTGGGTAATTTACAGATCACTGCCAAAGAAGCCGATGGTTCACTCATGTGCTACTACGGTCCGTGTGAGTACACATCCGCACGTCTTTTGACCAAGGATCGTTTTGAAGTTGCCTACGGTCGTGTGGAAGCCCGCATAAAAGTGCCTGTAGGCGCTGGTCTCTGGCCTGCGTTCTGGATGCTCGGCACAGATATTGATGAGGTTGATTGGCCGCAGACCGGTGAGATCGATATCATGGAACATGTGGCACGCCAGCCGAATCAGGTCTTTGGCACGCTTCACGGACCGGGATACTCAGGCGGTCAGAGCTATGGTCAGGTTTATGACCTTGGCAAACCTGTTGCAGATGAGTTCCATACCTATGCCGTTGAATGGCAGCCTGACCAGATCACCTGGTTTATTGACGGCATGCCCTACTTCACGGCTACAGCTAACGATCCATTCCTGCAAGGTAAACAATGGGTCTTCAATCATCCCTTCTTCATTCTCTTGAATATGGCTGTGGGTGGTAATTTTGGCGGCGCAGTTGGTCCTGACACCACCTTCCCGCAATCCATGGCGGTGGATTATGTCCGTCTGTACCAGGCTAAACCGAAGACTGTTGCCTTCAAGGCATCATTTGCCGATAACTTCACAGGTTGGCAGAAGGTCAGTCTTCCTTTCACAGCATTCCTGAACGAAGATGGTTATGTGCTCGACACGACCAATATTCACTCTATTGGATTCAAGATCCCTGGAAGTTTGACCAAGCCTGTCATGCTGGATCAGATCCGTCTCAACTGCCCCGAAGAAGTGACCGTGACCAATACGGATGATGCCGGTGCCGGGTCATTGCGCAAAGCCTTAAGCACTGTCTGTGTGGACGGAACGGTTCTTTTCGCACCCGAACTTGCCAGCCAGACGATTACTCTTTTCTCCGGCCCGTTGACTCTTGGCAAGAACGTCACCATTGATGCTTCCGCGGCCGCCGATTTAACGATTAGCGGTAACAACGCTGACCGTGTCTTCATCGTCAATGCAGGCACAACCGCAACAGTGAAGAATTTGGCTGTGACCGAAGGTTTTGGATGGCAGCTTGCTGGCGGCATTCTCAATAACGGCTCATTGACACTCGATCATGTCAACGTTATCGACAACGAGATGGCTGGTGGTGGAGAATTCTGGCAAGGTGGTGGCGGTATTTATAGCGGTGATGGTGCCACACTCAATTTGATCGATAGCAGTGTATCCAACAACCAGGCTGGCTGGTCTGGTGGCGGTGTCTATTCGTTCTTCAATACGACAACCACCATCCTGCGCAGCACCATCAATGGGAATGTTTCTAACGATGTTGGTGGTGCCATTCGATCTCTTGGTAACATGACCATTACAGACAGCACCATTGACAGTAATGTTGCAACCGGCTGGCATGGTGGAGCGATTTTCCAGACCGATGGCGATGTCTCTATTACCAATTCGACGATCACCAACAACATCGCGCCAGATTGGTCTCCTTCGACGCTCTTCATCGGTCAATTTGGCGGTGGTTTTGTGCCGACTCTCACCATCACTAATTCGACAATTCTGGGTAACCACTGGTATGCCTGTGAAAAATTTGCGTCAGGAATCGAAGGTAATGTAGTCTCTGGCGGAAATAATACATTCCAGGATGCTACTTGTAATCCGGTGGCAAGTGACACTATTGTCTCACCGTAATGGCTGATATTGCCTGAAAATTCGTGTTCGTAAAATAAGATTTCTCAACCTCCAGAGGGGCTACACCCTCTGGAGGTTGAGAATATAGAGCAGTTCCCAAATCCCAAACAGGGATGTTTTTACCGACTAGAGGGAAATGATGAGTACTGTATGAAAAAATCATTTTTAATGCATAATAATAGTAAGAAAAATTGATAGGAGAGGACTCTATGACAAGTCAAACATCGCGCCCAATCTTTGTCGGTGATACGGTCGTGCAGCATGAGATGAACGAAGTTGGTGGGGAATATGTATCCATGCTTGGCGATACGTTTTATAAGATTAAAAATTATGATGGCATGCCGCCATTTTTCATGAGTATTGTCAGCAGTGCAGATCATTGGATGTTCATCTCTTCTACAGGCGGCCTTACCGCAGGCCGGGTCAGCGCAGATCAGGCGCTTTTCCCATATTACACTGACGATAAGATCACCGAAAATTTTGAAAACACCGGTAACAAGGCGATCACACTTGTGACACGCGATGAACGAACTTATCTGTGGGAACCGTTATCAGACCGATATCGCGGAGCCTATCAGATTGAACGGAATATTTATAAAAACATAACAGGTACGGCTATCCTTTTCGAAGAGATCAATCACACACTTAACGTGGCCTATCGTTATGCTTGGCGAACCAGCGATCAATTCGGATTTGTGAAAATAACTTGGTTGAATAATATTGGGGACTCTCCCTGTGAGATTGATATCGTGGATGGAATCCAGAATATCCTGCCAGCCAATGTAACATCACAAACACAGAATATATTCAGTCCGCTTTTGGATGCCTACAAACGCGCCGAACTGGACCTGGAAACTGGTCTTGCCATTTTTGCCTTAAACTCCACTTTGACCGATCTCGCCGAACCCAGCGAGTCGCTTTTGGGAACAACCGTTATGCAGTTGGGAATCGAGCAGGCGGAATACTTACTTTCTTCGCAGCAGCTTGATCGATTCCGGTCCGGGCAAAGTGTGGAAAATGAGATAGAGGTTCGAGGGAGACGAAATGCTTATTTTGTAAGAACCAGCTTTGAGCTTAAGTCTGAAGCGGAACGTTCGTGGCATATCGTCGCGGATGTAACACAGGATAGTACATCAATCGTCAGTTTATCCAATCGTCTTAAGAAGGATCGTGCTGCGTTAATGGATGTCCTTGAGAAGGATATAGATCTGAATACTGAAAACTTGAAGAAGATTGTTGCCAGCGCTGATGGCATACAGGTTTCAAGCGATGAACTTTGCACCGCGCATCATTTTGCCAATGTGATGTTCAATGTTATGCGCGGCGGCTTTTTTACACATCAATACGAGATCCAAAAGAGTGAATTTGTTGAATTCATTTCTGCTCGAAATCGTTCGGCTTTGAAGAATTATGCATCCTTCTTTTCTGATTTGCCTGAAAAATTTAATAACACTGAACTTCATGCTTTGGCAGAGACAAATGGCTCGGCAGATCTGCTCCGCTTAAGTTATGCCTATCTGCCATTGTCATTCAGCCGCAGACATGGCGACCCCAGCCGTCCGTGGAATCGTTTTGAGATCAATATCAAAAAACAGGACGGTTCTCTTAAAATGGGTTATGAGGGCAATTGGCGCGATATTTTCCAAAATTGGGAGGCACTTGCGTATTCGTATCCTGAATACATCGAAAGCATGATCTGTACTTTTTTGAACGCGACCACTGCTGATGGATATAACCCCTATCGGATCACACGAAACGGGATCGATTGGGAGATCCCTGAGCCTGATAATCCCTGGGCGAATATTGGTTACTGGAGCGACCACCAGATCATCTATCTTCAGAAGCTGATGGAGGTCAGCGCAAAAGTGCATCCGGGCAAGTTACAGGAGTTTCTTTCTCGCCCGATGTTCACTTATGCCAATGTGCCTTATCGTATAAAACTGTATACGGATATTCTGGCTGATCCCTTTAACACCATCGATTTTGACTGGGACATGGAAAAGAAAATTGAAGCGCGAGTACATGAGCTGGGCAGTGATGGCAGATTAATTTGTAGTCGAGATGGACAGGTGCTTCACACAACACTTGTAGACAAACTTCTGACTTTGCTGCTTGCCAAATTGGTGAAC
>JAHECY010000175.1 GCA_024641505.1 Gammaproteobacteria bacterium
CCCAATTCCACCCTTAGTCCCAGCCGATTCCACCCGATTACGTGTTAATTACGTGTTATTTTTCCCGAAAGAACTGCGGAAGTAACCCAAACACGAGATTGAGAAGCAACTTTCTCTCCGCTGAACCAGCCCTCACACCGCAAAATGCCGACGACTACCCTGCCCTTTCGGACATCGTCTCTTTTGCGCTCAATTTCTCCTGCAGATTAGTCGAAGGCAAACAGCTCGCCCTGCCGGGCAGGCGCTGCCGGTGGCGGTTGGGCACTGAGCCCCAGGTGGGTCAGAATCTTGGTGATCGCCGCCGGGGTGGTGATGGCGGCTACGATCTTGAGCTTCCCTTGGCAGTGGGGGCAGGTTTCGATGTCGATATTGAATACGCGCTTTAACAGTCTGGCCCAGCTAATGCGCCAAGCTGAGGCGATGCCCTCCGCCTCCGGTTGCCCATCGTCTGCCGCTGGTGACCCGGCGGTGGCTGCTTGCTTCGGCACCACCTCTGCCCGCAGCTTGTGATTAGGAGCCAGCACGCCGTGGAATCGAATGAGATTTAACCTTGGCCGGGGTACCAAGGCCGCCAACCGTTGCATGAATTCCAGGGGCTCCATGATGATGTGACTGATCCCATCCCGGTACGGACTTTTCAGCTTCAATACTACCTGGCCTTTGTCGTTCGTCGTCACCCGCTCATTGGCCAATGCTGGCCGTGTAATGTAACGGCATACGCGTTCCAGTGTTGCCCGGTCATGGGCGGGACAGAAGGTGTTAGCGTGCAAGCTGAACCCGCCCTCGCCGACGCAACGGGGCGAGGTCACCGGCGGGGGTTGCTGCGGTACCGTTTGCAGACTCAGCACCTTTTGCCCTTTTCTTGGCCCAAACGCAATACGGTAGGTGCAGGACGCCGCATGCAATGGCGCCAACACGTTATCCGGATCGGTATCACTCAGATACAGCTCCCCCGCCTCTTCCACTAGCGCGCCCTGTTTCACCAGGCAGCGCATCACTCGCCGGATCAGGCGTTGTAGCAAGGTTTGCAGTTGGGTATTGCTCGGTGGAGTGATGGCATGAAACACGGCACCGCCCTGCCCTTGGGTATACACGCCGTCCAACACGAGGCAATGGAGATGAATATTCAAATTCGCCGCTGAGCCAAAACGCTGGATCAGGGTGACGGCACCGGTGTGGGCGTCTTTTCGAGGCAAGCCACTTTGTTTGATCAGAAACGTGGTAATCAACCGCTGGATCACCGCTAGTACCGGCGTGATCAACTCCGGCCGGGCCGCCAGCAGTACCCGCAACGGGATGGGAAAGGATACCACCCATTGGCGTACCGGGACGCGCGGGATGATGGCATCCACCAAATGGGCCGCGGTTTCCGCCATGCGCCTGGCACCGCAGGACGGGCAGAAGCCCCGGCGTTTACAAGAAAAAGAGACCAATTTTTCGTGATGGCAGCATGTGCAGCGCAATCGCAGAAAGCCATGGGCGAGGATGCCACAAGCCAGAAACGCGTCAAACTCATCTTGTACATAGTGTGGCAGGCAATGGCCGGTTTCCGCTGCTACCTGGGTAAAAAAAGTCGCGGCGTGCTCTTGTACCAATTGGTACAACACCGTGTGTTCCGGGCGCCGCCGCGCGTAATGCACCGGCGGTGGCGCCAATGGTTGGCAAGTGGCCGCGTCCTTGGCCATGAGGCAATCCTTGTCCCCAAACACCCCAAATCGGCACGGTTGAAACCCTCGCGCCGGTTTGCTTTACTGTATGTTAATACAGTACCGGAAACACCACCCCATGACCACCCCGGAGCCACCCATCACTGCGGCGCCTTTGGCCCTTCCGGGCTAATCGACAAAATACGATGTACTCAGTGCCTTATCCCTCAAAGGTGCAGGTTTCATACGCTCATGATTTGACTGGTAATTTGATTGGTGTATGATCCTCTTAAGGAGAAAATGGGTATCGATATTACCTTGGTTTATTGGATATTGCGCTCTGAAGGATTCATTAACGGTATGGGCATACCAGAATTAATGGCGATTATGACCAGTATATTGTTAAACTAGTCAGCGTAAAGACTGACTTGTAATACAGGGAACAACTACCAGCGCACGAGAGGTATCATGTGATATTTGCCAGTTCCAAAGACTGTGAATTATTATAGGACGAACCACAGCAAGGTTTTAAGCCGTGATGAGAATAATGTTGTTTCTTCTTGTATTACCTATCGCTTCGGTTTTAACGGCGTGTGGTGATGAATGTTATAACTTGGATTCGGACTGCGATCCCCATGTACAAGATCCACATTATTCGATAAGTAAACCAATCGTTAAAATGGATGGTGCTGGAAATGCAATCACCATCTGGAACCTATCCTATTCCAAGGAGGTAACCCCTGGCTCCTTTAAGTCAAAAGACTATGTAAATTTCGCTTTATTCTCACCAGGAAGCGGATGGGGTAAACAAACATCGCTTGCCGCCTACAATGGCAAGAGTGTTTCAAGTCCAATATTTTCGATTGATAAGACGGGTAACGGCATTGCCATTTGGCGGGTAAGCAGCGATGTTATAAATGCCGCATATACTCCGGGCGCTGGCTGGTCAGCGCCCACCATTTTATTATCGCACGATACAATCGCGCGATATGTTGATATAGATGTCGCAATGAATGATAGCGGACAGGCATTCGCGGTAGTGTACGATGCCGGGAATCATGTTGTTTATGCAATTCCGTACCTGCAGGGACAAGGATGGATCATGGACAATATTGAATCGATCGCGGCGACGCATGGGCTCGACGATCTGTCGGTCGCCATCAACAGCAATGGTCATGTCGTTGTATCGTGGGTTGAATATGATCAGGACCTCAAGCGTAGCAATTTGGCGGTAACCAGATATGTCCCCAATTCAGGATGGGATGCTACAGAATTGGTAGCGAGTACCAACAAGCCGGGAACGAACCATAGGGTCGCCATCGATTCGATAGGTAATATCGTGATTGAGTGGGCAGACTATACAACGTTATGGGGTATTAATTACAGCCCTTATTCTGGATGGGGTGCTGCTGTTAAGATTCATACAGCTACGAAATATATTCAAGAATACGATTTAGTCATGAATACAAATGGCACCGTTGCTTCTGTGTGGCTGGATGATTCCGGCGTGATATGGTTTACGCAATGTTCACCGGACACGGGATGGAGTAACTCGCAGGCAATTTATTCGGCAGTCGACACGAAATACACTCCCAGAGTGGCGATTGATAACTCAGGAAATATAATCGTATTATGGCGACAGTACTCCACGACTAATTCTTTTAATAATCAATTGTTATTGGCTCAACTCTATTTAGTCGGCTACGGGTGGAACACCCCTCAACATATCAATTATGACAATTACGAGATCAGTGATCTCAGTATAGCAATGAATTACAGTGGCGATGCAGTAGCAATCTGGGACCAAATTTTTACTACTTGTTCCAGCTCACAATGCTATATAGATGTACAACTATGGGGTAATAATTTCAGTAGCGACGTAGGTTGGAGTACTGCATCACTAATTGGTAAATCACAGCTGAAGTAGGCGGTATTGGCCCATCAGCAGAATTCTGAAGTATAGGAAGAATAGAGGATCATATAAAACGAATTACTTTAGCATTAAGCACTGTATTAGCCAGCATTATTTCTATGGCTGGAAAAGATTGATTGTTCGCAACTGTCACACTACGACAGCCCAGTAACGCTTGTTATGTAAAGTTTATGATTGGCATATGGAGTAAAAGAAATGAGAAAGACGAAAGCAGCAGTTATAATCATAGCTATGACATTCTGTCAAATAGCAATTGTTGAGAAAGCGATAGCTACGGATGTATCCAGGGTTCAGGTGGTTCAACTGAATGTAGTTGAAGTAGCAGGTTCGCCAAATATTATCGCAAAGGTAAGTGGCGGAGTACCTAGTTCCAACTGCACGGATCAAACAGCATACGTTCGTCCACTCGACGATGCAATGGGAAGGCACTTATATGCAGCAGCGCTAACTGCTTTAACTACGCAAAAACCAATAGATTTCATAGGTAAAGGTACTTGTGGCGTTTTTGATGTTGAAACTATGCAAGAAATACGAATTTATAACCAATAGCGAACATTCATAGAAGCGTATGGTTTGAGCGTTGAAGAGAATATGTGTTTGTGTGAAATAAGGTATAGGAAAAACAACCCACATTTTCAACCTCACAAGCAAGTATACCACCATCAAATCCCAGCAGTGGCCAGCTGTTTTGCATGTGCGGCCGGTTAAAGCAGTCTGATTCAGGCCCGGA
>JAHECY010000085.1 GCA_024641505.1 Gammaproteobacteria bacterium
CATGGCGCCAGAAGGTCTGGAAACGGCACCCCCACCGCCACATAGAGCTGGCGGGAAATCCTGAGCGGAGTCACCTGATACCGGGTCTCTAGTTCTGATTTGAAAAAAACCGGTGCGTAATACGCACCCTACACAATAGCTCGGTGCGTAATACGCACCCTACGCAAAAACGCGGTGCATAATACGCACCCTGCGCCACAGCGCGGTACGTCATCGTACCCGAGGTGCTCACTCGATCACGAAACGCACATTGCCGAGCACCCAGTCCACGTCGGCCAGAAGCTGCGCTCCCGAATCCGCCCCGAGTAACAAATAACCGATGTCCTCACCAACGCCGGTGCGCCGATCGATATGAGCGCCCGCTTCCAGTTTCAGTTTAGACTGATATACCCCGGGCAGCGCCAGCGCCTGCTCCCAGTTTTCCACGCGTTGCAGCACGCCGGGTCCCGGATGAAAGATACAGGCAGCGTTGTGCTGGCGGGGGCTTTGGGGAAACGTAAACGGTAGATCCAGCTCCATGGCCACCATTGCATCCCAGGAGGAAAAATCGTAACTGGCGCTGATCAGTTCCATGAGGTAGCCACCAGGCGGCCGCAGCGCGATTTCGCCGAACAAAGCGCCGCGCTCGCTGAGGTAGGCCTCCATATGCGTGATGCCCCAATTGATTCCCAGCGCGGCGATCACCTGCCGGTTGAGTGCAAGCAGCAGTTGCCGCTGCGCGGGCGTCAATACGCCGGGTACCACGTTGACGTGGCCCTTGACGTAATACTGGGTAACGCTCTCGAATTGAATTTGGTAGTCGTTGATGAACGATTCCACGCTGGCCTCCGGCGCGTCGATGAACCGCTCCAGCAGTCGGTTACGATTGTCGTGCCGGCGTAAGGTCTGATGGTCGGTGGCGAACACGATGCGCCGACCACCTGATTCCTGCCGAGACTTCACCACCACCGGCGTGCCCAGGCGTTGAAAGACATCGGGCGGGTCATGGTGTGGATCGCCGGCCAGAAAATCGGTCATGGGAATGTGTCGCGCCTGCAGAAATTCTTTCATCAGCAGCTTGTCATGGCAACGCAGCACGATCGTGTCCTTGGATAGTCGCGCTCCGAGCCGTCGGCGCAGCACGGACGCCGGGTACACCGCCGCTTCGCTGCCGGCTATGATATGGGTGAACGGGCCATGCGCTGCAAACAGATCGCCCACGGCATTGATGTGCGCGCGGCTGCGGGGAAAATCCTGGATTATCACGGCGAGAAACGCGCGCTGTGTTTTCAAAGGTTTGTTGTGCCACACCGCATGGGCGATACCCAGACGATTCAAGGCATCACTGATGCCGCTGCGGTAACCGACGACCAGGACGCGTTGCTGCATGGCGCTACTGCTCCGTACCGCGCCTTAAGGCTGGTGGCCAAGTAGCTGCTGACGGTCGGTCTTGCCGTTCAGCATGGTAATTTCCGCAAGGAATTTGTCACCGTTTTTTTCCACCTGCTGTATTTTTACCGGAAAAAAATTCAGCTCCCGGGCGCACCAGAAAACCGTCTTGCGTTTGTCGCCGACGCGTTTCAACTTGACGCTCGGGTAGGTGCCCAGGGGAACTGCCACGGTTTCATCGCCGACCACGCTGAACACAAAATCCTTGATCTTGCCGCCGTCGGCGATTTTATAGCTGAACTCCTTCTGGCCCTTATTCAAGCCGTCCATGATTGCCAATTGATAGACATGCTTGTCCAGCGTGCCGTCGGGCATGGATATGCGCCAGGTTTTGTCGTTGACGTTGTTGACCACGGCCCGTGCGTTCCAGTCAAACGTCAGCTCCGCGTGGCGGTGCTTGCTGCCCTGGATTTTGTCAAACACATAGCTCACCGGCAGGATTTTGCCTTGCTGAAGTTTCCAGATGCTTTGCTCGTGCACCCGGCCATCGAGCAACCACTCCAGCGCGTCCACGGGCGTGGTGGTGGAGGTGAAGGTAAAACTGCCGTCGCTGTTGCGCCGCAGACTGCGCTCGGTCTCGCCGAAGCTGATGATGCCGCTGCTCAGGCTGTAGTGCGCGTTGAATTCCCGGGTTAGCAGGTCGGTGGCTTGGGAAAGTGCCGGCAGGCAGGCCAGCAGGATCACAAGCAGTGGGGTAGCGCGCAGTGTCATGAGGTTACGGTGATTTCCAGTCCCGGTCACTGACGTTGAGCAACTCGTCAGTGTTATAAACGGCGTATGATTTGATGTCGCCGCTTTCGAAATAAGTGCGCGATATCAGTTCACTCAGCACACCGGTGGTGAATAATTGCACCGCCAGCACGATAAACATGACGCCTACCAGCAGCAGCGGGCGATTGCCGATGTCATCGCCCAGGACGAATTTCACGAATCCCAGATAAATCAGGCTCAAGGTGCCCAGGGAGCCAAACAGGAAACCCAGTTTGCCAAAGAAATGCCCGGGGCTGGTGCGGTAGCGCATGAAAAAATATACGGACAGCAGATCGAGCAGTACCCGGAAAGTGCGCGACAGGCCGTATTTCGAGGCGCCGTATTGCCGGGCGCTGTGATTCACCACTTCTTCCTTGATGCGCGTCGTTGCGGTGCGCGTGGCCGTCCAAGCAGGTATGAAGCGGTGCATTTCGCCGTACAGGCGTACGTTCTTGATGATATTGGCGCGAAATACCTTCATTGAACATCCATAGTCGTGCAGGCGGACCTTGGTAATACGGCGTATCAGCCGGTTGGCGATCAGTGATGGAATACGACGAATCAGGTTGTCCTGGCGGTTCTTACGCCATCCCGCCACCAAGTCGAGATCTTCGGTCAGGAGCCGACTGACCAAGCGCGGTATATCGCCGGGATCATTCTGCAAGTCGCCGTCCAGGGTGGCGATAACATCGCCCCGCGCCAGGTCGATGCCCGCCTGCATGGCCGCGGTTTGCCCGAAATTGCGGCGCAGGCATGCGATGCGCACATGGGGTCCGTATTGCTGCATCGCTTCATAGAGGCGCGGCACGGTTTGATCGATACTGCCGTCATCCACCAGGATCAATTCCCAGGGATGCGGGTAGGTTTTGAGCGCTTCATGCACCGAGGCGATCATGGGAACGGCGCTGTCCTCCTCGTTATACATGGGGATGACCACGGATAAGCGATGGACATATTTCGCAGGGCTATTGGGTTGGGGTAGGTGATTCATGGGGGCATGTTACTCGTAACGTTATTTGATTGCCAATCGTGATGTCATGTCGGCGTGGTGATTTTGCGCACCCGCCAGGGGTACACCACGGCGGCGGCGATCAGCGTGGTGGCCAGGATAAACAGGTGCAAGTTGATCGCGGCTTGCAGGGACTGGCTCGGCGCGATACCGAACAGGCTGAGCCCTCCCATGACCCCCGCTTCATAAGTCCCGGAGCCGGCGATGCCGTGGATGGGAAGCACGGCGGTGAGGTCGCCGGCGATGGCTCCGGCCAGTGCGGTTGCCGAGTTGACCGGCAGGAATAACTGCACGACCCAGGCGAAAATCATGAATTTGGTCAGCCAGTTCAAGCCGGTCCACAGCCAATCCCGCGCCAGATGGCGCCGGGATCGCGGCAAATGGGCCAGTGCGGCCAAGAATATTCTGCGCCAGCGGCGCATTTCCGGATCCGGGGTGATTTTGCCCAGACGCGCGCCGATCACCGCGATCACGATGGGAAGCGGCAACCACAGCAGAATCAGCAGCGCCGTGAACGCCGGTGACCAGTATTGCCAGCCGAACGCGAGCAGACCCAGGGCCAGTACCGTGTGCAGGTCGAGAATCCGGAACCACAGCAACACCGGGACCGAGCGGTGAGCGCTGATATGAAAGTAGTTCTGCATTAGTAACGGGAAGCTCAGTTCACCGGTGCGCATAGGCAATAAAATATTGAACAGATTGTGCAGGATCATGAGTTTTGCGCAGGCGGGAAAATAGCCGTGCAACTCCGCGCGAAAATAGTCATAGAGACGCCAGGCGCGCAGCAGCAAGGTACACGTGGCCATCATCATCAAGCCCGCGATCACGTGCCAGGGTTGGTCGCGCCACGGTGCCAGAATCGTCTGCCAGCCGTAATAATGCTGTACTAACGCGATAAAAATCAGGCTGATGGCTATGCTTAGCCCGTTACGCAATGCGGGATGTCGGAGCATGGGTCGGTGTGCTTAACGGCTGCGGGATGTCATTTCAGGGTTGCTTTAACTGAACTTGTATCATAGTTTTGCGCCATGGCAAATAAGGCTTGTTTGGTATAGACGATAATCTGGAGTTTGCGCTTGGCCAATTCGGCCGTGGCCAGTTTGGCGATATGTTGTTTGAGTTCCTCCGCGGTGGCGACCAGCGTGGATTGCTGGGCGGCGATCTGATCCACGTAGACTTTTTTAAATGTCCTCGACATGTCGGGTATCTTGTAGATATTGCTGGCCCACTGTTGCAACCGGTGTTCCAGCATGCGCAGGTCGCGGTAGTTGTTGATGGCCACCTGAAACGGATGGCTGGCATATAAGTCCCGCAAATACTGGAATTCGGGCAGAGCCGGCAAGGTGTTCGATCGCAGGGTGGCGTCGCCCCTGGTGATCAGTTGCTGGAGCAGCGTATTGATCAGGGACCCGTCTTCGACGGCGGCGGTGATGAAATCGATGTGCCGGATTTCATCGCGAAATATCTGCAAGGCGTGCTGGTAATTATCGATGGATTGGCGGTGATCGCCCAGCTCGGTGAATGACAACGGGATAGCGACCAGGGCTTCCAATACCGCGGGATCGCTGGCATCGTGCTTGACTAATTCCTGCCACAGGCTGATCGCATCCTGGTAAGCGCTTGCCGCGGCATAGGACAGCCCCAAGCCCAGCAGCGCATTGTTGGTGTAGGGGCTTTCCAGCCGCACCGCCTGAAAATTCTTTCGGGCGCCGGCGATATCTTGATGCTGCAAATCCAGATTGCCCAGGGTGAAGTAGGCGCGATCGCGCAGCGCCAGCATTTCCGGGCCGTCATACAAATCGGGAATCAGCGCTTCCAGGATGTTGCGGCCAGTTTTGGTGTCGCCACGCTGGATGAGCGTGGTGCCGAGATTGAATTTACCGATCAGGCCCCAATCGGAATTGCTGCGAATGCTGAGCAATTTTTTCAGTGCCTCCGCCGGCTGGTCTTGTTGCAGGTAGATCAAGGCGCCGAGGTTGTATTTCTGTTCCAGCAGTGCGTAGCGTATTTTGTCATCGTTGATTTTGGCCAGAGCTGCATGGGCTTCCTCAAGATACCCGCGCTGGAAACGCATGTTCGCCAGTTCCAGCCACAGTTCGCCCACGCGGCGCGCGAGGTGCCGGTCCTCGGGGAGCGTCTCGAGCACCGCGGCGGCTTCGTGATGCATGCCATACTTCAGATAATTGTAGGCGAGCATCAGTTCCGCCGTGGTCTGTTCGGCGCCAAAAGTACCCCGCTTGCGTTCCGCCAGCAGGTGGCCGATGGCGGAGAAGTGCTGGTCAAGCGCCATGTCCAACTGCACCTCGCGCAGATAAGGGCTGTCGTTGGCGCCCCAATGGATGCTGATGTCGGCATCAACGGTGTGGGCCATGATCAGGCAGCAGGCGCCGCACAGCGCCGCCAACCGTGGCGCGTTGTCGGGCGCGCGCCGGTTGCACCCGGCGCTCAATCCCACTCCTTGAAATCGATGTCGGGTTTACCGAGACCGGCGCCGATATGAATCTCGATCGTTTTGCGGTCATGGCCCTTGGTGAAAGGGTAACTGTCGTGCGTAAAATATTCCTTCTTGCCTTTGTGCGCCGTCATGCTGATGTTGAGCAGGTTGCTGCCTTCCGGGATGTTGCCGATATATAAGCGCTGGGCGGCACCCTTACGCAATGCATCCAGCTCGCTCTCATTATAGGAGCGCTTCTGGACCACGTCCCGGCCGAGCTTGAGTTGCAGTTGTTGTATGTCAAAATTCTGCGGTGCGGCCACGGACACGAACACCACGAGCTGGATGCCGGGGGGGGCCAGCAGTCCATCTTCCAGGCGCGCCAGGGTTTGCCCGACCTTGAGCATGTCATTGCTCAGTACCTGGTTGCGTTGCTTGCCGTGCTGTTGCGGGCGCACGCCTCCTACCCAGGCAAGGTAGGCGAGTTTTCTACCCAACTCCATCACTTCTTTTTTCAGCACCTGAGTGCGGTTGTCCAGCGCTCGGGTTTGGGTCAACAAGTCCTGGTCGGCGGCGGCGCGGGTCGCCGCGGGCAGGGCCAGACAAATGAGCAGGCAAGCATATGGTAATGATGCGCGAAAGGGTCCGGCTGATGCGACGTTATCAATCAAGCGATAGTCCCGAAAGTTTGTTGGTTACGGGTGGCGACCATGGGGCACCCGTAAGTAGCGCCGGCCTCCTGATAGCATCTGACCTTAGTCTGTATAGATGAATGCACGCTGAGCACAGGAGGGTGCACAAGCTTGCCGCATATGATACACGCTCTCAAATGCGCTGTATGTCGGTTGCACGGGCATCATGGTTGATAGCCTTTTTGCGCTTAAGCCTATATAAAATGGTCATTTTCCGCTGCGGTCAGCTGCAACGGGGATTCCAGAACCTGTCCATCAAACAGTACGCGGCCCTGGTGCCATTGAACACGGGCTTCCCATAAAAGTCTCAAGGTCGCCGGGTAGAGTCGGTGCTCCTGGGAAAGCACCCTTTGCGCCAGGGTATCGGCGGTATCGTTTGCCAGCACCGGTACTCGCACTTGGCTCACGATGGGGCCGGCATCCATGGCGGGAATCACGAAGTGCACGCTTGCGCCGTGTTCCTTGACCCGGGCTTCCAGGGCTCGTCGATGGGTATGGAGGCCCGGGAACGCGGGTAGCAGGGAAGGGTGAATATTGATGAGCTTGCCCAGATAGCGATTCACAAAATCCGTGCTCAGCAGGCGCATGAATCCCGCCAGCACGATCAGGCGGGGGTGCAACGCGTCAATCATGCGCGCCAGCGCGGCATCATAGTCGGTTCGGTCCGGGTGCGCTGCTTTGCTCAGCACCTGGGTGGGGATGCTTTGCGCCCGCGCCAGGGCCAGGGCGGGCGCGTCGGCGTGATCGCAGATCACCGCCAGGATGGCGATCGGCAAGCCCCGGTCACGGGCAGCGATGAGTGCCTCAAGATTGCTGCCCCTGCCGGACACCAGGATCACGACCGGCAGAGGTGCATTACCGAGGGTTTCCAACATCAGCGGAACAGCACGGCTTGGTCGGGCGCGGGGCGCGCGACCATGGCGCCGATCACCCGGGGCGTTGCGCCAGCCGCGCTCAGGCATTGCAAGGTGGCGTCGGTATCGGCGGCGGCCACCGTGACCACCATGCCGATACCGCAGTTGAACGTACGGTACATTTCCAGTTGCGGGATATTGCCCTGTTCCTGCAGCCACTGGAAAATGGGTGGCAGTGTCCAGGATTGGGTATCAAACGCCGCTGCCAGGTCATCACCGTATACCCGGGGAGGATTCTCCAGCAGGCCACCACCCGTGATATGACACAGGCTGTGCACGTCGACGGTGCTTAGCAATTGCAACAGAGGGCGCACGTAAATCTGGGTCGGTGCCAGCAATGTCGCGCCCAGGGTGCTGTTGCCGAAGGGCTGGGACAGATCCGCCTGGCTGACTTCCAGTACCTTGCGAATCAGGGAGTAGCCGTTGGAGTGCGGGCCGGAGGATGGCAGGCCGATGAGCACGTCGCCGCTGCGCACCTTGGAGCCATCCAGTAATTTATCTTTATCGCAAATACCCACGGCAAAGCCCGCCAAGTCGTATTCGCCGGGAGGGTACATGGAGGGCATTTCAGCGGTTTCGCCGCCGACCAGGGCCGCACCGGCTTGCAGACAGCCTTCACCAATACCCTGAATGACGCTGGCGGCGGTGGCGACATCGAGTTTACCGGTCGCGAAGTAGTCCAGGAAATATAACGGCTCGGCGCCCTGGACAACGATATCGTTCACGCACATCGCTACCAGATCGATGCCGATAGTGTCATGTTTGCCCATTTTATTGGCCAGAATTAGCTTGGTGCCGACGCCGTCGGTACCCGAGACCAACACCGGATTCTTGTAGCGGTGCAAGGGGATTTCGAAAAGAGCGCCGAATCCGCCCAGCCCCCCTAACACGCCTTCGCGCCGGGTGGCTTTGGCAATGGGTTTAATGGCCTCCACCAGTCGGTTGCCGGCATCGATGCTGACCCCGGCTTGTTCATAGCTCAGGGGGGTACGGGGTGGGGATTGTTCTGTCATATAACTCCAGGGGCCTGTTACAATTTTCCCGGGGACGGGCTCAGGGGCAGCGTGCCGGATACTGTCGGCACGGTCTCCAGAGCGGGCTCGGGGTGGATCCCCCCAGTGCCATGGAAATGGCGCGGAATATGCCTCAAGTGAGGACCCGTCCGCTGTTTCCGGCAGGTCGCCGCGCCGGAAATCCAAGGATGGTGAGATGTGCGGGCCATTATCCTAGAATCAGCGAGCCACCGCCACACGGAGGTGCGTGTTGGCGCACTACTTTTGAGACTGGGTGGGTTTAACCTGCGGTATGCTGCGCGGCACCGTCACGCCCGGGAACCGTGGTGATGGTGAGGGCAGAGATTTCCGCTTTAATCCCGCGGGAAGCGCCTGCCAGCGCCCCTTGACTTGTTGTGAACACTAACATAGGTTGCCTGTTATGAAATCCTATACATTGCTGTTTTCTTATTTAATTCTGTCACTTACCTTGTTATCGCCGAGCCGGGCGGCCACTGTGTCGGGACTGTATGAAACCGAAGTGCCGGTCTATGGTACCGATAGCCAGGCGCGCAGTGATGCCATGAGTCGCGCCTTCATCGATGTGCTGGTGCGGGTTTCCGGGAATCGCGATGTTTCCCTGGCGCCGGGAATTCCCGAGGTGTTGAAAAAACCCGAACGCTTCGCCCAGCAGTTTCGCTATCAGAAGCCGAGCACGGACTTCATGAACACGCTGGCGACCCGCCCGACCAAAATGCTGTGGGTCAGTTTCGACACCAACGCGGTAAACAAAATCTTGCAGTCCAGCGGGTTGCCGATCTGGGGACAGTCCCGACCCAGCCTGATGGTGTGGCTGATCGTGGAGCAATCCGGCGAGCGCAGGCTCGTGGATGCCCAGTATACGGGACCTGGACGGGGCATCCTGGAATATGCGGGCGTACGCCGGGGAGTGCCGATGATTCTGCCCTTGATGGATACCAAAGATCAGGTGCTGGTGAAAGTTCAAGATGTGTGGGCCGGTTTTCTTGATGAGTTGCTGGACGCTTCCAAACGCTATAACACGGAAGCCGTGCTCATCGGCCGGGTCTCGGCGCAACCCACGGGTGGCTGGCAAGGGCGCTGGACCATCGTCAACGGCGATCAGCCACCCACCGGATGGCAGAACGCGGCAGAGCAATTCAATGATGTGATATTGAGCGGTGTGGATGGCGGCAGCGATATCCTGGCGCGACGCTATGCGCAATTTGTTGATGAGACCTCGGAAGATGTGGTGTTGCTGAAAGTCTCCGATCTGAAATCACTGGGCGATTATGCCAAGGTAAAAAAATACCTGACCTCGTTGGCGCCGGTGAGCGAGTTGCTGCCGACTCAGGTGGTTAACGACTATATCGTGTTCCGGGTGCGCTTCAAGGGCTCGCAGGAAGGCCTGACCCGTGCCATCAAGCTCGGCAATGTGCTGTTTCCGCTGGACAGTCTGCCCGGCAGCATTATTGCCGCCCAATCCGGCGCCGACAAAGGCGCGACGGACCAGAGCACCGCTTTGCTGGTTTATCGCTTGATGCCATGAGAGCACGGGACATACCGAATGTCATCAGCATTGCTCGAATTTTGCTGACCGTGCCGGTAATCTATTTACTGTTGCAGGCCCAATACCTGCCGGCGTTATTGCTGTTTGCATTTGCCGGTGTTTCCGACGGCATCGACGGTCTGCTGGCAAAGCGCTTCGGCTGGCAATCCCGATTGGGATCGATTCTTGACCCGTTGGCCGACAAATTGCTGTTGGTGTCTTGTTTTCTGACCCTGGCTTGGATGGGACACTTGCAGTGGGCGCTGGTAGCGGCGATCCTGATCCGGGATCTGGTGATACTTACCGGTGCCATTAGCTATCATTATCTGGTGGGGCGCTATGAGATGGCCCCCAGTTGGCTGAGCAAGATCAACACGGTATGCCAGATATTGCTGGTATTCGTGGTGTTGTTCAATTCCGGCGTCTATGACGCCGGTTGGGATATCATCAACGGCATGAGCTATCTGGTGTGGCTTACCACGGTGACCAGCGGCGCCGGCTATGTGTGGCAGTGGGGACGCAGCGCACTGCGGGTTTCGAGGAGCACGCATGAGTGATTCGCAGCGTTGGTTGCTGGTGTTCGCCGCAGTGGCCGGCGCGGTGCTTTTATATTTGCTGACGCCGGTGTTATCTCCGTTTCTGGTGTCGGCGTTGCTAGCCTATCTCGGCGATCCGCTGGTGGACAAGCTGGAGGCGCGCAAGTTTTCCCGTTCCCTGGCGGTAGCGACGGTGTTCCTGGGAATCCTGCTGGTGTTATTGCTGATTCCGATCGTGCTGGTACCGTTGGTGGAGCAGCAATTGAAAGTTTTATTCGTGAAGTTGCCGCTTTATATCGATCTGCTGCAACAGCGTGGCATTCCGCGGCTAAGCGACATGCTGGGGATCGATCCCAAATCCATGGATCTCAATTATCTGAAGCAATCCATCGTCACCGATTGGCGCCAGGCCGGGGGGGTGGCGGCGTCGTTGATGTCTTCCGCCACGCAATCGGGTCTGGCGCTGCTCGCCTGGCTGGCCAATATCTTTCTGGTGCCGGTGGTGACCTTCTATTTGTTGCGCGACTGGGACATTCTGGTGCAACGGGTACGCGAATTGACGCCGCGACGCATGGAAGCCGATCTGGCGCGTCTGGCGGGCAGTACCGATGAGGTACTCGGCGCGTTTCTGCGCGGCCAGCTGACGGTGATGGCGTGTTTGGGCACGATTTACACGATCGGTCTGTGGCTGGTGGGGCTGGATTTCGCCCTATTGATCGGCATGACCGCCGGCGTGGTGAGTTTTGTGCCGTATCTGGGATTCATCGTGGGCATTGTGCTGGCATCCCTGGCGGCCTATCTGCAGTTTCATGAATGGCTGCCATTGCTGGGGATCGCGGCGGTGTTTGGGGTTGGCCAGGCGCTGGAGGGTATGGTGCTTACGCCGTTGCTGGTGGGCGACAAAATCGGTTTGCATCCGGTGGCGGTAATCTTCGCGGTGCTGGCGGGCGGGCAGCTTTTCGGTTTTGTCGGCATTTTGCTCGCGTTGCCGGTGGCCGCGGTGATCATGGTATTGGTGCGCTATGGTCACGAACGTTACCTGCAAAGTGGTTTGTACCACCGTTCCTGAGGATGAGCGCGGGCATGACGCAGCACACGGCGACCCAGATGCCACTTCCCTTCGTCGTTCGGGAACACACCCGGCTGGCGGGGTTCGTGCCCGGCGAAAATGCCGCATGTCTTGCCTACTTGCGGGATGTCGCGGCCGGTAACGGTGAGGCCATCACTTACCTGTGGGGCAGGGAAGGGGCTGGCAAAAGTCATCTGTTGCGGGCCCTGTGCCGGGAGGTCTGGGATCGCGGCGATGATGTTGCTTATTTGTCCTGTACTGACATCGACCAGTGGCAACCGGCGATTTTTGAAGGCCTCGAGCGCAATGCCTTGCTGTGCCTGGATGCGGTGCAGCATCTCGCCGGTTTGAGTGCTTGGGAAGAAGGCCTGTTCCACCTGATTAATCGCGGGCGTGATTTTGCCGCGCATCGCCTGGTGCTGGCCGGCAACGCACCGCTGCAATCCTTGCCGCTGGACTTGCCCGATCTTGCCTCGCGGCTGGGTTGGGGGATGGTGTTTCAAGTGCATGCGTTGGATGACAAGCATAAAGCCGAGGCGTTGCGCAGTCGCGCTCAGGGTAAGGGGTTTGATCTTGGTGATGATGTCATTCACTACCTGTTCCGGCATTTTGCCCGGGATATGCATTCCATGTGTGCCCTGCTGGATCATATCGACTACGCTTCCCTGGCCGCGCAGCGGCGTATCACGTTGGCGTTTGTGCGTCAGATTCTGGGGCATGAGCCGCGTGTCTGAGGTCATCCGCTACCCCCGGTGGTATTCCTTGCGCCGCGAGCACAGGTGTTGCGATGTCACCGGCTAAGCAATTGTTGTTCGGGGAACGCAGTGTTGTTCTGGTAACGGAAGACTTGCTGCGTGCCGACGTGGCGGTTGTGGTCAATGCCACGGATCGGGAGCTGTCCCATGGTGCGCACCTGTCGCAACGGCTGCTGGCGCAGGCGGGTGCCGGTCTGGCCGCGGAGTGCGCGCAACTGATGCGCGAATATGGGCATTTCGAGTTGGGCATGGCGCTGCAGACATCGGCCGGCAACATGCCGTATCAGGCGATCATCCATGCGGTGGTGGTGGGGCAAGACAGCGCTTGGGTGCAACAGGATATTGAGCGCGCGGTGTCACGCAGCTTGTTGATTTGCGAAACCAATGACTGGGGGACCATTGCGTTCCCGCCGCTTGGGGTCGCCACCGGTGAACTTGCTCTGGACGCCTGTGCCCAGGCCATGCAACGGGCGATCACCCGCTACTGGGACGCGCGCCTGGAGAGTGCGGTGCAACGCATCGTCGTGTGCCTGGAAGAGCATCAGTTCAGCGAGTTCTGCGCGGCGTTCGAGCGGGCAGGAGCGATCGCAGGTCCGGCCGACAGCCCGTCGCTGGTGGCCGACGCTCCGGCGGAGCGTGCCACGGCAGCGCCGGTCGGCTACATCGAACTCGACGGGGACGACGCGAGCGCCGCCGACGATGCCATCGATGATTGGTTTAAATAGACCGTAACTCACCCCACGGATTAACGTAATGCCAGGGCGGTTTGCGCAAGACGCCGCCCTAAGGCAATGCACAGGGCATGCTCTTCCCGGGTGATTTCCTGCTCGCCATCCGCGCCGCTGTAGTGGCTGGCGCCGTACGGAGTGCCGCCCCCGGTGGTTTGCGACAGCGCGGTTTCGGTGAACGGCAAACCTAACACCAGCATGCCGTGATGCAGCAACGGGATCATCATGGAGAGCAATGTCGATTCATGGCCACCATGGGGGGTGGAGCAGGCGGTGAATAGCGCCGCGGGTTTGCCTGCCAGTTTGCCGGATAACCACAGGGGGCCGGTGCCATCAATAAAATATTTCAGCGGCGCCGCCATATTTCCGAACCGGGTGGGGCTGCCCAGCGCCAGGCCGATGCACTGTTCCAGGTCCGTGACGGTGGCGTAGGGATCGCCCTGTTCGGGGATAGCGTCAGCGACCGCTTCGCATACCGTGGACACCGGCGGTACGGTGCGCAACCGTGCTTGTACGCCGGTGATTTCACCAATGCCGCGGCCGATGAGCCGGGCCATCTTCGCCGTAGCGCCGTTACGGCTGTAATACAACACCAGAATATCCTGCATGGGTCAGACGTCCGGCCGCTACAACAAGTCGAGCGCGTTTTCGGGCGGTCGGCCCAGCACGGCCCGCTGGCCGCGTATCACGATGGGGCGTTGTATCACCTCGGGGTGCTCGGTCATGAAGGTGACCAAGGCGTCGTCGGATAATAATTTCGGTTGCACACCCAGCTTTTCAAACACCGCCTCGTCGGTGCGTACCAGATCGATGGGTTTCATTTCCAGGCGTACCAGGATATCGCGCAATTCCGAAGCGCTGGGGGGGGATTTGAGGTATTCGATGATTTCCGGCTCAATGCCATTGTCGCGCAGTAGTTGCAGCGTTTGGCGAGACTTGCTGCAGCGTGGGTTATGGTAAATCATGATGGCCATTCTTGACTCCGTGGGTATTGAGGCTTCTGCGGGGGGGATCCCGGCGGAATAATCAGTTGGAAGAAAATAATAAAGAATTGTTCCCAGCTTTGTCACTGCCCTGAATTTGCCGGGTGTAAATCCCTCGCCTCATTATACTCAATTTGTATATGGATAATAACTTTTTCAAACTGTGATGCACGTCATGTTACGCGTAGTAATTAGTTTATTGTCAAATTAAAGCCTGGTCGGCAATGGACGTTAACTAAATCAGACAGGGTGTATGCGCACCCCAGGTGAGGGCACCGAGGTAACCCACTATGAAATTAAAGAATTTTAAAACCGTTGCAATAGTCAGTATTATTGCTGGTGTTATTGCCGCATGTGCGGAATATCCCGACAAACCCGGCAATGAAGAGCCCGTCAGTACGGCCGCGGCGGAAGGTGAAAATCAGCAGCGGGAAGGACTGGCCGTCGATGCCTCGACTGCCTATAACAATCAAGAATTGGAAATGGCGTTGGCGGATGCCGAGAGCGCCATGGAGTTGGCACGCGCGGACGGTGGCGCGTGGAGTCTGACCGAGGATAAACTCGCCGCGTCAAAGGAAGCCATGGCCAATGGCGATGTCAATGTCGCAGTCGAGCTGGCGATCGCCGCAGAACAGGAAGCGAAAATGGCGCATAACCAGTCGCAATTGGAGGATGCCAATTTTACGCTGAATCGCGTGAAGTCCAGCCATCCCAACTTGAGCGCGGACCAGTTGGAAAAGATTGCCGATGCGGAAAACGCTTACCTCGAAGATAACGGTGCGCAGGCCCATGAAATCGCCGCCGCACTGTTGGCGGATGTCGGGGGCAGTGTGCTTCCCAATCAAATGGCCAGTCGCGAACATAATATGGAAAAAATGGTGGCCGCGGAGAACACGGCCAAGTCGAAAAAGATGGTTGCCAGCACCGCCCCCGTCGCCTTGGGTGAAGAAGTGCGCAACGGCGAAAGCGATTATAAGGTAGTCCGTGGTGACAGCCTGTGGGGTATATCCGCCAAGCCCGTGATTTACAACAATCCCTATCAATGGCCTTTGATCTACAAGGCCAATAAAGCCACAATCAAAGATCCGGATTTAATTCAACCGGGTCAACGTTTGGAAATCGATCGCCACGCCACTCCGGCCGATATCGAGCGTGCGGTGCATCATGCGAAGACCCGCGGAGCCTGGGTTTTAGGCAGCGTCGAACCGAGCGATCAGGACTATATATCGAAGTCTGAGCAGTCCGGAGTGGCAAGTCGCTAATTCGGGTTATATTTGTCGAAATGCAATTGGGGCCCGCGGGCCCCTTTTTTTTGTCCATTTGCCGCGCGGGATTCATTATAATGACGCCCTTGGTTTTTTAGTTGCCGAAAGTGAGGGTGTTGGTAGTGATGAAGAATATTGAAAAGGCTTTTGAATGGGTGTTGTGGGAAAGCCGCTTTGTGGTGTTGTTTGCGGTAGTGGCCAGTATGCTGACGGCGTTTTCCGTGTTTTACATGGCGACCATTGACGCCTACGTGTTGATTGCCCATCTGGGCGACTATGCCGCGAATCTCGCGCCGGATGTGCGTATGGATATGCGCAGTGCCACCGTCGCCCATGTGGTGGAAATCATCGATGGTTATTTGCTGGCGACGGTGTTGCTGATTTTCTCCCTGGGTTTGTACGAGTTGTTTATCAGTCCGATCGATCGTGCGGAGCATTCCGAGACCGCCTCCAATGTGTTGCTGATTCACAGTCTGGATGATTTGAAGAACCGCCTCGCCAAGGTGATATTGATGATCCTGGTGGTGAAGTTCTTCGAGCACGCCATCGGCATGAAATACGAAACCCCCATCGACATGTTGTATCTGTCGGGTGGTATCGCCTTGATCGGCTTGGCGCTGTTCCTGACCCATCGCAGCGAGGAAGACGGGCACGAGGTGGGCAAGCATTGAGACGAAATAGTTTTATGTACGGCGCGGAACTGCGTAACGACGCCCCAGCGTAAGAGGCCGCGGCACTGACTGTTGGGTGCGTATTGCGCCCCTGTTATTGTGAATTCAACGGCGTCACTTTAGTAAATTATTTTTTCAACCCGGAAAATGAAACGGTGCGTAATACGCACCGTGTTTTCGGGTGCGCGAAAAAAATTGATTGCGTGGCTTCGCTGCGGTCAAAAGCTACGGTCAAAAGCCGGTGCGTAATACGCACCCTTACGCAATCGGAACAGCGCATATTACGCACCGGCTCTTGACCTTGACCTAAGCCACGACACCAAAAGCAAAAGCGGTGCGTAATACGCACCCTACGCAATCGGAACAGCGCATATTACGCACCGGCTCTTGACCTTGACCTAAGCCACGACATTAAAAGCAAAAACGGTGCGTAATACGCACCCTTACAAAGATGTTC
>JAHECY010000176.1 GCA_024641505.1 Gammaproteobacteria bacterium
CATGCCCTTCCCACTCGGGTTCCAGAGGCGTGACATTGACAATGATGCCGCAGCGCGCGTAAGTGGATTTGCCCAGGCACACGGTGAGCACATTGCGCGGTATCCGGAAATACTCGACGGTACGAGCCAAGGCAAAGGAGTTCGGCGGGATGATGCATACCTCGCCCTTGAAATCCACGAAGCTGCTGGGATCGAAATTCTTGGGATCGATGATGGTGGAATTGATATTGGTGAAAATCTTGAACTCGCTGGCACAGCGGATATCGTAGCCATAGCTGGAGGTGCCATAGGAAATCACCCGGCCTTTGTCGGTATCCCGTACCTGTCCCGGCGAAAACGGTTCGATCATGCCATGTTCCGCCGCCATGCGCCGGATCCATTTATCAGACTTGATACTCATCCCCTACCTCTTTTTTATAGTGCCCGCTCGGTCCGGGCCAGATGACATACCCCGGCCCCTGCACGGGACCGGAGTGTTGCCGAAGTACGGGGATTATATCAGGTGTTCTGCACCACGATCTTGGGGAATTTGCTACTGTAATCCTTGGCCTGCTGCGACAGTTTGGCGCCTACCCGCCGGGCGATATCCCGGTAGATCTGCGCGATCCGGGACTCCGGTTCGGCGACCACGGTCGGCCGCCCGCCATCGGTTTCCTGGCGAATGCGAATATCCAGGGGCAGTGCGCCCAACAACGGCACATTGTATTCCTCCGACATGCGATTGCCGCCACCGGTACCGAAGATGTGCTCCTCATGACCGCAGCTGCTGCAAATATGAATACTCATGTTCTCGATGATGCCGAGCACGGCAACATCCACTTTTTCAAACATTTTCAGTCCCCTACGCGCATCCAGCAGGGCGATGTCCTGAGGCGTGGTAACGATCACCGCACCGCTCACCGGCACCCGCTGCGCCAGGGTCAGTTGAATGTCGCCGGTACCCGGGGGCAAATCGATAATCAGGTAATCCAGGTTATCCCAGCGGGTGTCGGACAATAACTGCTGCAACGCCTGGGTCACCATCGGGCCACGCCAGATCATCGGGGTTTCTTCTTCAATCAGGTAACCGATGGACATGGACTGTATGCCATGACTGCGCAACGGCTGCAGGGACTGACCGTCCGCGGATTCCGGTTTGGCATTGACGCCGAGCATGCGGGGTTGGCTGGGACCGTAGATATCCGCATCCAGAATGCCGACATTGGCGCCCTCCTGAGAGAGTGCCAGGGCCAGGTTCACCGCGGTCGTGGATTTACCAACGCCACCCTTGCCGGACGCCACCGCGATAATGTTCTTTACCCCGGCGATGGGTTGTACGCCCTTCTGCACGCTGTGTGCGGTGATCTTGGTGCCGACGGTGACCTCAGCCACACCCACCCCCGCCACGGCCATGATCTTTTCCTTGAGTTTGGCCGCCAACTCGCCGTGATAGGCTTTGGCCGGGAAACCCAGCATCACCTCAACCTTGACCTTATCCCCATCGATAGCGATGTTATTGATGCATTTAGCGGATAACAGATCCGTTTCCAGATAGGGATCCACGAACCCTTTAATGGCCCCTTCGATCTGCGTTTTACTCAAACTCATAGTCACTCCTCAGCAATGGCATTATGCCCGTCGGCGACGCCGGCGGGACGGGAATTACTGCCCCAGATGGGCGTCTTTCCTGGTATTATCCCGGCAATGTTGCGTTTGTTCTCGCCACTGGCGGTGGCGCCGGCACCTCTGGTACCTTATGCGCCCTAATAATACCGGTAAATAGCTAATTAGTAATAAAACCTTATGGCATCTAAGCGGAAAATTCTCGTCACCAGCGCCCTGCCCTACGCCAACGGCTCCCTGCATCTGGGCCACTTGGTGGAAACGATCCAGACCGACATCTGGGTCCGATTTCAGAAAATGCAAGGGCACCAATGTATTTATGTGTGTGCCGATGACACCCACGGCACCCCCATCATGCTCAAGGCCCAGCAGGAAAATATCTCGCCGGAGCAACTGATTGCGCGCATTCATCAGGAACATCAGGAAGATTTCAAAGCCTTTGCCATCGGCTTTGATAATTACCATTCCACCCACTCCGCGGAGAACCAGGCCCTTTCCAACACCATTTATTATCACCTGCAAGATGCGGGGCATATCAGCAAACGGGTGATCAAGCAGGCCTATGATCCGATCAAGGAGATGTTTCTGCCGGACCGGTTCATCCGCGGGGAATGCCCCCGCTGCGGCGCCGCCGACCAGTACGGCGACAGTTGCGAGGTATGCGGCGCCACCTATTCACCCGCTGACTTGAAAAACGCCGTCTCCGCCTTGTCCGGCGTCAAGCCCGTGGAAAAGGAATCGGAACACCATTTTTTCAAACTGCAGGATTTCGAAACCATGCTGCAGCAATGGATGCAAGGCGAGCATGTGCAACGGGAAGTCGCTCATAAAATGGATGAGTGGTTCCATGCCGGTTTGCAGGAATGGGATATCTCCCGGGACGCTCCGTATTTCGGGTTCGAAATCCCCGATGCTCCCGGCAAGTATTATTATGTCTGGCTGGACGCGCCAGTGGGCTATATGGCCAGCTTCAAGAACCTGTGTGATCGCCGCGACGACCTGAAATTCAATGACTATTGGCAGGCCGACAGCACGGCTGAATTGCACCATTTCATTGGCAAGGACATCGTCTATTTCCATGCCCTGTTCTGGCCCGCCATGTTGCAGGGCGCCGGTTTTCGCAAACCCAGCGCCATTCACGTGCACGGTTTTCTCACGGTCAACGGCCAGAAGATGTCCAAGTCGCGCGGCACCTTCATCACCGCGCGCACCTACCTTCAGCATCTGGACGCGGAATACCTGCGCTATTACATCGCCGCCAAACTCAGCTCCGGTATCGAAGACATCGACCTGAGCCTGGAGGATTTCCAGTTGCGGGTGAATGCGGACCTGGTGGGCAAGGTGGTGAATATCGCCAGCCGTTGCGCTGGGTTCATCCAGAAAAAATTCGACAACCGTCTGGCCGCGGCGCTACACCAACCGGCGCTTTATCAGGATTTTGTCGCCGCCGGCAAGTCCATCGCCGAGTATTTTGCCGCCTGCGACTACAGTAAGGCGGTACGGGAAATCATGGCCCTGGCGGATCGCGCCAATCAGTATGTCGATGAACAGAAACCCTGGGTGCTGGTTAAAGACGGCAGCCGGCAGGCGGAAGTTCAGGCCATTTGCACCACGGGCCTGAACCTGTTCCGGGTGTTGATCACCTACTTGAAGCCCATCCTGCCGCTGACCGCCGAGCGCGTGGAGACGTTCTTCAATATACCCGCGCTGGATTGGACGAATTATTCGGCGCCGCTGTGTAACCACCAGATTCAGGACTATCAGGCATTGATGACACGCATCGAAAAAGACAAGCTGGACGCCATTGTTGACGCCTCCCGGCCCACCACGCCCCCGGCGGCGGCCCCAACTCCAGCGGCCACCAGCCAGGACCCGATCGCCGGCGAAATCAGTTATGACGATTTCGCCAAGATCGATTTGCGGGTCGCCCGTATCGCCAAGGCCGAGCATGTGGAAGGCGCCGACAAGCTGCTGCGCCTGACCCTGGATCTGGGCACCGAGCAACGCCAGGTGTTCGCCGGCATCAAGAGCGCCTATAAGCCGGAGGATCTCACCGGCCGCCTGACAGTGATGGTGGCCAATCTGGCGCCGCGTAAAATGAAATTCGGCATGTCCGAGGGCATGGTGCTGGCGGCGGGCCCCGGCGGCAAGGATTTGTGGATACTCCAACCGGACAGTGGCGCGCAGCCGGGAATGAGAATCAAATAGACGGTACCCGGACTGCCGATTTGGAACGGTCATTGGCTTCAAGGGGATGCACGTAGGGTGCGTATTACGCACCGTGTTTTTATTAATTGACCGAAGAATTGCCTAGCTGCTTCGTCAACGTAAAAAAAACGGTGCGTAATACGCACCCTACGAATCGGTGGGGATTCCGTTGCCGGGACCGCCGTGAACCCATCCCTGGGGCTCCCAAGCGCCATCCCCCTCCCTGGCACTTGAGATCCCCCGGAAACGGTATCCCCACCGCCACACCGCAGGCGGGAAATGGTGGCACGTAAAGTTCGTTTGCATCACGACCTAACAGCGGATTGGCGTCAGGTGCGTATACGGCACCAGCTGTGAGAGTGCGTATTACGCACCGGCTGTGAGGGTGCGTATTACGCACCGGCTGTGTAAGGTGCGTATTACACACCGCCTGTGAGGGTGCGTATTACACACCTGCTGTGAGG
>JAHECY010000177.1 GCA_024641505.1 Gammaproteobacteria bacterium
TTCAATGGGTGAATCTGATATATGGGTGTCATCGATACACTTCCCCGTATATTTAAACTACCGCAAGTATTGGTGTTAAATATGACAGCTATTCGTCATTTAGATTAAAATTCAATGACAATGACAGTTCATGAGAATGTGGTAAACTCTATCCCGCCAACATTTCACGCGGGTCGTCATTGCACTTATGTTTCAAAATAAACGTTTGCAACAAATTCGTAACATTCCCGATCCTGCCACGCTTGCTGCAGTTGACCTGGGATCCAACAGTTTTCATATGATCGTTTGCCGCATTCAACATGGCCAATTGGTAGTGGTAGATCGTTTGCGCGAAACGGTTCGGCTCGCCGCCGGAATCGATGCTGATAGTAATTTGAGTCCGGAAGCTCAGGGACGTGCGTTGGCATGTTTGACTCGATTTGGGCAGCGTCTGGCACAACTCCCGTCCAATTGCATTCGTATCGTAGGGACTAACACTCTGCGCAAAGCGCGAAATTCCGTACAATTCATAAAAGCCGCTGAAGCAGTATTGGGACATTCTATTGAAGTCATTGCTGGCGTAGAAGAAGCACGCCTGATCTATCTCGGTGTTGCGCATAATACCGCCGCCGATAAACATCGCCGCTTAGTGATTGACATCGGTGGTGGAAGTACCGAATTAATTATTGGAGAACAATTCAACCCTTTACATATGGACAGCTTACACATGGGTTGTGTCAGCATAAGCGAGTTTTTCTTTCCCGGCGGCGTACTAAGTAATAAAGCCATCAAGGCCGCGGAAATCGCCGCCTTACAGGAAATCGCACCGGTAATGGAGCAATATAAAAAATTAACCTGGCAATCCACCATCGGTGCATCCGGCACCATCCGCGCCATTGATCGGATTACTTCTGCTGCAGGCTGGTCGAAATCAGGCATCAGCCGTGACGCACTGAAGCAAATTATTCACCACATGCGGGAATGTGATCACATCAGCAAACTCAATCTTCCCGAACTCGACATTGAACGCGCGCCGGTATTGCCCGGCGGAGTCATCATTCTCTGGACGATATTTAAAGCATTGAATATCGACGAACTGCGCGTCTCGGAAAGTGCCCTGCGAGAAGGTCTAATCCATGATCTGCTCGGTCGTATTCACCATGAAGATGTCCGTTCCGCCAGCGTGAATGCGCTATTGGATCGTTATCATAGCGATCGCGAACAAATTATTCGTGTCACCAGCACGGCCCGTCACTGTTTTGAACAATTATGTGACGATTGGGGATTCGATTCAGAAGAAGACTTGCAGTGGTTACAGTGGGCAATTAGTCTGCATGAAATTGGGCTGGATATATCGCACAGTGGCTACCAGAAACATGGCGCCTACGTAATCGAAAACGCGGATCTGGCCGGCTTCTCCCGTGAAGAGCAACGCTATCTGGCCTTGCTGGTACTGGCTCACCGTCGCAAGTTTCCTGACAAGGAATTTAAAAACCTCTCGGAAATACAAACAAAGACCGCCAAACGCCTGGCCATTATATTACGTATATCAATCCTGCTGCATCGCAGTCGCAGCACCGCACCACTCCCGGATTTTACGCTGCATGCCAAAGGAAAAAATCTGACCGTTAGCTTCCCTTCCCAATGGTTGGCCAATCAACCCCTAACCGAAGCCGATCTGCAACAAGAAGCGATATTTCTTGCCAGTGCTGACATCACGTTGCAGGTAATTGACATAAATAACTGATTAACTCGTTGGGACCGTCGTTAATGAGTCCAGCAGGGATTGTTGTGCACAGAATGCTGGATTATTTCCAGACGTTAATCGTACATATGTACCATCAGAATTCAGTTGCCAGGCTTGCGTGTTATCCTGCAGGTAGGCAGCGAGATCTTGTTCAATTCTTTCGACCAATTGCTTGCTCTGGATCGGAAATGCGATTTCCACACGCCGAAACAGGTTGCGTGGCATCCAGTCGGCACTGGAGGCGAATACGTCTGAATTACCATCATTCGCGAAATAAAATATGCGGGTATGTTCCAGAAAGCGGCCTACAATCGAACGTACCCGAATACGTTCCGACATGCCAGCCACACCGGGACGCAAACCGCAGATACCTCGCACAATCAACTCGATATCGACCCCGGCACAAGACGCCTGATACAAAGCCTGAATCAACTGAGGTTCTATCAGGGCATTCACCTTGATAATAATTCGTGCTGATTTATTTTCCTCTGCGTGTCTGGTCTCACGTTTGATTAAATTCATCAAACCTTCATGCAACGTGAAAGGCGATTGCAGAATTTTATTATGCTTGGCTACCCGGCCAAGACTGGTCAACTGCAGAAAAATATTATGCACATCTTCGGCAATCAGTTCATCACACGTGAACAAGCCATAATCCGTATACAGTCTTGATGTACGAGAATGATAATTACCCGTACCCATATGCACATAATAACGTAACCCTGATGTCTCACGTCTTACTATCAATGTCATCTTGGCGTGAGTTTTGTAACCCACCACACCATAAACAACGTGCACACCGGCTTCCTGCAAGCGACTGGCCAATGCGACATTGGCTTCCTCATCGAAACGGGCACGTAATTCCACCACGACAGTCACCTCCTTGCCTGTGCGTGCCGCGGCCACCAGGGCATCAACGATGGCAGACTCCGGGCCAGTGCGATATAAGGTTTGTTTGATGGCCAATACCTTGGGATCTTCCGCCGCCTTGCGCACAAACTCCACCACCGGCGCAAACGATTCAAACGGGTGATGCAATAAAATATCCTTTTTACGAATGGCCGCAAAAATTCCTTTGCTACCTGAAAACAAGCGCGGGATGCTGGGAGTAAATGCCGGGAACTTCATGTCCGGACGATCCAGTAAATCAACCATGGCTGCCACACGATTAAGATTCACCGGACCGTTAACACGATAGATATCCTCTTCACCGAGATGAAACCGATCTTGCAGGAAACTGACAATCTCATCAGGACAGTTATGCGCCACTTCCAACCGCACTGCATCTCCATAATGTCGACCAGCCAATTCACCTTCCACTGCGCGCAATAGATCGTCGTTTTCCTCTTCGTCGACAAATAAATCGCTATTCCGCGTCACTCGAAATTGATAACAACCGTTGACTTTCATGCCATGAAATAATTTATCGACGTATTCATGAATAATCGAGGACAAAAATACAAAATCATATTGATTTTTATTGCCATTAAATACCGGCAATTTAATCACACGCGACAAGGCACGCGGTGCCTGCACAATTGCCAAACCACTATTGCGGCCAAAGGCGTCCTTGCCGGTTAAGGAAACTATAAAATTCAGACTCTTGTTGAGAATTCTCGGAAACGGATGAGCCGGATCTAAACCGAGCGGACTTAGAATAGGCAACAGTTCATCTTCGAAATAATCGCGTAACCAGGCTTCCTGTGGCGGTGACCATTCGCTACGCTTTAGACTGCATATATTTCTCTCAGCCAGCATCGGCAGAATCACCTGGTTTAGTACACGGTACTGATCGTCGACTAACTGTCGCGCACAGGAATACACTGCCTTCAAAATTTCAGCGGGTAACAGATTATCCGGACCTGCCTGGACAGAGCCATGTTCCACCATTTGTTTCAAACTGGAAACGCGGACTTCAAAAAACTCATCGAGATTGCGGGAAGAGATGCACAGGAACTGCAAGCGCTCCAGCAAAGGAATAGTTTCATCCTCCGCCATCGCCAATACCCGTTGATTGAATGCCAACAGGCTTAATTCACGATTAATGTACTGTTCCGGTAATTTAAAATCGACGTTATCCATACCAACCACATGTTTGCTTGCGAAATGCTCGCAAAAGGTATGGGTATTTTATGACAAAAAAATTACGTTATTGTTACAAAATGGACAAAGACCATTCAAACTTGAAATTGCAATCTGGCTATAGCGTTCCTTCAGGCTTTGCCACCACCCAGACAAGGTGGTGACAACGGCGCATTACCGTGTTTTTCGCGCCACTCTGCCGCTGTGTAAGTATGCATGGCAAGTGCATGAATCTGCGATTTCAATTCTTCGGCAAGAATTTGATTGATTAGACGATGACGTGCCAACAAGGTTTTACCGTTAAATTGATCGGTAACCACCGTGACTTTAAAGTGGGATTCCGATCCGGGTGGCACGTTGTGACTACTGCTTTCATTGACCACCTGCAAATGCTGTGGTTGCAATTGTCCTGCGAGCTTGGCTTCAATTGCCTGTTGCACACGCATCTGTTTATCTCCTGCTT
>JAHECY010000086.1:0-9310 GCA_024641505.1 Gammaproteobacteria bacterium
CCCGTACCCGGCGGCATGTGCGACGCGGCGCCTTATAACATCAGTGCACAAATGTATCTGGCGGATGGTGCCACGACGGTAGGCGCGCCGTTGGTTCTGAATACGGATTTTACCGCCGCCTTCGCCGCGGGCGCACCCACCTGCACCTTGACATTGACCATGCTGACTCCGGCAGCGGCGATAGTCGCAGATAATCGCCTGATCATAAATTATGACGCCGACCTGGATGCCGACACGCCCCATAACACGTCGTTGACCAACCTGGCCGGAGCGACGCAGTGGTTCAGTCTCGATACCGCGGGGGCCGGTGCCACGGGGCAGATTCGTACCTATACCCGGATTATCACCGATGGCACCACCGCGGTACTGGATTTCCAGGACGCTCACACCCTGGTGACCGAGTCGCCGGTTATCGATTTCAGCAAGAGTGTCATCAATGTCACTACCGGTCAAAACCCGGGCGCTAATGCGACCCCTGGCGACGTGCTGCGTTATACCATTGTCGCCACCAATGTGAGTCCGGTAGATGTGCCCAACTTTTCCATCAGCGATCAGGTGGACCGTCTGAATGTGCAAGCCGACTTCGCGCCGGGCACGTTGACGATAATCAGCGTGCCACCGGGGGCCGATGTCAGCAACACCAATCCCAGCGGCGGCGCCAAGAGTACCGGTGTTCTGGATGTGCGCAATCTGGCGCTTGGTCCGCAGGGCGGCGGCAGCGATACTTTGACCGTTGTCTTCGAGGTACGTCTGGCGCCGGTCATCGACAGCGGCACCCTGGTGCTGAACCAGGCGCAGTTGCAGATTCTAAATCTGCCGGCTCTGCCCAGTGACGATCCCAATGTGCCTGGTGTTGGCGACCCGACCCAAACCCTGATCGCTTCGGTACCGCGGTTTCAGATCAATAAAATCTCTGATGATATTTCCGGTGACCCGGCGTTGCTGATGCCCGGCGATACGTTGCGCTATACGATTACCGTGAAAAACATCGGTACCGAAAATGCGGTCAGCGCCAGGTTGCAGGATCAGATTCCCGCCAATACCACCTATGTGGCCGGCACCACGATGCTGAACGGTGCCGTGGTGGCCGATCCCGCGCCGGGGGTGTCGGCGCTGGTCGCAGGCATGTTGATCAATGCCCCAGAAAATAATACGCCCGGTTTCATGCGCGCCGATGCCACGGCCACCGTCACGAATGTGGCGATCATCACGTTTAATGTCACGGTCAATAGCAATGCGGTGGTTGGTACCATCATCAGTAATCAGGGATTCCTCACTGCCGCCGGTGCGGGCAACAGCGGTCCGATACCGCAACAACCGTCTGACGATCCCGGTACCGCCATGGTTGATGATCCTACCCGGGATATCGTTGGTAACGTGCCGCTGGTGGATGCACTGAAGACCGTCGCCCTGCAAATTGACAACGGCATGCCGGGTATCGTCGATCCCGGCGACGTGTTGCGTTATACCATTACTGTCACCAACTTCGGTGCGGTGGCCGCTACTGGCGTCGTATTTACCGATGCACTACCGGCCAATACCAGTTATGTGGCCAACAGCGTTACTCTCAACGGCCTTCCGGTGGGGCAGCCCGATGGTGGTATATCGCCATTGGTCGCCGGCATTCCGATCAGTTCCAGCAACCAGACGCCGCCACTGCCGGTACCGGGTGCGGGCAATTTGTCGGGAGGCGGTTCTGCGATCGTGACCTTCGATGTGCAAGTGTTGGCCACGACCCCTCTGGGCACGATCATCAGTAACCAGGGATTTGTCGCCAATAACGAATTACCGGTGGAACCCACCGACGCCGACGGTCTCGACGCCAACGGCGATCAACCCACCCTGATCGCCGTCGGTAATGTGCAACTGCTGACGATCAGCAAGGCGGTATCGGTGGTAGGCGGCGGCGCCGTGGTCCCCGGTGGCCAGCTGGAATACGTGGTGCGCGTGACCAATGTAGGTACGATCCCCGCCACCGATGTGGTGATCAACGACAATCTGGACGTGCCGATTGCGGGTCATATGACATATGTGGCCGGTAGCGCCACGCTCAATGGCCTCACCGCCGGCATCACCGCTACGTCGACCACGGTGAGCGCCGACTACGGCACAACCTACGGCGCATTGGCGGCGGGTCAGTCCGTCGAATTGCGCTTTCGGGTGCTGATCAACAGCGCATTGCTGTTGGGTGATACCCTGACCAACATCGCCGACGTGTCGTGGAACGCCGCGACCCAAACCGACAGTGCCAGTGTTGCCATCGATATCGGCGCCACGCCGGGCGTTGCCAATCTCAACGGCCAGGTGTGGCACGATGTCAATTTCGACGATGTCTTCGACAGCGGCGAACGCGCGCTGCAAAACTGGGTCGTTGAAGTCTGGTTCAAGGGGGCTCTGCTAGGGACGGTGCAGACCGATGCCAACGGTGAATATCACATCGATGGCCTGACGCCCAACTATTACAGTAGTGACCGCTATGAGCTGCGTTTCAGTGCACCCGGCATGGTAGCGACGACCGCCAAACTCGGTGCCGCGATTTCCACGTTTACCAACGCCCTGCAAACGGTTTCCGATATCATCGTCTACCCCGGCACCAATTTACAGAACCTGAGTCTGCCCATCGATCCCGATGGTGTGGTGTATGACGCCATCATGCGCGTGCCGGTACCGGGCGCCACGGTAACCCTGCTGCGCGCGGTCACGGGCGTGGCGTTGCCGGGCAGTTGTTTCGACGATCCGGCGCAGCAAAATCAGGTGACCCTGGGAGATGGCTGGTACAAATTCGACATCAACTTCAGTCAACCTGAGTGCGCCAACGGTGACAGCTATTTACTCAGCGTGGTTCCGCCGGCCAACGGTTATGTGGCCCGCGAGTCCCTGGCGATCCCGCCCTTGACCAATGGTGCGACGCCACCGTTCCCGGTGCCGACCTGTCCCGGTGGCATCGATGACGCGGTACCGGCAACGGCGAATCACTGTGAAATGCAGGAATCCCCCGGCCTGCCGCCGCTGGATGTGGCACCGCGCAGTGCCGGTACCAACTATCGGTTGCATTTAACCTTGAACAATGGCCGGGTGCCGGGCGAAAGTCAGTTGTTCAATAACCATATTCCAGTGGATCCCGATTTGGGTGCCGTGGTCACAATTCGCAAGACGACATCAAGAGTCAATGTGAGCCGCGCCGATTTGGTGCCTTACACCATCGTCATCAACAACACCTTGCCAATTCCGCTCACCGATGTGGGCGTGGTTGACGATTTGCCGCCCGGGTTTAAATATGTGCCGGGTTCCGCGCGCCTCGACGGCGTGCCGGTAGAACCGGTGCTGGCCGGCACCCAGGCAACCTGGAACATTCCCGATATCGAAGTGGGCAGGGATTACACCATAGAATTTCTGCTGATCGCCGGTGCCGGCGTGCAGGAGGGCGATTATGTGAACCGTGCCCATGTCTTCAGTAATCTCACGGCATTGAATGTTTCCAGCGAGGCCAGCGCCACGGTGCGCGTGGTGCCCGATCCCACCTTCGATTGTTCCGATATCATCGGTAAGGTGTTCGATGACCGCAATCTCAACGGTGTGCAGGATGAAGGTGAGTCGGGCATTGGCGGGGTGCGCGTTGCCACCGCGCGCGGCTTGTTGGTGACCACGGATGAATATGGCCGCTATCATGTGACCTGCGCGGCGGTACCTGATGAAAGCCGTGGCAGCAATTTCATTCTCAAGGTCGATGAACGATCTTTGCCTGTCGGATACCGGGTGACCACGGAAAACCCGTTGGTGCAACGGCTCACCCGGGGCAAGATGGCGCGCTTTAACTTCGGCGCTACGGTGCATCATGTGGTGACCTTGAGTGCCGCTGACGGTGTATTCAAGCCGGGCAGTGCCCAAATGCGCCCGCAATGGGTACCACGCGTGGGCTTGCTTATCGGTGAGTTACGCAAACGGACCTCGGTGTTGCGTATCACTTATTTGGCGGACGTGGAATCGTCCGGTCTGGTGGCGGATCGACTGAGTGCCTTGCAGAACGATGTCCAGGAACATTGGCATGAAGTCAGTCCGAACCCGCTGATTGTCGAAACCGAAGTGTTCTGGCGTCATGGCGGGCCGGTGGGCACCACTTTGAGCAGTATGTCGTCGACAGATGAGTTGGACGGAATTTCCAATCGGTCCAGTTTCGGTGAGGATACCGAAATGCAACTGCCTCACGACTATACTTATATGCCATGGAAGGATGTCACGGTCTACGCGGTGGATGACGAGCCTACGTTCGAAATTAAACAAGTTGTGGAAAAGAAATTCACTACCATGAAATTGAAAGGTCTGGTACCGCCAATTCCATTTCAGTCGGGCAAGGCGGACATTCCCGAAGAATTTGTCGACAAGCTGCGCGAGGTGCTCAACGGCATGCGCGACCGGGTCAATGTGCGTCTGCACTTTATCGGTCACAGCGATGATATACAACTGAGTGGTGCGTTGCAGGTACAGTATGGAGATAATGCCGGGCTTTCCAAGGAACGCGCCGGTACCACCGCGGAATTCTTCCAGCGCGCCCTGGAATTACCACCGGAAGCGATTTCTTATGAAGGCATGGGCGAGGCCCAGCCCATCGCCAGTAACAAAACCGAAGCCGGCCGCGCGCAGAACCGGCGGGTGGAGGTGCAGGTGTGGTACGACGAAGTGTCCGAGGACACGGTGGAGCGCAGGGTTGAGGTCGACAAGGAAATCAAGCGTATCATGATGTGCCGCGTGGAAACCGTGTGCAAGTTGCAGTACCAGGAAGGTCATTCACGACGCACCAAGCTCAAGAACCTGGTACCGCCGTTCCACTACGAAGACGGCATTGCGGAAGTACCCGGACCCTACCTGCAAAAACTCAGTCAGGCATTGCTCAATCTTGCGAGCAAAGATCATGTGCAGATGCGCTTTATCGCCTATACCGACAATATTCCATTGACTGGTCGTGATGCACGCATCTACGGCAATCATGTCGGTTTGTCCAAAGCCAATGCGCGACGTTTCGCGGTGGCGGTGCAGGAGGGTTTGACGCTGCCCAATACGGCGGTGGACAGCGACGGCAAAGGTGACGCCAGCCCGATCGCTTCCAATAATTCAGAGAAAGGTCGCGCCTTGAATCGCCGCATCGAAGTGGAATTCTGGCACGATGACCCATTGGAAGATTTGCCCGACGAGCCGCAAATTTGTCCGGAAGCCGCCGCCGCGGAAACCGTGGAACGAGTATATAATCCGCCGGAAGGCGACATCAAGCCGATTTTCTTCGACAACGGTAAACCGGTGATCCCGGACGGGTACGTCAAGATCCTGCAGCGCGCTCTGGACGACATCAAAGACCAGGGTAATGTGCGGTTGCGCTTCATCGGCTACACCAGCAACAAGCGTCTCGACCGGCGCACCGCCATGGTGTACGGTGATGATATCGGCCTGTCCACGGCGCGGGCGCGTCGCGCCATGGAAGCGATCAAGACGGCGATGAGCCTGACGGACAAGCAGGTGCAGTATGAAGGACACGGTTATCTGCAATCCAAGGATGTGGTGAATACCGGCTTCCTGGAGCTCGACCAGTCGAAGGTAGAGGTGCAGGTAATTTATGACGAGCTGGCGGTACTGGACGATATGGAAGGCGTGTCCATCAAGCGCATAGTGCGTGATGTGGAGACCAAAGACCCGTTCGCGCTCAACCTGATGCGCATTTCCGTGGACGGTCAGCCGCTCAACGATCCCAACAAAAACATTCCCGATGTGCAGCGCTGTACCGACGTGGCGCTGGACAAGGCCCAGGTTCAGTTCAAGTTCGATAACCTGCAGCGCAAACCGCGCTTGAACATCACCGCCTGGCCCGATGTCATCGCGCATACTGACGATCCCGACACCGATTGGGTAGAGAATCAGATACAGTTCAAGCTCTACAGCAATTATCCGGCGATGATCGAGAAAGCGGAAGTACGCGTGTTCAAGAGTGAGCAGTCAACGCGTGATACGCCCCTGGCAGTGCTACCGTTGCAGGACAATGAGCGTCTCCAATGGCAGTATACGCTTGACAGCTACACGGCGCCGCGCATGGAGTTGCAATATGTACTGCGTGTATATGACAAAGACGGTAATTTCGATGAGACCGCGCCGCAGCACCTGTGGGTGATCGATACTTTGCAGGAGGATTACAGCGCCCGCAACAGCGAAGCCCAGTTGCTGGCGGGTTTCGGCGAGAATCGTCTGGCCGTGAACAATATTCCCGATAACGGCGGTACGGTGCAGATCCATGGTCAGAACGTTCCCTTGGGCTACAAGGTCTGGTTCGCGGGTCGGCAACTGCCGGTAAACGAGGCGGGTGAATTCGGTGGCGAGTTCATTCTGCCCTCCGGACTGCATGCCGTGCAGGTGGCGATCACCGACAGCGCCGGCAATGGCAACGTCTATCAACGCGACCTGGCCCTGGAGAACGGCGACTGGTTCTTCGTCGGCATCGCGGATATCACCGCTGCCCGGGATAGCACCCATGGCCCGGCAAATCTGGTGACTGGCGATGAAAATCACTACGGCAGTAACTCCAGTGTGGACGGCCGCCTGGCCTTCTACACCAAAGGCAAACTGGGCAACGAGGCGGTGCTCACCGCCAGCGCCGACACCCGCGAAGGGACTATCGATGAGCTGTTTTCCAATTTCATGAGCAAATCCCCCGACGCCTTGTTCCGGCGCATGGACCCGGATTACTTCTATCCCAGTTACGGCGACGACAGCACCACGGAAAACGACGCACCCACCTCTGGCAAGTTCTATGTAAAAGTGCAGAAGCAGAGGGATTACGGCCTGTGGGGCGACTTCGATGTGCATTACCTGGACAACAATCTGGCCCATGTGGACCGCAGCCTGTACGGCGTCAATGGCAATTATGAAACCACGGCCGCCACCACCCTGGGCGATAAACGGTTCGCTGCCAATCTGTTCGCCGCGCAGCCGGGCACGGTGGCGGGGCGCGACGAGTTCCTGGGGACCGGCGGGTCGTTGTATTACCTGCGGCACCAGGATATCTTGTCCGGTTCCGATCGTCTGCGCATCGAGGTGCGTGACGGCATCTCCGGGCTGGTGCGGGCGGTCAAGAATTTGACCTATGGTCTGGACTACGATATCGACTATATTCAGGGTCGCATCATGTTGAACGAGCCCCTGTCCGCATCGGCGGCCTCGGTCATGCTGGTGGATACCGCGGACTATGGTGGCAGCGATGTCTATCTGGTGGCGCGTTATGAATACACGCCAAGTTTCGATGATTTACGCGATGTGATGTCCGGCGGTCGCTTGCATGCCTGGCTCACCGACTATCTCAAACTGGGTGCGACCCTGGAAGACCAGGAGGTGTCCGGCGAACAAACCAGCCTCAAGGCCTATGACGTGACCCTGCGCACCAACGCCGGCACCTGGCTGAAACTGGAGAAATCCACCAGCCTGGGGCCGGTGTCGTCCACGTTGTTTTCCAATGACGGCGGTTACAGTTTCAATGAAGCCGCATTGGCGGCGGGCACCAATGTTGAAGCCGAGGGCCAGCGCGTGGATGCCAGCGTACGCCTGCAGGATTTGTTCGGTATCGACGGCACCATTACCATGTTCCGGCAGGAGTTGGATGCTGGTTACGCCGCGCCGGGCCTGATCGCGCTCACCGATACCTCTCAGACCGGCATTATGGTGCAGATGCCGGTGATTGCCGGTGTCAGTGTGCGCCTCAAGGGCGATGCCCAGGATCAGAAAGATGCGTTGCGCACCAAAGCCGCCGAGTTGAATGTGGATTACGTGCTGACCGACAACTGGACCCTGGTAGGGGGATGGCGTCACGACAGCCGCACCGATCGCGCCAGCAATGTACCGCTGACCCAGGAGCAGGGGGATCGCTCGGATCTGGCGTTCAAGGGGATCTTTGATTCGAAAACCAGTTGGACGGCGTACGGTTTTGTCCAGGACACCACCGCGGTGTCCGGCAATCGCGAGGAGAACGGCCGGGTCGGCAGCGGCGGTTCGTATCGAATCAGTGATCGCTTCAAAGTCGACGGCGAGTTGTCGACCGGCGATATCGGCAGCGGCGGTAAATTGGGCGTGGATTACAAGATGACCGACACCACCGATGTCTACAGCGGTTACACCGTGGAAAATGGACGTACCGACAACGGCGTGCGCGCACGTCAGGGCAATGCGACCACGGGTTTCAGGAGCCACTACTCGGACAGCGCCAGCATTTATATGGAAGAGAAATACACCCATGGCGACGTGCCCACGGGCCTGACCCATGCCATGGGCTATGATCTGGCGTTGACGGAAAGTCTAAACTTGGGCGGCAATGTCGATATCGGCACTCTCAAAGATCAACGCAGCGGCGCGGAGACCCGGCGCAAGGCGGCGGGTTTGAAACTGGGTTACAAGTTCAGCAGTCTGACCTATGCGGGCGCCCTGGAATACCGGATCGACAAAACGGAGCAGGCGGACACCGCATTTGCTGAGCGCACCACCTGGTTGACCAAGAACAGCGTCAAACTGCAACTAACGCCCGATTGGCGCTTCCTCGGCAAGTTCAACCATGCGCAAAGTGAAAGTTCATTGGGCGATATTTACAATGGCGATTTCACTGAAGCGGTAATGGGCTACGCGTTTCGGCCGGTGGACCATGATGCGTTGAATACGCTGTTTAAATACACGTATTTCTACAATATGCCGAGCAAGGACCAGGTGGTGTTGCGCAATACCGCGTCGCAGTATATCCAGAAGAGCCACGTGCTGGCGACGGACGTGATGTACGACCTGAGCCGTGACTGGACGCTGGGCGGCAAGTACGCCTACCGTTTCGGCTCCTTAAGCCGTGACCGGGTGGACCCGCAATTCTTCGACAGCCATGCGTCCCTGTACATTCTGCGCGCCGATTGGGGCTTTACCAGCGAATGGGATGTGTTGATGGAAGGGCGCATGCTCGAGGTGGTGGAGGCGGGCGACCGGCGCAGCGGCGTGTTGTTCGGCCTGTATCACGATGTCGATAAGCACGTGAAGACCGGTATCGGCTACAACTTCACCGACTTCTCCGACGATCTCACGGATCTCGATTACGACAGCCACGGCTTCTTCATCAACGTCATCGGCAAGTTCTGACGCCGGGTACGTCATACGCACCCAACGTCCGGGGTGTTTTGCGTAGAATGCGTATTACGCACCGGCTGTTGATCTTGTTATTTGATCTTGGTTTTTGACCTTATCCAAGCCAAAAAAATACACGGTGCGTAATACGCACCCTACGCACTCGACTACGACAGCCACGGCT
>JAHECY010000086.1:9410-16137 GCA_024641505.1 Gammaproteobacteria bacterium
CGGCAAGTTCTGACGCCGGGTACGTCATACGCACCCAACGTCCGGGGTGTTTTGCGTAGGGTGCGTATTACGCACCGGCTGTTGATCTTGTTATTTGATCTTGGTTTTTGACCTTATCCAATCCAAAAAAATACACGGTGCGTAATACGCACCCTACGCACTCGACTACGACAGCCACGGCTTCTTCATCAACGTCATCGGCAAGTTCTGACGCCGAATGCGTAGTACGCACCCTGCGGTAAAAAACGGCATCTGCAGCGTCCCGTGTGCATCTTCCTCAGCATTTCATTAAAACGAACCGCGGTTCAATGTCCGTGCGGGTCCCTGCCCGTCGCCATCTGCCAGTGGTGGCTCGGATGATGGTCGCCATAGGCGACGATACCGATGTAGCCGAGGCCGCGAATCTTGGGTGCATCGGCAGAATCGCTGCTGGTGACGCGCACCTGGTAGACGCCGGTGGCGGTTTTTTTCGTGACCATGTCCCAGCCTGATTCCTGTTTCAATACCGCCGGATGGGCGCTGAACAGGCGCGCCAGTGATGCCGCTGCGCCCGGAGTGGTGGAGGTCACGGTGAAGGCGACGCCGTTATCGATGGCTACCTGATCCGTTACTTCCACGTTAAAGGTGAAATTCTGCATATCGATCAGGTGTTGGCGCAAGGCTTCCAGATTGACTTGGCTCCAGTCGGTATTGGCATCGGCAAGCAGTTTTTGTTCCGCTTCCTGGATCGCGGCGAAAGCGTCATTACCGGGCGCGCTGAGCGGCGTGCTCATGACGGCGGCATGGTGCTGGTGCTGATGCTCGTCGGCATGGGCCGGCGCCATGATGGTGGTTAACGCGGATACCAGAAATAAAACGGTCGATCGCATGGTGCTCTCCTTTGGTTGCATGCCTGTACGCTACCTGGACACAAGGCGCATATGAAAACATGGTGGTGCGTTGCGTGGAATCCGCCTTGCGCCGCGCGCACGGATCCCATCCGGGGAGCGCTATAGGCTCATGGCACTCCGGGCTTTATGCTCTGCGCGCCTCTGGTTTATTCCATCTCCAGTTCCAGATAGGTGCGACTGGCGTTGCCGCCTTTGAGCGCTTCCCAGTTGGCCAGGTGCTTGAACCGGCTTTGGTCCAGGCTGTCGATGGCGGTTTGCAGGTCGGTGCCCGCATCGATCGCCTGTTCCATATGGTCATGTAACAGCAGCAAATAGTCCTTGGTGTCCCGGCGCGCCCGGTCCAGATCGCAGACCCTGCCATGTCCCGGCACGATGATGCGTGGCTGCAGTTGCTCCATGGCGTTGAAGGACGCGAGCCAGTTCTTGACATTGCTGAACGGAAGTACTCCCAGCAGGCGTTCCACGTAGACCAGGTCGCCGGCGAACAGCACGCTTTGTTGTGGCAGCCAGACGACGCTGTCGCCGGGGGTGTGGCCGCCCGCGAAGTGCAGAACGCGTATCTCGAAGCCGCCGAGGTGCAGTGTGTCATCGCTATCGAACAGACGGGTGGGCAGGGTGGCAACGGTACCCTTGGTTTTCTGCTTGAGTTCCGCCGCGAGTCCCGCGATCTGGTCCGCGCCGCGCGCCCGCATGTCGTCCGCCGCGGCGCGCTGCGCGATAATCACCGCGCCGATTTCTTGAAAATAACCGTTGCCCAGCCACCGATGATCCTGGCCACCGGTATTGATAACGAATTTAACGGGTTCCCTGGTCACGTGTTTGATCGCGGCATGAATTTTACGCGCTACCTGATAAGTGGCGCCGCTGTCGATCACCACCACGCCGGCGCCGGTAACAATAAAACCGGTTGTAGCATTCATGCCCTCATTGGCTGCGCTGCGCCCGCCCAGCTCGCCGACAAAAGCGTAGATTCCCGGCGCCACCGCCGTGAAATGCAGTGTATTTCCAGCCATCGCGGGTATCACGCACACACCCAGCATCAGGCCGACGAACATGGCAGCGCTCTTTGTTACGGACATGATGGGTTCCTGTGGTTATGGTTGCCGGGTATTGATGCATGTCTTAACGACTATCACCGAAATGTTAGCACTATTTAAGGTGTACAAGCACAGTTATCGAATGCGCCCCTGGCCCACGCGCTACTTGAATCCTAATTCAATACCGAAGGATAACGTGGAGAATTTGTCGAATCTGCTGGTAGCAACCCGGTGAAGGTGTCCCCTTGTGTGCGCACCTGGTTGGGTGGGTGGTGGTGATTTGCATGAAAGTTGGCAGTGAAACTGTGCGGGATAAGATCAGGATGAAAAAGCGCTCAAAGAACCGCAGCCGGTGCTGAGCGACAATCGACAGCTGACTGAGTGGGGTTGGTGATGGCAGTCTTTTTAAGCGGACTACCGACGAATTTCCGGTTACGGCTTCTGGGGGTAAGTTCAAGTACACTGTTTGCCATTGGCAATATATCGGGAAGGTAAGCCGGTTCGCACGCAAGAAGCCGTGGCAGTCGCCATGCGGTGCAGACAGTCGTGGTTACCGAGCCAGCGGGTTCGGTATGCAAATTCCGCCTGCCGATGCGCAAAAAATCATACCCGTTGCTGAAACGTAAACATGGAGTATTATCAAAATGCTGGTTTGTTGCAGCCAGTATGAGTTACGCAGGCTCCCGAGGGCCGAGGGCTGTGTATCGCCGGAGAAGGTGTCACAATTCCGGCGCAGTGCGCGGGTATTACCCTTGATGGTATCGGGGTTTAATTGAAGCTTCTGGGAACAAGGGGGGGATTTAGATGAATCGTTTATGGAAATTCACTGTCGGCGGCATCGTGTGCTTTGGTTTGGTCCTGCTCACTGGTTGTGCTGCAATCTACAATGACATCAAGGCTCCCATGCCGGAGCTGTCAGTCAACACTTCGGCATCGAGCATGGTAAAGGTCGGGCGCTCGGAGTGCATTTCTTACGTCTGGGTGGTGGCGCTGGGCGACTGCAGCGTGGCGGCGGCGATGAAGGCCGGCGGCATCAATCATGTGCATCACGTGGATTCCGAAGTGTTTGCCGTGGTGCTCGGTGTATACCGGAAAATCACCACCGTCGTCTATGGCGACTGATGGCTTATTAACTTTGATACTGCCCCTCGATCTCAGAGGGGCGGAGCGGTTACGATGATGACCCGGTGCATCACGAAGCTGACCGGGTATTTGGTGTTATTATGATAGCGACAGCCGGCTTGTGAAATCGACAGGCGATTGAAATTGACTGACGTCGCAGGCTAATGGTGATACGGATCTTGGTGGTTAGTTTCAGGAGCTCGCATGTACGTACCAAAATATCACGAAGAACTGAATATTCCTGTCCTGCATGCGCTCATCAAATCGCATCCCTTGGCCACCTGGGTGGCACCAGGCGATGGTGAACTGCTGGTGAATCATATTCCATTCCTGCTTGATCCCACGCACGGTGAGTTCGGGTGCCTGGTCGGTCACGTAGCTCGCGCTAACCGTGTTTGGCAATCGTTCTCCGCCGATATCAATTCCGTGCTGGTATTTCAGGGTGCGGAAGCCTACATTACGCCATCCTGGTATCCCAGCAAGCACGCACACGGCAAGGCGGTGCCCACCTGGAATTATGCGGTGGTCCATGCACATGGTGTGCCGCGTATCATTGAAGATCGTGACTGGTTGCGGCGGCACATCAGCCAGCTTACCGATGAACTCGAGGCCGGGCAGGCGCTTCCGTGGCAGGTCGAGGACGCACCGCAGGAATTTATTGAGCGTCTGCTGCAGGTCATCGTCGGCATCGAGATGCCTGTCGCACGGCTGGTGGGTAAATGGAAAGTCAGTCAGAACCGTCCCGAACCCGACAAGCTGGGGGTGGTCGCCGGCCTGCTTGGGCGCGGCGACGCGTCGTCCGGCGCGATGGCCGCACTGGTCCAGCAACACCTGTCTCTCGATACGAAAAATTGATCACCGGTTCGAACCGGCAGGACGCCAGTTAGTTGCAATTTCCGGTGATCGGGCTGAAACCTTCGCTGCGTACTGCGTCGAGACCCAGTACTATTGCCCCGATATTGAACACCGTTGCATGAAGTGGATGGCCTTTGCTTGCATAGGCCGTGTCCATTACGATCAAGGTGCTGCTGTGGGGGATGGTTTGCGTGGACGACCAGTGCGTTTCGACATCATTCGCCTCGGTCTTGATGCAAACGCTGTAAACCGGTGTGGTGGCACTGCTGAATTGTGTGCTGGTCCAGCCGGCGCCGTCGCAACTCATGCTGTAGCTGGTGTTCGGCAATCCGAAATTATTTTCAACGGAGAAAGATGCATCGGTCAGGTTGGTGTATGCGGCAATTGCGTCACCGACGCCGCCACTCACTGCCGTACCCTTGAGCACGACAACGTCGGCGGACGCGCCACGGGTGCAGCTTGCTTCAGTTACTCTGATATAGGGCGTTATTCCGCACTTACCGCCTTTGGTCCAGTTGGACTTGTCGGACGCAGGATTGAATATTGCCGCGCCAGCCGCGCCAAACGGCGTCACCCAGTTGATGGCGGTGTACGTTACGCCCTGGTAGCTCGCTACTTGCTGTTCGTTGTAAAAGCTGGATGGGTCCCACTCGCAGGCGGCGTTGGCCGATGCAGCAGTTGACTTGCCACCCGTGAACGGACCGTTGCTCGATTGATTCAGCGTCGGTACGCCCCAGCTACCCTGCCAGGTGCCGGAAAAAGAGTCACCGCTGATGGCGCCGTAAATCTGCGCGTAACCATCGGCATTTTCCGCCTGGGTGCCGGTGAGGTCACCTGCCGGCGTCAAGCCCCCGCTCAGGGTGAACGTTCCGGACGGCGTGTCTACGGTACCGCTGATGCTGGCATTTGCCGCGACCGTGAATGTCCAGGTGCCGGTTTGGTCTCCCGTCAAGGAGCCGCTCCACGTGGTTCCCGTAAAATTTGAACCGGAATCCGCGACCTTGTCCTCCATGCAGCCGGTCAAGGCGATGGTGGTACCGAGCACTAAACATATTGCCAATTTGCATATTGGATTCTTCATGGAATGAGATTGCATATTGCACTCCGTTAACAACACAAGGAACATCGTACACACGATAATCAGTCTGTTTCGCACCTGCGTCGGTTGCACGTCTCATGCAGGATTTCCGGCGCGCGCGACCGAGGGGGTGCGAGCCACAGGGTTGACCACCCGAAGTTTCGACTTCTCAGGGAACGTAAAGAACAACAATGTTACCTCTACCCATTGATTTAGCTGCCATAATTTCGGGAGATTAGTAAATCATCCGACCGTATATCGGATTTTAATATCGACTGATGGACCTGTATCCAGTCGACTCACCCGCGCATTACCTCCGGTGCATAGTTAAAATTATTATCAAGAGCGGGGTAACGGCGGCGAGTTTTCCTGGGCTTTGTGGTGTGATCGGGGTAATGGCGTTACGCCCTGCCTTCAAGGATGTCCAGAATTCTTAACAGGTTGCACCAGGCTGGAGATAGTACCCAAGCCGCTGCTAACAACGGATCTGGCCATGAACGATTAGGTTTGGCTGGCCAGCAGCTCATCGACCTTGGTGACGATGTCGCCAACGGTGGTAATTTGTTCAATTGCTTCGTTTGGTATCTCGATCTTTAACAGGTCTTCCAGTGCATTAAGTATCGCACTGGCCTTAAGAGAATCGAGGCCAAGTTTTTCCAAAGAAATTACCGGTTGAATGTCGCTTTCCAAAAAAATACTTGTTCCGCGATGGCTTCGATAACAGCATTTAGTGCCATAATTGCTTAACACTTCCATGATTGAAACTGGCTAATTCTTGGTTGAATTGACTGAAGCATCGTTGCATATCAGGAACATCAGCATGCGCCATTTAAAATAACTATTTCATCAAAAACGTCATATTCAACTAATACAGTTTAAGGATGACTGTTTATTCTTTCGTTTGCTTGTGACTTCAAGTTTTGTTCGATAATATTATTTAGGTTTATTCAAGCCGCATTAGATTTGTATGTAGGAAGTATATTCAATGAGCAGTTATACAGATTGTCCTACCGTGTCTCAATCAAAGGATGCATCGGCGCAGAACTCGAGTACTACCGAGTTCACTCAATTCGTCACACGCTACGACAAAGTAATAGGCGCTATCTGGTGTTTTATGCGTCCCAAACCGATACCTTGTGTCAATACTGCATTATTGGACGAGTTACAACAGTTGCAGCAGCAACTGCAAATCTGCTATGGAGATCCGGATTGTGCTCGCAGGTGGCGCATTAAATACCTGGTATTGGCCTCTCACGTACCGGGTATCTATTCACTGGGCGGAGATTTGCAATTGTTTCATCGATTGATAGCTGAGCAAGACAGAGGTCGACTGACGGCATATGCGCACCAGTGTGTGGACCTGCTCTATGCCAATATTATGAGTTTTAACATGCCGATCACCTTGATTGCGCTTATCCAGGGGCAATCGTTGGGTAGCGGGTTCGAGACCGCGCTGTCGTGTGATATTGTCGTGGCGGAACGCAAATCACAAATGGGATTGCCGGAAGTTTTATTTAACATGTTTCCCGCTATGGGTGCTTACAACCTGTTGACGCGGCGCATCAGTCCGGCGAACGCGGAAAGAATGATTGTTAGCGGCAGAACCTATACGGCGGAAGAGCTGTATGACATGGGAGTCATCGACATGCTGGCGGATGATGGGGAAGGTGTTCAAGCGGTGGAGAAATACCTGCGGCGCCACGGACGGTATCAAAATACCTATCAAGCTTTACAGAAAGTACGGC
>JAHECY010000178.1 GCA_024641505.1 Gammaproteobacteria bacterium
TTTTCAGATCAATTTCACCCGCATATTCGTCAATTGCAGTACACTCTCTGGCACCTATACCATTACCTTTTGATACATCTTTAAATGCATCAAAGATTGTTTTTTTGATAAATTCGGTTGTTAGTTTCTGGTGCACTGTTTGAATTTCGCAATAAAGATGTAACGTTGTGATAAGTGGCGCGAACCGCAACGCGGCGAAGCGTCCAAGTGAGCGATAGCGAGCGGCTTGATCACCTTGTTATGTTTTTTACACATTGATTAAACGCACAAAACCACCCAGTAATAACCCACCCACAAACCCAAGCGATGAACCATAAAATATTACATTTTTAACCGATAGTATCCATTTTTTTGAAAATGTAGGTGTATAGTTAATCGCCATAAAACCAATAATAAGTACAAGTAGAAACCAAAACATTGTTTTAACCACAAGTAGATAACCAATTAACAATCCCAGCAAAGCAGCAATTGCCCAAGTGATCTGAATTTTCATCGTATTATTCATTTTAAAACATAACAGATATATAGACGAGCGTTCGTCTAAATCGCCTTAAAGCTACAAATTCGCATGTTACCTGAATGGTAGTCAGGAAATAGGCGATATACAACCCTGTTCCGATTGATGGCATTGCGGCTTAAGGTGATTCCTGGTGTTGGACATCATTTCATTCAGTCCAACCTACCACTGCTTTACGGTATGACCCAATCCGTATCCGCTTTGATTTTATTGCCTTGCGGTTCGGTGAAGTGGACGAGGTAGCCGCCTTTGGAGGCAAAGCGTTGTTGTTGGGCCAGGCCCAGGCGGGGATAGTAGCCGGTGATGAGGCGATGGCTGAGCATGCCTTCGGTGCGTTCGAGTAAATAGTCCCGTACAAAACTGTCGAGCATGTCGTTGAGTATTTCGGACGCGATGCCGCAGGCCATGTAGGTATCGGTTTGCACGCGTTCGTTGACGACGGCGATGTGTCGCACCTTGAACCAACCTAACGGATAATACAAACGCACACGACGTTGATTGGGCAGATCCACCGGATAGACCATTTCGGTTGTGCTGCGCCATGCGCTCGGCAGTGAGGCATCTTCTAATCCACTCAGGGTGCCGGAGACATAGACACTGTGATGTTTTTCTATTTTGGCAGGCAACGCGGCGACATCTGCATTACGTAACCACAACACCAGCACATCATTGCTGCCGGCGTCGGCAATGGCTTTATTAATGTCACTTTGTTTGGCATTCGCGGCGATGTCATGATTGACGATTTTGATGCCGGCGATTTCACTGCGGTGTTGCAGTGCCTGTGACGCCGCCGCACCGATATCATCACGACGATACACCTGAATGATGCGTGCCGGTTTTTGTTTTGCTGCCTTGACTTGAATATCATGGGCGATCAATTCGGATTCCAGCAGCACGCCTTTGGAAAAATACATCGAATAAAAATCGGTTTCCTTGTCCACCGGAATATCGGTATTGGGGAACAGACAGGGAATTTCTTCGGCCTGACAAAACTGATGGATCGGCGCCCAGGTTTTGCCACCTAAACCGGACAACACCGCAAACACCGGTTCGGCTTTGAGTTTGTCGTGCAGTTGCTGTTGCCAGGTGTCGGCTGCGCCTTGCAGGTTCCACACGTGCAAACTCCAGCGACGCGTGACGCGATAACGGATCGCGCGCGCGGTGGAGACCATGGGTTTACCCCCGCCACGGATGAATTCATTTTTATCCTGGATGAATTTTTCCATAACTTCCAGCATCGCTTTGGCGGTGGCCGGATCCGCATCGGGGGTGATGATGGTGGCGAAGTGCAGCGTCTCATCGGTGACACCCGGTACGGCGGCGTTGGTCAATTTCTCCAGATAGGCTTCGACCGCGTGCAGATTGGCATCGTCGAGATGATAATGCGGCATTAAATAATTCAACGTGCGGCCATCGGAATCGATGCCATCACGAATCGCGCGCGCCAGGGTGGTGTCGTTATACGGCGAACGTTTCACGCGTGTGGCATACACATGCGGTACGTTCATGTCCTTGACGTTCTTCTCCAGTGAATTAAATAAATACTTACCGATGATCGGTGGGATAACAATTTGGCCTTCGAGACTGCCCAGGCCACTGCGACGATGACAGTTGGTACACGCCGCCGCACTGCCGGTGAGATTGGCGCCACCGGCACGTTCGCCCAGCAGCGGTTCGCCATTGGGTAACATGCCATCACGATAGATACGGGCACCGGCGGCAATGGTGGCCGGGTCGGGTGAGGCATCGGCCGCAACCAGGATTTGAGGCTCTATATATAAGAGTACGAAGACGAACAAACAGCGTATTAACATGGTATTGCCTGTAGTACGGAATGACTGACGGCTAGTTATTCGCCGCGAGTTGCTTGTGGTAGTCGTTGAGTAAGGCATCGGCGCTGGTGAATCCATCGATACGCACCCAGGGCTTGCCCGGTGCGATCCGTACAAAGGTCACGGGGTCATGACTCATCTTGTCACCACGGTATACATTAAATGCGCTCTGGATAGCAATACTGGCATCGGCACTGCCGGTGTAATAGTCCCAACCGGCTGCGGCATGATAGCGCTTGGCGTAGTCACGTAACACGGCCGGGGTATCCTGTTCGGGATCGATCGACACCGATACCAGATGCACCTGGTCATGGTCCTTACCGAGTTTATGCTGCACTTGCTTGAAGGTACTGCTGGAGATCGGACAGATCGCTTTGCAGGTGGTGAAGATAAAATTCAACATCACCGGACGACCGTCATTGATGTCATCGGCGAATTTAACTTTGCTCCCGTCAGCGCGAACCTGTGTGACGTTCGGCAGGCTAATGTCGACGTTGGTAAATTTTACATCCTGCTGCGGCATGACCATGGGTTTCTTGTCGCCACGGCCATCCATACCACATTTACCACTACCGCATTTCTCCATCGCCAGCGCTGCGCTGGCGCCCAACGACAAAGTCAGCGCCAACGCGATACTGGTTAAATGGTAAAAATTCTTCATTGCAACCCTCCCAGATTAATTCCTTGTTATCGGAATTTATTTGGGTTTCGTGAATGCCGCTGCATCCAGTGTGGGGTTCAATGTGATCTTGTCGACAACAATTTTCGATGGCGGCGTGTGCTTGGTGCCTTCAACATGGGTCACCATGGTGAACGGCATCTTCAGACCATGCACATCTTTATAGTCATTCAGGGCGGTGATCACGGCGCGTGGCTTGCCACCCAATTGACGGGTTTCGTCGATCTGTACATCGAGGAAGGATTTGGCATCGACCCACACATGCCGTGACTGGCCATCCTGCATGGTTACCTTGAGGCGATAGGCGTTTTTGCCGGAGACCGGTTCCATGCCTTCAACTTCCACCTTGTAACCTTTGGCTTTGTAATCGATCAACGCGCCGTCGAGTTCGGTTTGCAATTGTGCAAGCTTGAGTTCTTGCGGGCTATACGCTTCCACTTCATGGTTCTTGCCAATGAACGGACGCATTTTCCAGCCCTTCTCACCGTCAAAGATCTGCACGGCGGTCACATCCGGATATTTGACTTCCAGACGTTGTTTGTGGGGGCGCTGCAAATCCATGGTAAACGGCACCTGCACCAGCTTGCCGGGATCTTGTGCTTCCTTGCTGCGGGCTATCGCCGCCTGAATACGGCCAGTACGGCTTAACGAACGATTCAATTGTGTTGCCGCCGGGTCCAGGTCTTTTTTAGGTTTGGCATAACCGGCATCCATTTTCCCGGTCATCTGCATGCTTTGCACGGCACGCCAGGATTTCAAACCACCGCGTGCCTGAATATTTTTATCGATAATTTGCGCCACGCTCAAATCAGATGGTTTGAGTTTATGTTGGGTGGACTCGTTGCTGAGTTTGGCGCTGGGCTTGGCCGCAACATGCCTGATCGATGCGGCAGTATGTTCGGTCGCCATGCTATAGGGCGAGCCGACGATCAAACCACAACTGATTACCACAAGATTTAATTTACGTAACATAGTCATTCACTCCAATTCTAGATGTTAATACCGCAGCGGTTTACTGCACGATGATTCCATCCGCACGGAATTTTCCGACCACGATGCTGACGCGATTTCCCGGCTTGACGATCTTGCTGGGATTGCCAAACACCATGAAATAAATATGATTGGCTTCGGTTTTGCCTGCCTGGCGTACCTCGCCCACTTTTTCCAGCGTCGGTACCGACAAGGTCACGCCA
>JAHECY010000087.1 GCA_024641505.1 Gammaproteobacteria bacterium
AAGTTTGGCGGCATTAGCCGTAAGGAATTTCGGGTGTATATGGAAAAACAGGTGGACTTGTGGGCGAAAGCCACAGCGATGTCACTTGCCATGGCAATGATGCTGGCATTTGTCGTGGCATTGACTGACGAGCCTCATGAACAACATGATCAGGCGCTACTATTGATGGTGGTGGAAATATTCGGTACCTATATTGGCGGCACTTATCTGGGACGAATGGTTTGTTAAGGCCAGCTGGGTCTTTTTCTGAAAAAAAGACGGATTTATATGGTGATTGATCCCTTGCACGTGGACGGTGTCTGTGGTCTCAAACTCGTCGGTGAATTTTACTTTTACCAGGCAATGATTACCGCGCTACCCGCTGTTTTTCGTGCGGTATGGTGGTTTATCTTTCCGATCTGGCCGAGAGACTATCGGCGCTGGGAAGAACTGTACCTCTGGTAGCTGGGCGCCGCGATCATAATCGAGATCGGCGCATTTCTTTTACCGCTGATTATATTTCATCGAGAAATGCTCAAGCGCAAGCTTGAGCTACATAGGGAGGCGGACGCATTAATAGTAAGAATCAATGAATTGCAGTCTGAATTGCAGGCAACGCAGAACAGCGATGAGAAAAAAGTTCTTATAGGCGAGATCAACAGGCATCAGGCGCATTTTCTGGCGATTGAAAACATGAGCACATGGCCGGTGGATCTGAAGACCCGGCTCCGTTTCAGGGTAAATAACATGCTGCTGCTATTTCCACTTGTCGGTGATATCGCCAAGCGCTCGGTGGAGGTGAAATATAAGGAAAGACCGGTCGTGTGAATGGGTCGAACAAACCAACAAACTTTAGATATTGTTAACGATACTATGCCGTTTCAGCATTATCGCCATGGGCCCGCGCCACCCTCGCCAGGGAGCACTCATCGGTCAGGGCCAGAGCGGTATAGCCCAACTCCTTAGCCTGTTCCATCGACTCCTCCGGGTGAGATGCCCCGAAGGAAGGTGTTGTCGAGAAGCAATGCCGCTCGGCATAGGCCGGCTCGGCCAGTAGCGCCGCAGGGACAGGGGGCGGAGTGGACATGGAACGGTGCCTTCGGTGCTGCATGGATATACGGTGAAGCAACCCGGCGCAGAGGTTTCATCCGTGCCGATTTGGGGGGGGGGCAGGGTGCGTCGTGTATACCCGACAAAGAGCAGCCGAACTTATGTAAAAACGTATTTTACAGACTACGAATCTTCATGCGGGCACAGGCTTTTGCCACGCTACACCCCCTGTATCTGTAGGTCATCAATATTATCGACAAGGGCGTGGTGTTGTGGTGCCCGGTACGGGGATGCGTATAATCAGCCTATGGAGCAAGAGCGCTGGCAAGAAATACAGGCTATTTTCGATACCGTTCTGGCATCGGAGCCGGCGCTGCGTGAACAGACGCTAAGAGCGGCCTGCCAGAATGATGAGGAACTGGAGCGGGAGGTGCGCGCACTGCTGGCGGCGGATGCCCAGGCCGGGGATTTCTGGGAAGCGTTTTCGCTGCCCGGCGTGGAAAAGCAGGAAGCACAACCGAAATTGCAGGCGGACTTCGGTCCCTATCAGTTCCAGGAGAAGATCGGTCAAGGCGGCATGGGAATCGTCTATAAGGTATGGGACACCCGCTTGGAACGTCCGGTGGCACTGAAATGCCTATCGCCGCAATTACACCTGGATGAGCGCGGGCGACTACGATTCGTATCCGAGGCACGGGCGGCGTCGCGCCTTGACCATCCCAATATCTGCCTGATCTACGATATCGGCACCACGCCCGATGCACAAATGTATTTTACCATGCCCTGTTATGAGGGGCGGTCACTGAAGGAGATTATTGCCAAGGGTCCGATGGCAGTGCACGATGCGGTACAGTTACTGCTGCAAGTGTGCGCCGGCTTGCAGGCCGCGCATCGCCAACAGATATTTCACCGCGATATCAAACCGGACAATATCATTGTCACCCATGAGGGTGTGGCAAAAATTCTCGATTTCGGCGTGGCCAAGGTATCCGGTGTGGAAATAACCGGCAGCGGTGTCGCGATTGGCACCGTGGCATATATGTCGCCGGAACAATTGCGTGGTGACAAGGTGGATCATCGTACCGATATCTGGTCAGCGGGTGTCGTGTTTTATGAAATGATCACCGGTGTCCGGCCTTTTCAAGGTAAGACACCTTACGAAATTATTTACCAGGTAATGAACAACCAGCCCGATAGTATCGCTGCCCATAATCCTCACCTGCCGCCGCTGGTGGATACCATTTTGACGCGTTGCCTGGACCATACCCTGGCTACGCGCTATCCGCATGTCGATTCCCTTACGGCGGATCTGTTACAACTGCAGCAAGCAGTGGCGGCGATTTCACCGGCGTTGGCCACACTGGAAGCACCGATTGCCGCCATGCCTGCCGCCCGTTCGAGTGGTGCCCACGGCAGTAGCGTGTCCGGATCGAGCCTGGATGCGCTTACCATCTCATCCATCACTCGGGAGCTGACCAAACATATCGGTCCGCTCGCCTCCATGCTGGTCAAAAAAGCAGTGGCTTCGATTGCCGACATCGACGACTTGTGTGCACACCTGGCCAGTCATATTCCATCTGCGCGGGAACAACGGCGTTTTCTGCGTACGCTAAAAGGTGATGTTCTGAGCAGCGGCGGAGACAGTGGCAGCGGTCAAGCCGCCATCGTTGACACTGCCGTATCATTCCCCCCCGAGCAACTGGCTGCCATAGAAGCGCAACTAACGCGCTATATTGGACCGATTGCGCGCACTTTGGTGCGTAACAAGAGTCGTGCCGCCCAAAGTATGGAAAGTTTGTGCCATAATCTGGCGGATCATCTGGACAACGATGAAGAGCGTGAGGCGTTTCTCGATCAGTTCCGCACGTTTTGGTAAGGACGAATTGGGAGAATCCAAACGATGAGTCTCAGTGTCAAGTTTAACCTGGTTTTGGTCCTGACGTTTCTTGCCGGTATGATCGCTGCCGGCTATATTTCGGACGCCATCCTGCAGCGCAATGCACGTGACGAGATACTGCATACCGCCAGTATTATCATGGAAAACGCCATGGCCGTGCGCAGTTACACGGTCAATGAGGTGAAGCCCCTGCTGATACCCGTTATGCATGACAAATTCTTGCCGCAAACCGTACCCGCCTATGCGGCCATGCGCAATGTCCAGGGCCTGCGTGAAAAATTTCCCGAGTATACCTACAAGGAAGCAACGCTTAATCCGACCAATCCGACATCTCGCGCTACGGATTGGGAAACCACGATCATCGAATATTTCCGCAATAATGGTCAAAAAAACGATCTCGTCGGCGTGCATCAAACGGCCTTGGGTCCCCAACTTTATATGGCCCGACCGATCCAGGTACAGAACGCGGAATGTCTGATGTGCCATGGTGACCGGGAAGCTGCGCCGGCGGCGATGCTGGCTCGTTACGGTGACCGGGGTGGATTTGGCTGGAACATGGATGAAATCGTCGGCGCCCAGATCGTCAGCGTACCCATGTCGGTGGCGTTGCAGCGTGCGTCCATGGCATTCCAAACCTTTATGCTGGCGCTCGCCGGGATCTTTGTCGTGCTGGCGATATTGCTGAACTTACTGTTGCGCTTGATCGTGCTCAAACCGATCAAGCGTTTGTCCGCCATGGCTAACGATATCAGTATGGGTAATCAGGAGGTGCCTGAATTCAAAGCCAGCGGTAACGATGAGTTGTCGGTGCTCGGCGAATCCTTTAACCGCATGCGCCGCAGCCTGGACAATGCCATGAAAATGTTGGATGAGTAGCGTCAGGACTTTGCCGGGCCTGCGGCGTCCTGTTCCAGTTCCTTGCGCAGCCAGGCTTTCCCCAGGCGTAACTCCCGATCCACGGTAGCCGGCGATATTTGCAGAACCTCGGCGATTTCTTCATAAGTAAGGCCACCGAAAAAACTGAGTTCCACGACTTTCGCCTTGCGTTCATCAAGCACCGCAAACCGACTGAGAACGGTATCCAGGTCCTGTATATCCGGTTCGCGATTCGCTTCTTCAAAGATACGGCTTTCAAGATAGGTTACCTGCTGTCTGTCGCCCCCGCGTTTGCTCCGGCCCTTGGCTTTCGCCTGGTCAACCAGAATATGTCGCATCATGTTCGCGGCCACGCCGAGGAAATGTGCGCGGCTTTGCCATTCCACACTGGCATCTACTAATTGTACAAACGCTTCATTTACCAGGGCGGTGGTTTGCAGGGTATGGCCGGGATTTTCCCTGCGCATATGGTGCGCCGCCATATTGTGCAGCGTGTTATAAACAATAGGTGTGAGCCGCTGCAATGCCTGCGCACTTCCGGCCCGCCACTCCTTCAATAATCCCGTTACCGTGACTTTATTCATAGACCATAATAGTCCATCGGTATAGCAAGGACACTAGGTAATTCTGTCAATTCAAGAATAATTCAGGTAATTCAAAAAGGTAATTCAAGGACACCCACCAAATCCGGGACCAATTATTCAAGCAATTATTCAAGCAATTATTCAAGGACACCCACAATTATTCAAGGACACCCACAGTTCCCGACACCGAGGACTACTCACCAAATCTTCAAGTAATTCAAATTATTCAGGGGGCCTATTCCGGAACCTATTCCGAGACAGCCTATTCCATTCCGGGACACCCACCAGCTCGAATTTTTTTGGATTGCTCATTATTTAGACAGTCGACGACGGCCCATGAGGGACTTTTCCATCGGATATCGCTTAACACCATAGGAACCGGAATTACAGGCGGTCATCACCGCCATGTCCGGATCTTCATTGACACTATAAACTAGGAGATAACGCCATGAAAACAATGACTATTTACGACACCCACCAGGCCGTCGGACCGGTTTCTCGGACGGTGATTCTACTGAGTATAGTGCTGAGTTTGTGCACAGGCCGGGTCCAAGCCTTTCCCGCGGAATTATTAAATCCCGATCTCCATCTGCCGCCCAATCAGGCTATTCAGGCAGGCGCGGAGTTGCTGGCGGGCAATATTGCCAATGCGCTGACTACGGCACTTAATTCCAATGATGATAAAATTACCTTGAAAATTGCACGCAATATAGAGTTTCCGATTCCAATCCCCGGCGTGCCGCCAGGCATTTTCAATGGTGGGGTCAGTACTTCGGTGACACCTGAGATCAAGCGGGTGGTTGATGCGCGAAGCGGAATTTCCTACTATGAAGTTTCGTTTGAGCGTCAACAAGGGCTCAGTTTCGGCGCTTCACTCCCGGATATGCCGAAAAATACGGATGCGTCGGCGAAAGCAAGCATGGCAATCAGTAGTAAAGACGTGTTTCGTTTCAACACGCCGGCGGATGTTGCCACGGGTATCCTGGACTATATTTTGTTGAAAGGTTTGTGGCAGCAAATGCAGCCGTTCCAGGCCATGGGAATCGACCTGCACAACGTGGCGGACTTCAGCCAGGCGGTACGTTCCTATTTCGCAACATTGACCGGTATCGATTTTGCCATCAGTCGCGACGAGGCGATAAAGACGTTGCATTTAGCCGAGGTTTCGCTGCATCTGGCACAGTTTGCCATTGGGCCTGTGAACCAGGCGCTTACCGATACCACCGGTGTTTACAATGTTGCTGCCCGGATTTACACCGCGGCTCAACAACGCCTGAGCAGCGCGCAGCGTCGCTACTACGAGGCCCGCGCCAGCCTGAATGCGTGCGTCAATTTCTGTACTGCCAAAAGGTTGGCCCTCGATAGCGCCACGGTGGCATTGACAACGGCACGCAATTTGGCGCAAAGGTCGCTTGCCGCGTTGACTACCGCCAAAACCGCGCTGGCTACAGCTCAAGCGCGGCTGGTCGAGGCGAATCTCAAGCTCGATCAAGCCCGGAGCGCGTTGATGCAGGCGCAACGTCAACTGGCGATGTTACCGGCGGATGCCTCAGTTGATCCATTTTCGGTCGTGCTCAACGGTATCGTCGATGGCGTGGATATGCTTAACCGAAGTTATCAGGGTTATGAAGCGGTATTTACCAAAGGTCTGGCTTTGGACGCGCAAGCAGCTTGCCTGGCCGCGGTGGGAATCAATGCGGCACGTGCGTTCAAAATCGCCAATAATAGCCTCGATAACACCGTTACCGTCGAATTCAGCTTCATCCGGGACTTATCCGCGAACTTCGATGTACCGACATCGGTACAGGAATCGAATGTCGCGTTCAAACGCAGTACCGGTATCAATTATAAGCTGGTGTTTGCGCTTAATGACGCTTCCCAGCGCTATGAGTTGCAGGATCAGGGTACGTTGAAAATCAATGCCGGCCTCGATCTTACGCAGTCGGGAGGTGTGGGTTTCTGCAGCAGTCCCATCACTTTCGGAGTTGACGTGATGGCGGGCGTGGCAGTGCTGCCGGAATTGGAGTTCAAACCGGGTGAGCAGGTAATGGCATTTGCCGGTAATCTTCAGGGTGTGATCAATCTGACACCGGTGGTTGACATCGTGCAGGGCTTCCCGCAAATCAATCCCCATGACCTGGTTAACGCTGTGGGATCAACGGTCGCCAGTTTTGACAACGATACCTTAATCGCAGCACTGGCCCAGGTACGCCCGCTGCCACTGAAGATTTCATTTTTACGCACTACCGGGCTGCAGGCCAAAATAAGCGGTGGCAGTGATAAAATCCTGAAGGGCGGTGTCAGTCTGTCGGCAATCTGGACTGATAACGGTAATCCGGTGGATCTGACCGGGATGACGGTTGCCGATTTCGTGGCAAGCGCCGTTGATGGTAGTGTGGATCTAGCTGCATTCATCGAACGACTCACGGTTATAACCGCGGACGCCTATCAGGAGCTCGATGCCGCGTTTTAACTATCAATAAGGTGTCCACGGGGTATCCGGCGCGGGTTTCTTAAAGTAACCCTGCGCCGGATAATCGGGCGGCAGGCATCTGGTTAGGATCGGTCATCCGGTTATCAGGCCGATATGCTGACTATCACTTGATCGAATTGCAATACCATCGAGCGTCGCGGTAATCCGAGATTCATTCGCCACGGTTACCGGAAGATTGAAAGTAAAAATATGAAAACCGCTGAATTGGATTTTATTTGGATCTGCGTTGGAATGGCTGGTGATGTAAAGTCCGCCGCTCACTGTCAACCACTGGAATATTTACTGATCCCGAGAAGTCATTATCGATCTGATTTGAGTGAAAAACCGCAGCACTTATCGTTACCAAGCGGCAGGGGAAATAGATGTTAAACTTAGTGCCCCGGCCTAGTGCAAAAATGAAGTTTAACAATGGCTTGTTTGCTGCCGGGATTTTATGTTACGACATGCGTAGGTAGTGGGTGCTGCGCCGCGACAGAAAGGTCGGGCCATACGCAAACGGATCCTCAGACGTCAACGTCAATGGCAGAATGGGCAAGATTAGCTGTAACACGATATTTGTTAAATTTAGATTCGAGTACGGTACTAAATACTTGGGTAATGCATGCAAGTTCAAATTCAAATTCTCGTGGTTGCATCGGTTTTGCATACAGGTCGTCTTGAACAAAATCGCAACCGCCATTTGCCAATATCGTTCTTTGTCCAGCGGTTTTGACACCTCCCGCTGCAACTAGCAGTTTAAGTTTGTGGGTCATTATAATTTTGGTTTCCGACAGTGCCATGTCATTCTGATCAGTCTCAAGATTGTTGACGAAAGATCAATCAAATTTTGAATAATCAATATCGAATTTCTTCAGGTCGGAAAGAGATAAGTATCCGGTACCGAAATCATCAATTACAACCGGTAGACTCGCACTACCTGGCAGACGCAATACAAATATTTACGTCTTGAACAATTACACGCAGTATTTGACAGGTATTTGCCCTTCATTCGCCAAGTGCGATAGAAACTATTTCCTATGGTCTGGATGCCAATAAAGATTCGAGCGTACGCCAGACGGACAAGGGTTTCACAAGAACAATAGGTCAAACGAAAATCTAATTCTAAGACTTGCTTGAATTGCGACCATGGTTCGCGTAAGTTGATCGGCAACGTTATTGCAAATATTTACACTCAATTCCTGTCTTGGGTGCACAGTCCGTCCGCTGTATCGGTACGCCATTAATTTAGTAGTTTCCGACAGATTGGTGGTTGTGCTATGTAGAACACCAATATACGCGTTGTTGATGATGAACGTACCAATGTGACACAATTGTCAGAAATGCGATATTTTTACGGAAATATATCAGTCGCTGTAAGCTTCAATCCGAATGAGGTGTTACAGTTCTATAAGGCAAGCGGGTATGACTTTGTCCTTAAAAATGATGCTATGTCTGGTCTTGATGGATTTCCAGTATCGGCTGCGGAGTCCTGTCGAAGCCTTTCTGCTTGGAGGCATCCGGGAAAATGTTGGCGCATTATCGTCTAAACGAAGATTTTGCGAAAAACATTAGATTACAATAATTTTATTGAAGCGAGTCGATTAATGCGCGAGTGTTTTTCTTGAAATACATCCTGGTTGCCGACGACGAGCCGATGAATCAGTGTATCTTTGAAGAAATGCTGATCGACGACTACGAGGTTCACGCAGTGGGTAATGGGCAGGAATGCCTTGCAAGCATTCAACAAAGAATTCCGGATCTTCTTTTGCTTGATGTGGCAATGCCGGTAATGGATGGCATTGAAGTATGTCGCAGGCTACGCGCTGACGATCGTACAAAAAATCTGCCGGTTATTCTCGTATCAGCTTATGCTTCGGAAAGAGATATTGAAAAAGGAATGATGTCGGGTGCTAATTTATATGTATCAAAACCTTTCAGCATTGAGAAGCTTCGCATTGATGTCGCCTTGCTATTGAGGGGAAATGACGAAACGATCACGTAAGCGGTGTGCATGGAGATCGCAGTTAAAAGTTTAATAGATGCTTGTAAATAGTTTGACCCTGTCCTCAAAACGAGTGTTTTGGCGTTAGGTAAACGATGTGGTGGTGTTAAATATATAGATCGCTTGTCAAGTTTGTGAACGGTGATGAAATCATGTCGTAAACAATTCAAAAAATATTAGTAATTCACATTTCCGATATAACATTTAGCAAAAATCCGCCGATCATTGTAAAACGTACCTGCGTCATGCGAGCTTAGGTGCAATACGATACGGTTAAACAATGCAAATAGAACAAAACATTAAACGTTATGTGAATTTACTGGTTGAGCCATCAAATGCAGTTTTGGGTGACGAAGCACGCCGCCGCGCAAGACTTTTGTCATCACTAATTATTCCTTTCATTATTCTGACTCCAATAGGTGTGAGGTTATCCGGACTGGAAGCGGAAAGAAACGCAGTTTCCGTGCTTTTTATCGTGTCCGTCATCTGTTATGCCTTCAGCAGAACCCGGCACTATTTAAAAGCGGGTATCGTTTTAACATTATTTATTTATATGCCGCCCTATGCGTTATTGTTATCTAGCAAAGAGTTCGGCGTCTACAACGTTTTTACCTGGTGTTCATGGATGAGCCTTCCGATTTTGCTTTCCAGTTTGTGGCTGCCATTACGCCTGGTAACAACCATATGGATAGGCAATATTGTGTTTTTGGTGACTACGCCGCTGCATATATTGCCATCGCTAACATATCATGAATTGTCAATGGGTGTTATGCAGTTGATATTTTTTGGAAGTCTTATTTTGCTGGGGGCCGCCATCCGTAACACGGACCTTGAGAAAATTATGCGTCAAACCCGCGAGTTGAAAACAACAAAAGAAGAGGCGGAAGAAGCAAATAAGGCCAAGTCAATGTTTCTGGCGAACATGTCTCACGAGTTGAGAACTCCACTGCATGGAATTCTTAGTTTTGCCGATTTTGGCATTAATCGAACAGGAAGTTTGCCACCGGCACGTATCGTGAAATATTTTACGCAAATACAGATCAGCGGTGAACGTTTACTTGTGCTTGTTAATGGATTACTTGATCTCGCCAAGTTGGAGGCCGGCAAGATGGAGTTGAATTGCGTGAAACAAGAACTCAAACAGATAATAACGCGATGTGTCGCCGAACAGGAGGGTCTGATCGTCGCGAAGCGGTTGCATTTGACCTATGACTTCCCGCCGGAAATCCCGGAAATCTACTGTGACGAGATAAAAATAGGGCAGGTGGTGGCTAATTTGTTGAACAACGCAACAAAATATGCGCCTATGGAAACTAAAATAACGATTTCCATAAATAGCGTCGTTTACACCGATGACAATGACGAGGCTATAAGTGCAGTGCAGTGTGATATTACTGACCAGGGAAAAGGTATTGCGGAAGAAGAGCTTGATACTATTTTTGGAAAATTCGTGCAAAGCAGCAACAATCAGTATGCACCAGGCGGTACCGGATTGGGTCTGGCGATTTGCAGGGAACTGGTAACTTTACACGGTGGAAAAATATGGTGCCGGAATGAGAAGTTTGGTGGCGCGACGTTTTCCTTTTATATTCCGATTGAACGTAAAAGTTAACTTAGTAACAAACCAGGTGTCTACTATGTGTCCAGACTCTAGTTCTGGAATGTCTGGAAAATCATAAAACAATTATAGCAGTTTCCTTCCTATTGTATGAATAAGTGAAATATATTACCGGTCGCAACACCCTGTTGTCTCTGTTTGCCAATAAGGTACAAGCGGAAATAATTCTTGCAACAGACGGAGGTAAGGTAATCATGACGTCTTTGCAGGGTGCTTGGCGCTGGTTGCATGCGCCGGAAGGACAGGTGACGTTGGGTGATAAGAACTACTACCTGCGTAGCGTACCATTTTTCGACTTCAATGGTGTGGAGCTGTTCAAGCTGCGGATTGCCATGGATCAGAAACCGTTTCGTGCCATGACCATAGATCTGGTGGTTAGCAGTTTGCCCGTTTATCTCGGGTTACTCGCCGTGGCGTGTTTTGTTGCATATTTTATGAAACGTAACGTATTTAATACAGTGGGCCTGCTGGTCAAGGCATTGCAACGGTTAGGGAAGGTGATCTGCAGACACGTTTACAACTGCCTGCTGACTATGCACAAGGCAATAGGAATGAAATGGTACGCATGTCAATAGTACCCGTGCTTGGGCTAAGGACAGGCGTGATAAAAACGACGCCATTGTAGCAGGGTTGCCCGGTCAAAGGCGAAGTTCATGATGTTTGTGTACAGACTGAATCCGTCCTCAACAACCCACCGGGGAAACATCACTGGCGGGGATGGTTGTGGTCCCCGTTGCAGTCTCAGCACCTTCTGCCCGTTGTGGGCCAAAAGGCGATACGGTAACAACGCGAAGCTACATACCCAATGCGCTGACGGACGATAAGCAACTGGCAGCGGAGGGCAGCAACTCGGTTTGGCGCGTCAGTCGGGCAAGACTGCTAAAGTGCATTCAACTACGATATTGAAGCCGGTTTCCGTTGCCAGAACAGGTTGCGATCAGAACCGTCAGCACCACTCTGGCGGCGATCACAATAATCCTGTCCCCCCTCGGGCTCAGTTCCCAAGCGCCACCGGCAGCGCCTGCCCGGAAGGACACGCTGTATTCGGCGCAGCTCATTGGCAACCCCGCCATTTTAATTAATTGCATAGTGTCATTCAAATAGCATTTAAGTGGCGGTCTCATAGTGTCCTACACAATTACAACCTAACAGTCGAAGGACTTCAGCATGAACGTATCCAAAGCTTCTCCCGCAAGCCGGTGCACCCGCCCGCCATGGGTGCGCCTGCTTTTTTTGTTTCTACTGCTGATCACCGGCGCTAGCGCTGCGAATGACCCGGCCAGGCAATACCAGAATCTCGGCGATCAACAACCGACCTGTGAGTTTAAGGAAGATGATGCCGTCTCCCGGGAAGTTACGGCCGCGGTCGGTGCGGGACTGGTTGGTGTGGAGCTTGGCCGAGTGACACCTCATGATTGTGAAATCGGCGTTGCCGGTGTGCGTCGTACAGGCACGAATGATACGCTGAGTGGGGCGGAGTCATTCCTGCTTGGTTCAAATACCAAGGCGATGACAGCCTACATAACCGCGCGACTGATCGATCGCGGCGTACTACGCTGGGATAGCACCATGGCGGAGTATTGGCTATGAGCGATGAAGTGGACACGCAACGCTTTCAAGATTATTTAGGTGAATATAGCGGTGACATGCCACAATCCCTGCAGCAACGACGACTTTTTTTCGCCCGTTGGCTACTCAGTCAACCGCCACCGGTCAATGTGGTTCCAGGTCAGGACTTTTATTACTCCAATGGCGGTTATGCCCTGGTAGGTGCTATGCTCGAGGCGGCCACGGGTAAAACTTTTGAAGCGCTTTTTGAGGAGGAGTTGTCGCGTTCCCTGGGGGTGACCGGCAGTTGGCTGCGTCCCGAATTGATGGCGCCAGATCAACCGGTGGGACATAGCGGTCTACCGGGTTCGCTACAAGTGGAATTACCGCTTCCGGCCGAGCTGCAGCAATGGGTCGATGTGCTCGCACCGTCCGGTCCGTTCAGTATCACGGCGGCGGCATACGCAACGTGGTTACACTGGCATCTGCAGGCGTTGCGAGGCCGAGCCACGCCATTACCCGTCGGTTATGTCCAACGCCTGCAGCAGCTGGCCAGCGGAGATTACGCGCTGGGCTGGATCGCCGCCAACGATAGCCGAGGACGGCCGGTTTTATTCCATGCCGGCTCCGAGCCTGGATTCATGAGCGGCGTGATCGTTGATATTGCGGGGCGCTATGCCAGTTTTGGACTGACCAACACCCAGTATGCCGACGCCGATGGCAACAGTTGGGTGATGGACGTGCTGTTTACGCGGCTTATAGCCATTGCGCCGAATGTATTTGCAAAGTAACTGCGCCCTGATCTGTCTATCGACCAGTGTTGGCTATTATCGTTGCCGGCCGCCACCCCGTACCCCGCCGCGATCCGCAGCCGGTGGCGGTGGTGGTGATCTGCATGGTGAAATGTTCTTGGCATCGCGGCGATATAGGAGTGAAAATTATCGTGGGTCAAGCGCTTCAGTAAAATCTGTTCTACGATGGCAATTCACACGATGAGGAAAGGATTGATTTCTTTACCGATGGGCCGCAAGCCGTCGGACCCGGCTCGCCTTCAGATCTACACGATCCCAGCGCAGCCATCTTGTTCTCGTCATTACGGCGGCCGCACGCTATAATACAGGCTTCATCAAGGAATCAACCCCATGCCAAAACCGTATTCATGCAAGACCGCGCGATTATCGCTGACGTTGCTGGCTATTGCCGTCAGCCACACCTCAATCGCAGCCGACCAGGTATCACCCGATTCGATAGATTTTCAACAGATCAAGGAATACGCGCAATTCGCCAACGCTGTTTACCAAACGGAAAATGAAGTCAAAAGTCTGAGCACGCAACGGCATTTCACCCTCAGCCGATATGCCACCATCCCGGAATTGGAAGTCACCTATTATTTGCTGACGGACAACAATACTCGCACCCACATCCTAGCCGTGCGTGGCACCGCCAATGTAGAGAACGCGTTGGTCGACGTAGATCTACAACTTAAAACCGACCCGCATACCGGCATACGCCTGCACAGCGGATTTTCGCAGGCGGCACAAAGGATATACCAGGATTTAATACCCTTGCTGCAAGCGGATTATACGATAAGCGCCACCGGCCACAGTCTGGGCGGCGCGGTCGCGCTGATTGTTGCATTCTACCTGGACGCGGAACACTTTCACGTTAGTCGCGTCGTGACCTTCGGGCAGCCAAAAGTGACTAATATCTCCGGCGCTGAGCACCTCAACCACTTGCATGTACTTCGGGTGGTGACAGCCAAGGACCTGGTGCCGCTGGTTCCGCTGTTCGATCCGATGGACATCAAGAACCTGGATATATACTGGCACGCCGGCACAGAAGTTATTTTGCTGCCCGGTGCGCGGTTTGCGCTGCTGGAAGGTTTGGACAGCATGTTGCGCGCTACGAAATTCACCCAGGAACCGCTGACAAAAGACAATTTGCAGAATCATCAAATGGCGCTGTATCTCGACTTGGTGAATGAAAAAATCACCGGTGCCACGCAGGTTCCGTTTGAAACCAGCTTCAACCCTTTCAATCTCTTCGGCACCGATAAACAAACAGCACCAAGCGATAAAGAAAGCCAATGAAAAAATGATGATACCAGCGAGCGCAGGTTAGCCGTTGGGTAGTTGTCGGCGTTTTGCGGTGTCAGTGCTGATTCAGCGGAAAAAAGCCTGCATGTGAAGGTCGTGATCATGCGACTTTCGCTGATCATTTATGAGTCATGGGCTGGCGTGAGTGGCAAGAGTAACGTATGGGTTTTGAATAGTGACGGAACGAACAAAACTCAAGTCACGACAAATTCAAGTAATGATGGTCGCGCAGATTTTAACCAGGATGACGCTCAATTCGTGTATCGGCGATCAGCTGCCCGCACAAAGAACCTAAAACAAACTAGACTATATTATAGCAAAGCAGTGTCACCTCAGGGATCCGGGCCGGATATCGGTACTCGGCAGTTGCTATGCTACTTTAAAACGAGTGACAGAGTCAGCGGATTTTCCTGACGCACAAGATCGACGGCGAACTTTTCACCGTAGATAAGCTCCATGTGCGAACTTAACAACGCCGCTATGGTATCGATCGTTTTGCCATCGATTGCCGTGATTCTGTCGCCGGCCTGGATGCCGAGTTTGTCAAACAAGCTGCCCGGCACCACTTCCTCAATTGCAATACCGTCGCTGTGTTCGACGTATTTGATATGCCGGTAAAATTTTGCCTGATAAAACTGTTCTAACACCGCTTCCCGATCAACTTCAAAGTGCGTCGGTGAATCAGCATGAATACCATAAGAATCCACTCCTACTGGATATTCCACCTGGGTAGGATGCCGACCATGCAGATAGCGCGCTAATTTCCACTGAAAATCCGGATCCTGCATACGCTTCCTGGCCGTCTGGATTTTAATTTCATCAATACTTAACGGACTTTCTTCAACTTGCTTTTGCGGATATCCGATGGACCCCGGAGACGCCAGCCTGACAGTTGCTTTCAGACCGTGCCCGGAAACGACGACGCGATCATGATAAATCATATCCATCGACCAACTGCCGTTGATTACATCACCAACGTGAACTATGCTTTCATTGCCCCGCACATCGGTGATAACCGCGCTGCTGTTTCTGTCAGTCAGAAAAACACCGGATAACTTGAAATCCACTGCTTTGCTTTCTAATGTATTGACAGGTGGCGCCGGCGCCATAACCGAAGGAGTGTCCACCGTTGAAACATCGTGCTGGGCCGAGACTGATGGCATCGCCACACTGGAATCCGCGACCTGTGGATTTTCCGACATCACGAGGATAGCGGCGGAATGCTGCATTTTCCAATACATGACAATCCCCACCGCAATGGCTACCACGGATATAGCTGCAACAACGTGGCGCAAGCGGCAACTCATCAGTTCAGCGGACCCTGGTTTTAGTTCGATCCCTCGTTTAACCCACGATCAGAACAGCTTTGTCCTTTGTACCAATACCAGTCCGCACCGTTCACCTTTTCATTATCATGGTCGCTGCATTCCGATTTTGTCCAACCACTATAGCAATAGGTATGGTTCAATGATGAGCTGTAGCCGGTACAAGCTCCCGTTTTATCCTCACTGGTGTCGCACGCGGACAATACGAGCGTAAGTAGCACCAATATTGCAAAGTTGATTGATCTGCTCATGTTCATAAATACCTCTTTGTGTTCTATTTGCTACACTCATGCCACTGAAAAACTTTACTACCATCGCACTATGGATGTCGAGTAAGTATTTCAATCTTATGCAGTGAAATGTTTGCTAGTTCATAACAGGACATAATCAGC
>JAHECY010000088.1 GCA_024641505.1 Gammaproteobacteria bacterium
AGCATGCGCGCAGTCGCGCCTACCGCTGGGGCGAGGACGGTCTGGCCGGATTCAGCGATCGCCAGCAACGTCTATGCCTGGGACGGGCCTTGTGGAACGGTAAAGATCCGATTCTCAAAGAACGCTTGTTCGGCCTCGCCAATGGCGAAGGTAATCATGGCGAGGACGTAAAGGAGCTTTATTATTACCTCGACGCCACACCCACCCACTCGTATTTAAAATATCTATACAAATATCCCCAACGTGAATTTCCCTATGCGCATCTGATCGATGAAAACCGACGCCGGGACCGGAATGCACCCGAGTTTGAGCTGTTGGATAAGTGAGTTCCTGGCCGACTACGGAGTACGCGCCCTGTCGCGGGTGCATGCCGAACATCCTTATGTATTCGACTGCGGTGGCGAAGCCATCAGCGTGGGCTATTGGCCCGCGGAGTCCCATTCCGGCCTGTTACGAATACTTCCATGGTGACGACGGCCGTGGCATCGGCGCTTCCCATCAAACCGGATGGACCGGATTGGTGGCGAACCTGATACACCAGCAACGCGAAACCTCCGGTCGAAGATAAACTCTGCATATGAGTTGCGCCTCCCGCCTTTTGCTCAAAAAATGAACGTGCACGACTCAAACAATGCGGTTAATATTGACCTGCAATTAATTAAAGATATAGTAAACTCCGGCGCGTAATATTACATAATTCAACTTTACATATTACAAAAACAATCAGTTAGCTACGATATGACATTGTGAAAATATCCCTGAACCCCGGCAAACGTCCCTCCCTGTCGCTGACCTATATCTTCATCTTCGGTATCGGCCTGGCGTGCATGACCGTAGCCGGTTATTTTCTGGTAGAAGGCCTGTCTCAATTTTCCGGCAGCGGTGGCGCCCGCAATATGTTGATTGTCGGCGGGATCTTGTTCCAGATTACGGAATCCTTGTGCTTCATCTCGGCTTCCGCGCTCACCTTCCATTCCCTGCAGTGGCGTCTGATGTTGTTCACGCTGGGTTTGATCCTGTTCTGTTTTTCCATTGCGGTGATGACCCTGGCCCAGAAAACCGCGTTGCAGACCGGCGAGGCGCAGGCCCAGGCGATCGACGAACAACGAACGCAAATCCGCGACCAGATCGCCAGCCTCCAGCAGGTGATCGCGAGTTATCGCGCCAACGCGGATAACCAGAGCAAGTCGATTTATAAAGACAGCCGTGCCATGGGCCAGGACTCGATCAATCGCGCCGCGGAAATGGAAGACCGTAAATTTCAGTTGAGCGAGAAACTTTACGAGTTGAATACCGCCCGACAGCAGACGTCTTCGGATTTCTTTCACCGCCTGGAGGAAGTTACCGGCCTGCCGGAACGTTCTACGGAGTTTTATTTTCTGGTGTTGCGGTCATTGTTACTGGAGATGTCGGGGATTATTCTGATGTCCTTCGGCGCCCACCTGCGCGCGTTCCGGACCGTCGCGACGCCGCCCCCCGTGATCCAACCCGAGAGCGAAAAGAAACCGGAATTGCCCAAGAAATCACGGCGTGGCTTGTGGCATAAAAGTGCGTCTGAGGCGCTTATCAACGCCACCGACCAGGACACACGCCCGGAGGCCGTACCGGAAGCGGCGACAGTGATGGCCGGGCTGAGTACAACCCTCAACGGGTCACCCGGCCGCGGCGCCGGCGCACCGGAGCCGGCACAACCGGCGACCGCCGCTTATCAGGAAGTGACCCCGGATAAAAACCGCAAGAACAAAGTCACCTATCTCGATGTGCCGGCCATGAAAGAGAAAGACTCCGCATCCGGCAAACACGCCACCAGCAGCCACAACATCAATTATCTTGCGACCCTGGTCATGGAACTCTATGAACAAAATATTTTGAGGGAACTGACGCCCGCGACCATCAGGGACAGTCTAAGCCGATATTGCAGCCACAATGTGACCCAGGATACCGCGCGTATTCTGTCGCAGGTAATCAACAAACGCCTGGACGAATCCTGCTGACACCGCGCGCGGCGCGCTGCCAACGGACATGCGCCGTCACGCCGGCGGCTTTGCCCGCACCAGCTTGCGCACATCGAACACATAAGCCGCGATCAGGAACAGCGCAAGCATCACGCTACCGGAAAGCAATGACATGATGCCGGTAAAGTGAATCAGCATATTGTTGCCGATATACAGCGCAATGCCCAATAGAATATAGGCCAGTGCGCGCCACAGGTCATAAGGCACCGGATAATATTTGCGGCCCAGCAGATAGGACACCAGGGCCATGGAAAAATAGCATGTCAAAGTCGCCCATGCCGCCCCCATGTAACCGAACACGGGCACCCACCAGAACAGCAAGCCAATGGTCAACACCGCGCCACCCACCGACACATACGCTCCCAACAGCGTACGGTCGGTAAGTTTGTACCAGATCGACAAAGCCACATACATACCCAGAAACAAATGCGCCAGCAGCTGCACCGGCACGATATCCAGACCGGCGCGAAAAGCGGCGCCAATGAAATACTGAAACACATCAAGATACAGCGTCACTACCAGAAAGATGAATACGCAAAAGATCACCAGATAGTTCATGACTTCCGCGTAAGTGCGGGTGGCATTCTTTTCCTTGGCATGGGCGAAGAAAAACGGCTCCCCGGCGTAACGAAACGCCTGGATAAAAAGCGACATCAGGATCGACAACTTGTAACAAGCGCTGTAAATGCCCAGTTGCGCGAGATTGGTCTGGGTATCATAGGGCAGCAGGTATTTCATCAAGGCGCGGTCGAGCATCTCATTGATGATGCCCGCGAAGCCGATGATCACCATCGGCCAGGAATAGCGCAGCATTTGCCCGAACAGCACGCCATCGAAACCCCAGACGATGCCACGCAACTGCGGCGCCAGCAGCAGCAACTTGACCGCGCTGGCCGCCAGATTGGCGATAAAAATATAGCCCACGCCAACCGCCGGATCCCACAACATGCCCAGCAGCGCGTCCGGGCGTCCCTGCACCCGTTGCGCATAAACGATAAACAACAAACACAAGGCAACATTGATCAGTATTTCGATGATTTTGATCACCGCGAAGCGCAGCGCCTTTTCCTGCGCCCGCAGCTTGGCGAACGCGATGGCGCCCACCGCATCCAGGGTCAAGATCGCGGCGATCCAGATCACATATTCCGGGTGGTCGCCATGCTGCAACGCACGGGCCAGCACATCGCTGCCGATGAGCAACACCAGAAAAAATACAGCGTTGGCGGCCAGCAGGAAACGCAGGGCCGTGGCATACACACGGTCCGGATCAGCGCCGCTCTTGTCGCGGAAGCGAAAATAGCCGGTCTCAAAACCAAACACCAGAACCACGGCGAAGAAACCGGAATAGGCATAGAATTCCGACACCACGCCGTATTCCGCGGGCGTAAAATAGTAGGTAAACAATGGCACCAGCAAATAGTTGATGAAGCGCCCGACGATCGAGCTGATGCCATATATCGCGGTCTGCTGACCCAGGCGTTTAAGTGGATTCATGTTAATGCCGTTCGTAGCCTTTATCGCAAACCGTGCTATCAAATGGTAACGGATACGCAGTGTACATCTATAGCGTTCGATAACGGTGTTTCTTGTTCGGATTCAAACCGGTAATTATATCAATCGCTGATGATATCTAATTATCGTTCGTAACCTGATATTTTTATTAACTATTTTTCCTACAACCCCGTTACAATTACGATCAATTCGAGTACTATTTAACATAATTATTGATTGATGGAATTTCTGATGGCGCTGTACGCAACAGCTTCGAAACACCCCCCCTACCGATATCTTGCCTGGTGTCTGGCGATCGCCCTCAATGCCTGTAACGTCAACAGCAATCCCGACAACGCGGCAACCACCGGCAGCGGCGCCGGTGTTGAAAGCAAAACCCAGGCGCCACTGCCGCCGGTTAGCAGAGACGCGCCGCAATTCACCGGTTTCGCCGACATACGATACTTTGCCGGAGGCTATTTTGATTTCTCCTGGCGCTATCTCAGCAGTTACAACGGTATCGATGATCCGGAACAAACAGGCATGGTGCGTCTCGAATTCATCGACGCTATCGATGTCGCGTTTACCAATCTGGGAACGCTGACACTTTATAAAACCAGAACCAGCACCCTGTCCGGTGACACCTTTCCCCTGGGCTGGCCGGCCTACGAGTATATGGCCGCGCAGGAGGGCCGTATCTACATCGCCTACAAGGATGCTGCGGGGGATTTCGCACTGTCCATTCTGTTTGATGCCGCCGATGGCTATGTGGATCAACAAGGCTTTTTTGGATTCTTCGCCGGCGACCGGCCGGAAACCGTGAGTAATAACAGAATCCAGAACCCGTTTATCGATCACGCGGCCGTGGTCATCAACGAACCGTTGAAGGAACCCCGATGCGTGTCAGAGACGCAGCAGTCGGTTTGTGGTAATCAGAGCCATGACTATGACGTGCGGGAATATTACCTGCCCAATATCGGCTTCGGCGGATTCTATCGTGCGGGGTCCTCGGAATTCACCAGTAATGGACACACCGACCATTACGCCTCGCGCGTGGAAGTCGGCCTTAACGCCACCAACATCTATGATCTCAATGCCTTGAATTGAGACACGACACGCGCCGGCTGCGGGGTAGATCAAGGAATCAGCGGCAAGCCCAGCGCGGCAACCGCGGTCAAGTATCGCAAGAAACATGTAGTTTAAATGTGCGGGGTGTACTGTTTGAGGTGGGGCCGGCAAATGCCGTCACCCACCCTGCAGCCGATAAAACAATGTTATTCGTAGCGCAGAACTAATCGACAAGTTGCCCGTATCAGTTGACACCCCTGGCCGGTTGTGTGGGATTAGCGGCATTCTGCCCGGCCGGTGGCCGCGCCATCGCTTCCCCGGATTGTTGTTCTTCCACCGCTTGTTGCAGGAACTCGCGGACATAGACGGTCCGTTCCAGTTCCTTCTGAAATGCTACTTTTTCATTTTGCAACGCTTCGACTTTACGCGTGAGATCCTTGATCATCTCGTCTTTCTTGCCGGTTTCGGTTTGGATGGACGATTCCTTGAGCCGGGCATCCGCGATGATATCCTTAAAGTGAATATCCACGGATTCCAGCGTTTGCTTGATAATGCTGGCGATGACCCGTGAACTGACATTGCTGTCCTTCAACGAACCCACCAGTTTAATCGCCTGATCAATGCTGAAGCTCGCGGGTTTGCCGTTACCGCGATCGTGCGACGCCGGTGGCGCGCTCTGGGTGGAATTCTGTTGCGAACTCTGATTCGCGGAATTGGTGAAATCGAAGGGATTTGAATCTGATTCGCCGAACTTTTTACCGAAAATACTCATTTTGCACCTCTGGCATCCCGCGGATGATATCCATTTCAATAAGAAGAAAAACGCACCTAACTCTATCCAGTTTGCCTGGACAATGCAAACACATAGACTGGATTAGTAACCGCCCGTTATTTATCTCGCCATCAATATATCAAATCACCGGGTACCTGGTGCCGGCGAGGCGACATTCATCAAGCCCCTCGACGATAACGTGGCCCGCATCGGACGGTCAGCGCCAAGACTTGTCGACCACACGCAATATGCGCTAATAGCACATCCCATGCCCGCCGTATAACCCACTGAAACCACGTATATTTTGCCTGCGCTTGAAGTCTCAATGCCGTTATGACCGCACGCCAGCGTGTCATCACCTCCCGGGTGGCGTCATCTATGGTTTAGGCGCGAATCCTTGCCGCGGCCGGTCGGGCCCGGCGCGCGCACCCCGTGCGTGGCGTCAGCGCAACGTTTCCTCCATGACATCGATAAAGCGCTGCGCCTGCGATGAAAGAAACTTGCCCTTGCGCAGCACCAGACCGTAACTGCGTTGCGGAAAGTAACGCTGCAAAGGACGCCGCGCCAGTTTTTCGGTACCGGTCAGGCACACATCGGTGACGATGGATATGCCCAGTCCTAATTCCACGTATTTTTTGATTACCTCCCAACCTCCGGCTTCCAGGGTAATCTGGTAAGAAAGCTTATGCTGGGTGAAAATCAGATCCACGATACGCCAGGTACTCAAATGCCGCGGTGGCAGGATCAACCCGTAGGGACTGATGTCCTCCAGCGTCACCTCCTGTTGCTGCGCCAGGGGATGATCCAGTGGTGTAATCAAGGTAGGGTCAAAGGTTACGATAGGTTTGTAACTGATGTCCCGGGGCACTTCGAGCATGGAACCCACGGCAAAATCCGCCTGGTCCGCGCGCAACATCGCCAAGCCGTCCCGGCCGGTGACATTGTGCAACTTCAAGTGGATACCCGGGTAACGCGCCGCGAAACGCTTGATCGGTTCGGGCAATATATACAAGATGGTGGATTCGCCGGCGGCAATATGCAACTCACCGCTTTCCAGACCGCTATGGTGGCGCGCGAATTGATCATGTAACTGGTCGATGCCTTCCACCAGTGGCGTGGCCATCTTGTAGAGGTCTTCCCCGGCCGGTGTCAGCTTAATCTGGGGGCCGTGCCGTTCGAACAACACGGTATCGAATTCCCGCTCCAAGGCCTGAATCTGCAGGCTGATCGAGGGCTGGCTCAGATACAATTCCCGCGCCGCCTGACTGATGTTGCCGCTGCGTGCGGTCTGACAAAAAGCGCGCAGCTGCTTCAGGCGATTTTGCTTGTAATAAGGTGTTTTGTTATCGGTGGTCATCAGTCTATCTCAACGCAGATCAATGGCAGCGGTATGCCCTGAAACCGGTCCCCGGTGTCAGCGTTGGCGGCGCATATTGCCTGTAATGTTCAACTGCAAACCGACCCCTCGCCGGTATCCGCCTGGTCCATGCTCTTTCGGCTTCTCACCCTGGGCGACACCGGTGCCCGGCTAACCTTTGGAACAGAAAACTATTTTTAACATATTACGACCCATTATTGGTATTTTTAATAATCATTATTGAAATAATTAAGTTTTCAAATAGTCGCCCTAAGATCAAACTGAAATAACCATATATATCCACGGATATTTATGCGCAAATTACTCAGGAATTCAGGAGGTCACACCGGTGTCATCGGTTGCCAACATCGCCCTCGCCGGCTCCTTCATGGCAAGCCTGGGCACCCTGCTGGCCGGCGCGCTGGCCTTAGCCCAGCGCCGATTCCATGTGGATGAGGACCCGCGCATCGACCAAGTGGAAGCCATGCTGCCCGGCACCAATTGCGGCGCTTGCGGCACGCCGGGGTGCCGCCAGTTCGCCCTGACTCTGATCAGCGGCGCCAAGACACCCGATGAATGCACCGTAGCCACCCGTGACGCCGCCCAAAGCATCGCCGATTTCCTGGGCGTGGCGGTCGGGGATCACGAAAAACGCGTGGCGCGTCTGGCCTGCGCCGGCGGCAATCATGTGGCGAAGAACAGCGCCCAATATAAAGGGATGCATACCTGTCGCGCCGCCAGTCTGGTGGGTGGTGGCGGTAAAGGCTGTACCTGGGGTTGTCTGGGCCTGGGCGATTGCGCCGACGTGTGCACCTTTGGCGCCATCAACATGGATGCCACGGGTCTGCCGGCAGTCGACGCGGCCCTGTGTACCGCCTGTGGAGATTGCGTCACCGTGTGCCCCAAACAACTTTTCTCCCTGCATCCGGTCAGTCACCACTTATGGGTGGCGTGCAATAACCGGGGATTCGGCAACGCGGAAGAAGCCCAATGTGAAGTCATCTGCAACGCCTGCGGCCGCTGCGCCATGGATGCGCCGGAAGGCGTCATCGAAATCCGCGACCATTTAGCGGTCATCGACTACCGCAACAATGCCCTGGCTTCGCCCGACGCCATGGAACGCTGCCCCACCGGCGCCATCGTTTGGATGCAAAACAACGGCATGCGCAAGGGTCGCGACGCCAAAAAAATACTGCGGCGCGCAGCCTTGTGATGATGCGTACCCATTGAACAATTTGCCCGACAGGAACAGCGCCTATGACTAACATCATACGATTCAAGAACAGCGATAGCGGTGCCGAAACGCCGGCCCGTACCGGTCAGGCATTGAGTCGTACACCCGCCACCGACACGCAGCACCGGTCGGACGAAACCGTTAAGTATCCGGGCGTCCGCAGCGCCCTCGACGGAAATTCCGCGGTGATCATGTGCGAGCGGGAAGCCTCCGATGCCGCCGGCGCCTACCCCATCACGCCCTCGACGCAAATGGGTGAATACTTTTCCGAGGCCGCCAGTCAGGGGCACATCAATATTTCCGAGCGCGGCCTGATCTTCATCGAACCCGAAGGTGAGCATGCCGCCGCCGGCGTCACCGCCGGCTTGTCCATGACCGGCCTGCGTGCCACCAATTTCTCTTCCGGGCAAGGTGTTGCTTACATGCACGAATCCCTGTATGCAGCCGCGGGCAAGCGCCTGACCTATGTGCTGAACATGGGGTGCCGCGCCATCACCAAGGCCACGCTCAACGTGCATGCGGGCCATGACGATTACCACGCGGTCGACGACACCGGATTCTTTCAACTCATGGGCAAGAGTGCCCAGGAAGTGTGCGACCTGAACCTGATTGCCCACAAAGTTGCGGAGTTATCGCTGACCCCGGGCATTTGCGCCCAGGACGGTTTTTTAACAACGCATTTGATCGAATCCATGCGGGTACCGGAACGGGAATTGATTCGGGAGTTTCTCGGCCGCCCCGACGATATCATCGATACGCCGACGCCGGCGCAACACATGTTGTTCGGCGACAAACGGCGCCGCATACCTACGCTCTGGGATGTGGACAATCCCATGACCTCCGGAGTGGTGCAGAATCAGGACGCATACATGCAGTCCGTGGTGGCGCAGCGGCCCTATTTCTTCCAGCATATCGCCGCGCTTACCGATCAGGCGATGGCCGAGTACTATCAACTCACAGGTCGCCGCTACGGCCGCATCGACGGTTACCGCTGCGACGATGCCGATTACCTGATCGTCGGCCAGGGCAGCATGTTGTCGACGGCGGAAGCCGTTGCCGACTACCTGCGCGCGCAGCGCAAGCTCAAGGTGGGCGTGGTCAATATTCACATGTTCCGCCCCTTCCCCGGCGACTTGCTGGGCCATATGCTCAAGGGCCGCAAAGGCATCACGGTACTGGAACGCGTGGACCAGCCGCTGGCGGAAGACCTGCCGTTGATGCGTGAAGTGCGCGCCTGCATCAGCAAGTGTATCGAAAACAGCGTCGGCAAGCCCTATGAAGATTATGCGACCTACACTACTACGGATATCCCGCCGCTGTATTCCGGCTCCTTCGGCCTGGGCAGCCGTGACCTGCAACCGGAGGGTCTGATCGGTGCCGTGGAAAATATGCTGCCCAAGGGCGCAAAAAAGAAGTTTTTCTACCTGGGCGTGGATTTTCTGCATGCGCAGGCGGCATCGCCCAAGCAGGAAATTCACCAGCAGGAGCTGCTGGATCACTACCCCCACATCAAGGATCTGGCGCTGCATGGCAGCGAGAATCCCGATCTCATGCCCCCGGGCAGTATCACCATTCGCATGCACAGCGTCGGTGGCTGGGGCATGGTAACCACCGGCAAGAACCTGGCGTTGACCTTGTTCGAACTGCTGGGCTATCACATCAAGGCCAATCCCAAATACGGTTCGGAGAAAAAAGGGCAACCCACCACCTATTACCTGTCCGCGGCGCCGGAACCGATCCGGGTCAACTGCGAATACCATCATGTGGATACGGTGCTGTCACCGGACCCCAATGTGTTCGATCACGCCAATCCCATCGCCGGACTCAACAAGGGTGGTCTGTTCATCATCCAAAGCGATCTTGATTCCCCGGCGGCGGTGTGGCAGCACATCCCCCAGGCACAGCGCCGCTATCTCGTGGACAATAACATTCGTGTCTTCTACATCGACGCGTTCAAGATCGCCCGCGCCGAGGCCACCGATGCCGACCTGCAATACCGTATGCAGGGCATCGCATTCCAGGGCGCGTTTTTTGCCGCGTCCGATGTCTGCCAGCGCGTCGGGCTCACCGACCAAACCCTGTTCGCCACCATCGAAGATGAGTTGCAGAAAAAGTTCGGGGCCAAGGGCAAACACATTGTCGCCGATAACGTGCGCGTAGTGCGCCGCGGCTTCGAGGAAGTCAAAGAGATCACGGACAAGCCCCTGGTGCTTGATGCCATCGCACCCATGAAACAGGAGCTCAATCTGCCGGTGATGCTGAAACAGGAACCGGTCAGCGACGATCGGCGCGGCGACTTGCACCGGTTCTGGGAACAAACCGCCGGTTTTTATCAAAGCGGCCAAGGCAGCGACAATCTGGTGGACCCGTTCATTGGCCTGAGCGTGATGCCCGCGGCCACCGGCCTGTATCGGGACATGACCCTGGTGCGTTTCGAGTATCCGCGGTGGGTGCCGGAAAAGTGCACCGCCTGCGGCGATTGTTATACGGTCTGCCCGGACAGCGCCATTCCCGGCCTGGTCAATTCGTTCGCCGAAGTGTTCAACACCGTGATCACTCATATCGAGACCCATGGCACGCCGACGCGGTTTTTACGCCGGGCGGTGCGCACCGTGGAGCAAAAACTGCGCGACCTGATTGCCGTCCACAAGGATGAACCCAATGTCAGGGTGCTGCTGCGCCAGGCGTTGGACGCTACGCTGCAGGAAAATACCGATGCCGTGGAGCGCGAACATCTGCAACGGGAGTTCACCCTGCTCGAACAAACCCTGGGCGACTTTCAGTTTGCGGTCACCAAGCCCTACTACAATGTCAAAGAAAAAAAGAATGCGGGCAGCGGCGGCCTGTTTTCTCTCACCGTCAATCCCTACACCTGTAAAGGCTGCATGGAATGCGTGGCGGTATGCAAGGACCAGGCGCTGGTCACGGTGCCGCAGGAGGCCGAGGATATCGCGCGCTTGCGCAGTGATTGGAATTTCTGGCTGGAACTGCCAACCACGCCGCAAGACTACATTCGCATCGACGATATGGATGAAGCCATCGGCGCCCTGCATTCCATGCTGCTGGACAAGAGCACCTACGGCTCCATGGTGTGCGGTGACGGTGCCTGCATCGGTTGCGGCGAAAAGACCATTATTCACTTGTTCACCGCCACGGTCAGTGCCCTGCTGCAACCACGGGTCAAGCGCCATGTGGAGAAACTGGACCGTTTGATCGCCGACCTGGAACAACATATCAAGCTGCAGATGATCGCCGGCCTGGACCTGGCCGACACCGCCGCCGTGAGCGCCGCCCTGGATACCGGCGACCAAGCCGACCTTACCCTGTCGCAACTCAGCGCCGCCATGGAACAGCATCAGCACACGGTGCTGGATCGCGCCTGGTTGGGCCGCGTGACGCAATTGCTGGAAAAACTCAAACACCTGCGCTGGCAGTACGTGAGCGGCACCACCCACAAGGGTCGCGCCAGCATGGGCATCATCAACGCCACCGGCTGCACCTCGGTGTGGGGCTCCACCTATCCCTACAACCCCTATCCGTTTCCCTGGACCAGTCATCTGTTTCAGGACTCGCCATCGGTGGCAATGGGCATTTTCGAGGGACATATGGTGAAAATGGCCGAAGGCTTCAAGGCGATTCGCATGGCGGAACTGGAGTTGAGCAATGCCTACAACACCGACGAGCACGAAAAGTTTTTCCAGCGCTTCGACTGGCACCAGTTCACCGATGAGGAATTCCTGTTGTGCCCGCCAGTGGTGTCCGTGGGCGGTGATGGCGCCATGTACGATATCGGCTTCCAGAACCTGTCGCGCATGTTGATGTCGGGACGCCCGATCAAAGTCTTGATCCTCGACACCCAGGTGTATTCCAACACCGGCGGCCAGGCCTGCACTTCCGGCTTCCGCGGCCAGGTGTCCGATATGGCGCCCTTCGGCAAGGCGCACCATGGCAAGGAAGAACGACGCAAGGAAATGAGCTTGATCGGCATGGCGCATCGCACCGCTTACATCTTGCAGGGCGGCATTAATAACATCACGCATCTGCTGGAAGGCTATATCGAAGGCTTGAACAGCCGGCAACCGGCGGTGTTCAATATCTACGCCGTGTGCTCCACGGAACACGGCGTCGGCGATGACGCCGCCTGGATGCAAAGCAAACTGGCGGTGGAATCACGGGCTTACCCCCTGTTCAAGTTCAATCCCCAAAAGGGCGTCACCCTGGCCGAGTGCATCGATTTGCAGGGTAATCCGGCACCGGAACAAGACTGGCCCCGCTATACCCTGAAATACCTGACGGATGACGGCAAACAAGCCACTCTGGAAATTCCCCTGACGTTTGCCGACTTCGCGGTGACCGAAGGTCGCTTCCGCAAGCATTTCAAGATCGCGCCTCGGGAAGCCTGGAACGACGCCATGGTTCCCTTGCATGAGTTCCTGGACATGGGCAGTGACGCGCGCCAGGGCCATTATCCATTTATCTGGGTGGTGGACAAGAAACAGCAATTGGGCCGGGTGATCGTCGCCGACGAGTTGGTGCAGTCGACGCTGGAGCGCCGTAATTTCTGGCGCGTGCTGCAGGCGCTCAAAGGCCGGCCGGAAACCGCCGTGGATGTCGCCGGCATCACCGATCAGGTGCGCCAGGACATGGCGCGGCAACTGGCTTCCACATTGTTAAATCTCGCCACCGGTGGTGACGCCGCCGCCCTGCTGCAGGACATCGGCATGCCGGGCGCGGCTCCCGCCGCCGTAGCGCCGGCACCGACGCCGACACCGCAAGGTGCCTACGAACCGGTATGGATCGAAACTCCCGAATGCACCGCCTGCGACGAATGCACAAATTGTAATCCCAATATCTTCGCCTACAATGAAGAGAAGCTCGCTTACGTCAAAGACCCCCGCGGGGGGCCATTCCGCGACATCGTGAAAGCCGCGGAAAAATGCACCGCCGGCATCATTCATCCCGGCACGCCCTGGAACACGAACGAGCCGGACCTGGATAAACTGATTAAACGGGCGGAGAAATACCAGTAGGGTGCGTATTACGCACCGGTTTTTGAAAACGAGAACGAAGCACCATTCTTAGGTGGCTCCGTTCCGGATTTCCCACCTGCTGATGTACCGGTGGGGGTGCCGTTGCCAGGAACGCCGTGAACCCATCCCTGGGGGCTCGCAAGCGTCATCCCTGACGCTTGACGTCCTGGCAACGGCACCCCCACCGCTACCGCAGGCGGGAAATGGTGATACGTACCGTTCATTTGCATCAGCACCACGAGCGGTTGGTACCTAGGGTGCGTATGACGCACCGTTTTTTTAAATTGGTGCGAAGAGAAGAATTTAATACAACAACGGATATAACAACAATCAGGAAAACACCGCATGGCCTGGTTCGGCAGACAACGCAACACCTTCGCCCGCGGCATTCATCCCCCGGGGCATAAGGAAACAGAGGCGCATCCCATACGCCGTCTGGATTTCGCGCCGCGCCTGATCCTGCCGCTCAATCAACATATCGGCAAACCGGCGATCCCCATCGTGCATAAAAACCAGGAAGTGGTGCGCGGTGAACCTATCGCAAAAGCCGACGGTTTGTTCTCCGCACCACTGCACGCACCGGCCACGGGCCGCATTGAAAAAATCGATCTCATGCCCAGCGTCAAGGGTCCAAAGGTGCAAAGCATAATTTTAAAAGTATACAGCGCGGACGACCAGCGTGTGCGTTACGAGCGGCCCCGGAACATGAACACCCTGAACGGCAGCGCCATGATCGCCGCCATCCAGGAAACCGGCATGGTGGGGCTGGGTGGCGCCGCCTTCCCTACCCATGTCAAACTGGCGGTACCGGAGGGCTACGCCATCGACTACCTGATCATCAACGGCTGCGAGTGCGAGCCTTACCTCACCACCGATCATCGCGTGATGCTGGAATGGACCGATGATCTGCTGGCGGGCATCGCTTATGTACAGCAAGCCTGTGGTGCACCCAGGGTGTTGCTCGGCATCGAGGACAACAAACACAATGCCGCGGCGCGTATCGCCGCTCGGCTGCCCGCGGATGGCAATATCGAAGTCCGTTCCGTACGCACCAAATATCCACAAGGTTCGGAAAAGTTGCTGATCACCGTGCTCACCGGCAAGGAAGTACCCTCTGGTGGCTTTCCTTATCAAGTGGGGTGCGTGGTGCAGAACGCCGGCACCGTGGCACTGCTGGGCCGCCTGCTGCCCCGCACCCAGGGTATGATCGAGCGGGTGGTCACGTTGTCCGGGCCGGGCATCAACAAGCCGGGCAATTACCTGGTGCCTCTGGGTACACCAATGGACTATGTGCTGGAGCAACTGGGCTTCAATGGCAGTGCCGGGGAATTGATTCTGGGCGGACCGATGATGGGCACCTCGGTGGCATCGCTCGATGTGCCCATTACCAAAGCCGTGTCGGGCATTCTGGCGTTGACTCGCGAGACGATCACGCAACAGGTCGACGGCACCGTTTATCCCTGTATTCATTGCGGCCGCTGCCTGCAGGCGTGCCCCCTGCACCTGAATCCTACGCAATTGGGTTTGCTGGCCGCCAACCGTGATTACCAAGCGATGCAGGATCGTTATCATTTGCAGGACTGTTTTGAGTGCGGTAGTTGCAGTTATGTGTGTCCGGCGAATATTCCGCTGGTGCAGTATTTTCGTATCGCCAAGGCGATGCTGCGGGAGCAGGTGGCGTGATGGGAACCAAGCTACCGATTCTTGAGTTACGCAGCTCGCCCCATATGCACACCCCCCTGGATGTCGCCACCATCATGCGTCATGTGGTGTATGCCTTGTTGCCGCTGTGCGGGTTCGCGATTTATGCCTTCGGGTTGAGCGCGCTGTTATTGATCATCACCGTGGCGGCAAGCGCCTTGTTGACCGAGCATGCCGCCCAGCGCCTCAGCGGCAAAGCCACCAGCCTGAGGGACGGCAGCGCGCTGATCACCGGTCTGGTGCTCGCGCTCACCCTGCCGCCGGGCCTGCCTTTGTGGATGGGCGCGGTCGCCGGATTTATCGCCATCGCCCTGGGTAAAGTAATGTTCGGCGGCCTGGGGCACAATGTTTTCAATCCCGCCCTGGTGGGCCGCGCCTTCGTGCAAGTGGCGTTTCCCGTGGCGATTACTACCTGGCACCCGGCATTCGCGCCGCAACGATTCAGCACCTTGATCGATGGCAGCCTCACCTTGCCGTTTCTGCAACCGGCGACCGACGCCGTGAGTGGCGCCACCCCCCTCGGGTTGTTCAAATTCGAACATCAGAACAGCAACGCTCTCGACCTGTTTCTGGGTTTGCATAACGGCACCCTGGGGGAAACCTCCACGCTGTTGATCGTAGTGTGTGGCGGCTATCTGGCGCTGCGCGGTTTCCTGAACTGGCGGATCCCGGTGGCGGTACTGCTGGGTGCCGCCCTCAGCGCCGGGTTATTCCATTTATATAGTAGCCAGACCTATCCAGACCCGGGCTTTACCCTGTGCTCGGGAGGGCTGATGCTCGGCGCCTGGTTCATGGCCACGGACCCGGTGGGGGCGCCGGTGACGCCCGCGGCGATCTGGTGGTTTGGGCTGTTGATCGGGGCCATTACGGTAGTCATACGATTGTTCGGCGCCCTGCCCGAAGGCATCATGTACGCTATTCTGCTGGCCAATGCCCTGGCGCCGATGCTCGACCAACTGACTCAACCCCGAGTCTATGGACACCCACGGAGGCCGCGATGAATGATTCGCCTGCAGTTCCGGCCGAGAACAGTTGGCACCTGATTCGCCCTTTGGGGCTGATCGGATTGATTGCCGGGGTGCTGACCGTGTTCGCCTATGAACAAACTTATCCTTATATCGAAGCCAATAAACGCCAGGCCATCGCAAGTGCCGTATTCCAGATCATCCC
>JAHECY010000179.1 GCA_024641505.1 Gammaproteobacteria bacterium
TTCTATTACTCGGGCAGTTACTACAGCAAACAGAATCCTGTAGATGCCAAGCAGCTGTTTGTTGCGTCGAATATAGGCATCATGGCGAAGCAGGGCGAAGGCGATGACATCACGGTGCTGACGACCGATTTGAAAGAGGCGACGCCACTCTCCGGTGCCAAAGTGACGGCATTCAATTACCAGCAGCAGCCGATCGGCAGTGGTTCCAGTAATTCGGACGGGCTGGTATCCGTACATCTCGAAGGCGCGCCATTCTATCTGCGGGTCACCAAGGGTGATGATATCAATTATCTCAAGGTGGCCGACGGGGATGCTTTGGCAACGCACATGTTCAATACCGGCGGCGCTAAATCCCCCAAAGGACTGAAAGGATTCTTCTATGGTGAGCGCGATATCTGGCGTCCGGGTGACGATATCTTCCTGACTTTCATTATGATGGATAGGGATAAATCCCTGCCGGCAGATTATCCGCTTACACTGGATCTGTATGATCCGCGAAACGGTAAGGTCAGTTCGGTTTCCGCGCCGAAACCGACCGGATCGTTCTATCCCTTCAAACTGACCACGGCTGAAAACGCGCTTACCGGCAATTGGCGTGCTGTTGTCCGTGCCGGCGGCAATTCCTTTGAGCAAGTGTTGCGTATCGAAAGCATTGTGCCCAATCGCCTGAAAATGGATCTGGCCATTCCGGAAGACGGCCTGCGCCTGGATGGAAAGAGCCTGAGAACATCGCTGCAGGCACAGTGGCTGACCGGCGCAACGGCCGCATCATTGAAAGCGAATGTACAGGTCAAACTGGCTCGCGCAAAAACTGCCTTTGCAGCCTATGACGGTTACTATTTTGACGATATCAGTCGTTCATTCTCACAGGAACCGATAACGATCTTTGAAGATAACCTCGATGAGAATGGCAAGGCAGACATAGAGGCGTCACTTGATATCAGCGAGCCACCGCCTGGCATGTTGAGCGCGACGTTCACAGAACGCGTGTTTGAAAAAGGCGGGCAGGCCAGTACCCAGTATAAAAGCGCGTCCATCTATCCCTTTGCCACCTGGATAGGCATGCATCCTCCGGCAGGCAATAAATCCTATTACGGATCCCTGGACAAGAATGCGGATCATGTTTTCGATCTTGTTTCCGTGGATAGCAGCGGTAAGCCGCTTGCCAACCATGCCATCGAATTGACTGTCTATAAAATGGAATGGCGCTGGTGGTGGGATGAAAGGGAAGAGAACCATGCCAGTTACATCAGCAACAATATCCACGCGTTAAAGGAAACAGCTGCACTCAAGACGGATGCAAAAGGGCATGCCCAGTGGAGCTTTAAAGGCAAGAACTACGATTGGGGCAGGCACCTGATCCGTGCCTGTGATGCCGCGGAAAAAGGCAAGACGCAGCATTGCGTGAGCCGTGACATCTATCTCGGTTACGGCTACAACAACGGCAGCAATCAGGCCGGGGATGCCGCTGTCACGATGATATTAAGTGGCGACAAGGAGCGTTACAAGGTCGGTGACACGGCTACCATTCACCTGCCTGCCGGCGCTGACCGGCGCGTATTTGTGAGCATCGAAAACGGCAGCCGCGTGATAAAAAATTACTGGCAGGATGTGCGCGGGTCTGAGAGCGCATTGTCAGTGCCGGTTACCGCAGAGATGACGCCCAATGCCTACGTCTTCGTCAGTACCTATCAGGCACATCAGCAGCGCAATAACGATTTGCCGATGCGCATCTACGGGATCCTGCCTATTCTGGCTGACGATCCGGATACGCATATCACCCCGGTGATCACCGTGCCTGCCAAGGTGCGCCCGCAAAGCAGATTGACCGTGAAAGTGTCCGAGCAAAAAGGCAATGCGATGACCTATACGCTTGCGGTTGTGGATGAAGGATTGCTGGGGGTCAGCGATTACAGGACACCCGATCCATATAACTATTTCTACAAGCGCGAAGCACTGGGAGTCAGGACATGGGACCTGTTCGACTGGGTGGTGGGCGCGTACAGCACGGATCTTACACGCCTGCTGGCGGTGGGAGGGTCGGATGATGCCAAGAAGGGCGCTGGCAATAGTCGCGAACAGCGCTTCCCGCCGATAGTGAAATTCATCGGGCCCTTTACCCTGGATGCCAAAGCTTCGGCAGAGCATGCCATCGACTTGCCGCCCTACATGGGGGCGGTACGTGTGATGGTTGTTGCGGGCAATGAGCGTGCATTCGGCAAGGCCGAGTCCACCGTGAAGGTGACTCAGCCATTGGTGATACATCCGACTTTGCCACGCGTACTGGGTCCTGGCGAAGAATTCAGTTTGCCTGTTGATGTGTTCGTTTCAGAGGCGCCCTTTGGCAGCGCCAATATCTCGATCGACGCGGATGACTTTTTTACGGTGATCAAGGGTGAAGAGAAATTGAGTTTCGCCAAACCGGGTGAGCAGATGGCCTTCCTGCGGCTTAAAGTAAAGGAACGTACAGGTTTGGCAAAAATCACCATCAAAGGCACATTGGGTTCTGAGCGGGCGCAGGAGGTCGTGAACATTCCGGTGCGAAGCGCCAACCTGCCGAGCACAGTCACAGAATCCAGATTGGTCAGCCCTGGGGAAGAGTGGACCTCCTCACTGGTGCAACATGGGATGGCGGGGACCAACAAGACCATGCTGAATGTCAGCAGTGTGCCCGAACTGAAAATGGAAGAACGTTTGCAGTACCTGATCCATTATCCCTACGGTTGCATCGAGCAGACAACCTCATCCGTCTTCCCGCAGCTCTATTTGCCGGGGTTGATGGATATGTCGTCGGGCCAGAGACACGATATCGATACCAACGTAAAAGCAGCGATTGAACGCCTGAAAACCTTCCAGACAGTCAGCGGTGGTTTTTCCTATTGGCCCTATCAGAGTGAAGTCAGCCCATGGGGCAGCAATTATGCGGGACACTTCATGGTGGAAGCCAGGCAGCAGGGTTACAACGTTCCGGATAGTCTTTACAGGAACTGGTTGAATTATCAGCGCAAGCAAAGCAAGTCGATCAGCGATGATCATTATGCGGATGACAGTTACCGCCTGTATACCCTGGCATTGGCGGGTGAGCCGGATCTGGGCGCGATGAATCGCCTGCGCGAGAGACTGGCGCGCAACACCAAGGCCGGATATGCCATGGAGCGCTGGATGCTGGCGATGGCCTATCAGCAAGCGGGTCAGAAAGCGGTGGCGCAGGAGTTGCTGACGCAGGCGGGAAATGTTGTCCGGAAATCCGATAACTGGTACTGGACATACGGATCGGACCTGCGTGACAAATCGGTACTGCTGATGCTGTACTACCGCCTGGGGTTGGCCGAGGAGTCATGGAACAAGGCAACGGAAATCGCCGCTGATCTGTCGCGGGGGGAATGGTATAGCACCCAGTCAACGGCATGGGGGCTGATGTCATTGGCCAGCACCTTCGGCTCGAAAGCCCAGAAGACGAACTTTGCCGTCCGTGAGGACGGCAAGACATGGGAGGATGTGAAATCTGCCAAAGCCATGCTCAAGCGCGAATTGAGCAATTACCAGCCGGGCAAACTATCCGTTCGCAACACATCGGATCATCCGCTGTATGTTGCCGTGGCAAACCGTGGCGTACCCGCCAACACTGTCGAGATCGCAGAAAGCAAGGGGCTTACGATCAATGTCCGGTTTGAAGATATGGACGGCAATATGCTGGATTCAAAATCACTGCCGATGGGGCAGGATTTTGTCGCGGAAGTCACCGTTAAAAACATCAGTGATCGCGAGTTGAACAATATCGCCCTGACGGAAGTGGTGCCGAGCGGCTGGCAGATCCGCAATGCGCGGCTTGAAGGCACTGCCGACAATACGAAGATCGAATACCTCGATATCCGTGACGACCGGCAAAGCAGTTTCTTTTCGCTCAGTCACACGCCGAATTATTACAGCCGCTATTACTGGTGGCGGAATAATTACCGGATCGAAGACACGATCACGGTCAAGATGCTGTTGAATGCATCATTTGCAGGCCGTTTCTATTTGCCGGGATGGCAGGTCGAGCCGATGTACGACGGCAAGATACATGCGTCCTCTGCGGGAATGTGGGTGGAAGTTCGTCCGCAGTGAATCCGGGCATCGCTTTACAACGCCTGAAAAAACTCCGGTGGCCGGCTATGACCGCCGGGGTTTTTTTTATGGGTGC
>JAHECY010000014.1 GCA_024641505.1 Gammaproteobacteria bacterium
AACGCGAATTATTTTTCCTGTACTTGCTCCGGTGATAGAAGCATAAAGATGTCACTATGAATATGCCGAGTAATTCCGCTGTCACGCGTAGGTGCAGTATGCAATAGATGATCGGACTAAGCATAAAACGCGTAACCGTTTTGAGTGCAGGGTGCTGACTGATTATGGCTGCTGCGGATGGGGAATGAGTATAGTAAAAGTCGACTAATTGGCGTCCCCAGCCATGAGTTAGTAGGAATTTATCACGGAAGGAACGCAGCGCGACCACATGTTTTTCCAGAGGCGAACCGTACGCCGCTGTGGCGATAAAACATCGCTGATCATGTTTTCCGGATGCGGCTGCGCTATCCTGGTCGGTTAGTGGCGCCGGGGCCTCAACAACCACACTGCGCACCGCCGGTGTGGCGGCGTTTCCCGCCTGGTCGGTCACGGTGTAGGTCACGGAATAGGAACCTGGAAGCGATGTGTCGACGTTACTTGTGCTGACAACCTGGGAGCTGATGTCGCCGTCCAGATTATCCGTGGCGGTGGCGCCGTCATCGTTGTAATCGGTTCCGACCAGTAGTCTTATCAGGCTGGCGCCACGGATGGTGATGACAGGCGCGATGGTGTCTGCCTTGACTGTCAGCAGCAAGTTGAACACGTTGCTATTGTCCCAACCGTCGCTGATCGTGAGGGGAATGATAATATCGCCGACCACTCCTGGCAGGGGTGTTACGGTGGTGCCGTTTTTGCTATATCCCGTAGCATCCTGGACCGTGAGCACCAGTGTAGTGGGATCGCTGTCCGGATCGTGCGTATGCAGGTCGGCGATCGTTATATTAATTGATGTGCGTTCCAGCGTGACCAGCGCCTGTTGACCGGTGATTATCGGCGGGTCGTTCACCGGAGCCACATTAAGGCTGAGATTAAATACTGCGCTTTCCAATCCACCGTCGCTGACGCTCACCGGGATAACCAATTCGCCAAAATAGTCGTGCCGCGGAGTGATGGTACGCTCGTGCCATGTATAATTATCACCGTCATGCACTCTAAGGGCGTATGCAACATGGTAGTCAGGAATTACATCCAGATCACTTATTGTTAAAAATTCGGTGGCCAGGGTTAACGTGGAGTCTTCAAGGATGTTCAAGGCGAGCTGACCCTCAATCACTGGCATATTGTTTGGCCTGGGTGAATTGCCGACGCCAAAGCCGCGGTTACTTTCAAGATGCAGGGTTAGCCAGGGTACCAGCGCGTAGGACTCCGGATCCACGTAACCGGCGCCGTCTTCAGCGCGCAATTCACTGCGAATATCATCGTAGATGAACAGGCTGTTTTTGTAACCCAGTTCAGTTACTTCCGGGTAGGTGACATCACCGAACAATTCGATTGTCGGTCCCCACCAGGAGCAGTCCAGCAATCCGCAGTCGTTTTTGTTTTGGCGGTAATTGTGTTCCCAGATCAAGTCCCACTGGGCTTCACAGAAATTCCAAAGGTACACGGCATTTTTCCAGGCAGCCGGATCTTCGTTGTCGAGTTTGTCGGAATGGTGCGCGTAGTGCATGACCAGTTGACTGTGCCCACCCGCGTCTACGTCATTGCTGATATTGCATGGTAGTTGTGTCATAGGATAGTAGAACTGCCAGCTGTTGCTGGTAGAACCATTGGGGCAGGGGTAATCTATGCTGCATGGGCGTGCGTAAACGCCGAGTAGACCATACACATCTGACCAGCTGCGATACATGCCCACCACTTCGGTCGATTGGTCGACACGATTTGTCGCCGGCGTATAGATCCAGTTGGGTAATGCGCCGGCGTCCAGCCCGGACGGGTAGACGAACATGAGGGTATGCAAGTGCGCGCTACGTTGAACCGTGTAATGTCCCGCAAGGTAGTGGATGCCGATAAAACCGGATCCCGGTGCCGGAGGTTCGTCAGTGACCACCGCATTGGTCGCGTTGGGTGCAGCTGTTCGTTTCGCTGCGGCCGCGGCTGCGGCAGGAGGCAGAAAAAGATGACGCACATCGTTAACCGCGGCGCATGTATTGGTGTAAGGCTCGAGCAAAAAGCCAGTAGCGCATAGCGGTTCTGCGCCCCATACAACATGTGGTCCCGCGACAACCAGGACTAAGAGCCAATATAACCGTAATTTTCCTGCGTTCATAAGGCCAGTTTAGCGGCGTCAAAAAATGGCTTCCTTAGTATTTCTACGCAAGGCAACGAATTTACATTTACCGATAAAAAAATTGGATCGCAAGTGATCTATCCGCAAAATGAATTATCGCTTGATCCTCGTTGCGCCCGGGACATCGATTGATGTTGAAGTGCGCATCCCAATATCGTTATTTTTATGGATCAGCGGGAATTGCGGAATAATACGCCAAATTATGATAAATAATTCGAGCCACGAGAGGGGCTAACGGGAAGTAACTGACGACGCAGCTGGGGATTGATTGTACTCGACTCTCCAGGTACCCGAATTTTTCAGTCCGTAGTTTCCTTGGCTTGGAACCAGGCCGTACAGCCTACACCAGCGTGTTATATTGGCATAAAGATGTATTATGTGAAATATTCTGGCTTGCGTTGGTGGAGGGCCTATACTAATAAGGCTTGGCAGGCCTGAAATCGATAATTTCAGGTGCGAGTCGCCAGCAACATACACACGCTGTATATAGCAGCGAGTGCTACGGATCACGAAAAACAGGCAGGAAGCAGTACACATGGAACAGAAGTCGTCGAGCACAGTATTCAACACATCACTTCGCTGCCTTGTTTTATATTCGATGCCCGCCTTGCTGGCGGCGATTGTCTTTTTTGGGCCGACAGTCGCTTGCGCCGATTACGGTTTTGACAGCGCGGTACCGGTGGCGCCGTTCTTGAACGGAGCGTTTCCCCAACAAACGCCAAGCGCGCCGGGAACTGTTACTTGGTTGGTGACCCCCGCATTTCCCAACATAAAAGTCGACAATGCGCTGGTAATCGTGCCCAATCCCGTCAACAATCGACTGTATGTCGGTTCCCGCGGCGGAGAAATTCGTTCTTTCATCAATGATCAGACGGTGGTATCCAGTACCTTGTTTCTTGATCTGCAAGACCGTGTCGAGGCCATATGGGACGGTGGATTTCTGGGAATGGTCTTTCACCCGCAATTCGGTGTCACTGGCTCCCCTTATCGCAATTATTTCTATGTTTATTATTCATCGAATTGCGCTCTCGATTCGACGGACAGTACGCGCGTCGACCTCAAGTCCTGCAAGGCAATCTCAACCGACTTCACTTCAGGTTTCTTTGGCGCGTATTTACGGTTATCGCGCTTCGCTGTAGTCGACGGTTCACCGAGTGACAATCCCCTCGCCGATCCGGCGTCTGAATATGTCATGCTGAATATTCGGCTGTATAACGGCTCGCATCGTGGTGGCGGTATGCTGTTCGGCAAAGACGGCTATTTTTATCTGACCATCGGCGACCAATTTCGCTATGATACCGCCCAGGATATCGCGCAAACCCTTGAAGGCGGCACTTTCCGTCTTGACCTTGATGTCATCGAAGACGTCGATGGAGCCTGGTCCTGCCGTGGCGACAACCACAAAGCGCCGCGCACTTATCCCGTCCCGGCGTTGTTGAACACCGGGAAAGCGCCATTGATGGGTCAACACTTTGTCGACGAAATATCAGGCCAGCGCTATTGCATACCGGCCGACAATCCCTGGGTGGGGGAGTCCGGCGTATTCGAGGAGTACAACAGCCTGGGGCATCGCAACCCACACCGTCTCGCCATGGACACGATCACCGGTCGAATGTGGTCGGGCGAGGTGGGAGAAGACACACGCGAAGAAATCAACGTAATTCAATCCGGGCACAACTATGGTTGGCCCTATTATGAAGGTTTGTTACCGTTCCGCCCGCTCCCTGCAAACTATGTGTTTCGTGGTGAACTCACCCCGCCGGTAATCGATTTCGTACGCGCCGAGGCCAATGCCATCATCGGTGGTTATGTGTACCGCGGCAGCCGTTACCCGGAGCTCGCCGGGCGTTATCTGGCAGGTGATTATGGCAGCGGCAAGATTTGGGCGATCACCCTCGACGAAGCCTCCATGACCGCGACCAAGGAAGAAATCGCATCTTTCGCGGGGATCGGCAGTCTCGGTACTTGGGGGCAGGACCGGCAAGGCGAGGTCTACCTGGGAAATGTCGGCGCGCTAAGCGACAATCTGTACCAGTTGACCAAGAGCAATGATGTGACGCAGCAACCGCTCGCATGGCTGTCGGAAACGGGTGCCCTTACTGATATGGTCGGGTTTCAGGTGTCTGATTTCCTGGTTCCGTACGCCTTGAATGAACCGTTCTGGTCCGATGGCGCACTGAAGAGCCGTTGGATCGCGGTACCTAATGATGGGGTGCGTGACACCGCCGATGAGAAAATAGGTTTTTCCGCCACCGCGAATTGGGTCTACCCGGTGGGTACGGTGTTGATGAAACAGTTCAACCTGGCGCTCCAGGAAAACAATCCTGGCAGCGCCGTCCGACTGGAAACCCGTTTTCTGGTGCTGGGCAACGACCACCGCTGGTACGGATTGACCTATCGCTGGTTGGATGATCAGTCCGATGCCCGGTTACTGACCGGCGCCGAAGTCCAGGATTTTCAAATCACTACCGCCGATGGCGGGACTCGCACCCAGACCTGGCTGTTTCCCGACCGGCAACTATGCTTGAGTTGCCATAACAACGCCGCCGGCGGCGTGCTGGGGCCGCGTACCCACCAGATCAATGGCGATTTCACCTATCCCGGTACTCGCCGCAAAGACAATCAGTTGAAAACCTGGAATCACGTCGGCATGTTCGATCCGGCGCTGGATGAGGCCGCCATTTCCGGCATGCTGCATTCCGCCGCTAAAAATGACCTGACCGCCTCGTTGGAAACGCGGGCTCGTTCTTACCTGGATGCCAACTGTTCCTATTGCCACCGCCCCGGCACCGGCAATCGCGCGTTCTTTGACATGCGTTTTACCACGCCCTTGCCGCGCCAGGGCCTGATCAATGGCGGTGTCATCGATAATCTCGAACTGGCGGGCGCACATGTCATCACGCCGGGAAATCCGGATACTTCGGTAGCGTATTTGCGCGCCGGCACCACCGGCCGTGATGCCATGCCACCGATTGCCAAATCCCTGGTAGATACCGCGGGGGTAACTCTGCTGCGCGAGTGGATCCTCGCGATAGACGCCAGCGTTTATGAAGATCGCGCACTGGGCCAGCCAGCCGTCGCCTCCTCACTGGAAGGCGCGGAATTCGCCGCAGCGGCGGCCGTCGATGGTGACAACGCCACCCGTTGGGCCAGCGCTCCCGGTCATGATCCCGAGTGGATATACGTAGACCTTGGTCGTGACTTCTTTGTGAATCACGTGATCCTCAACTGGGAGGCCGCCTACGGCAAGGGCTACCAGATCGAGGTATCGGCGGATGCGAAGATCTGGCAGACGGTCTTTAGCGAAACCGCCGGCGACGGTGGTATTGACAACATCGTTTTTGAATCCGCTCCCGCCCGCTATATTCGTGTATATGGCACCGAACGCGGATTAATTCCGGCGGGGTATTCCCTGTGGGATCTCGAAGTCTACGGGCCGGTTTATTCCGGTCCGCCGGCACTGGCATCCATTAGTGTTGCGCCAGCCACGGCCACCGTCGCGATTGGCGAAAGCCTGGATTTTGTCGCAGGCGGCTTTGATCAATACGGCGCCGAGATTCCTGTCGTGGTGGATTGGAGTATATCGGGCGGGGGTACCATTGATGCCAATGGCGTGTTTAGCGCCGGGCAGGCGGGCGGACCGTACACCATTACCGCCCGAAGCAAAGACAATTCTGCGATCATCGGCACGGCGATGGTGTCCGTATCGGGCGTAGTGGCCGAAGTGGACACCACGCCCGATGCGTTTAACTTGCCCGACGTCAGCGACGCCCTGCTCGGCAGTCCTTATGCGCAAAGCATTGTCGTATCCGGGATCAACGCCCCGGCGGCGATTACTGTCTCCGGCGGTGAATATAGCGTTAATGACAGCATTTATGGTGCAGCGCCCGGCACGGTTAATAACGGCGACACGGTATCGCTGCGGGTGCAATCCGCATCCGCATACGCCACGCCGGTAACCGCCACTCTGGCGATTGGCGGAGTCGAGGCGCAGTTTACCGTAACCACCATGGCGGAACCTGCGGCAACCGATCGGGTCGTCGACAGCAATTACAAAAAACGTGGCGGTGGCGGACTGGATCCGGTGTTTTACGTCATGCTTATGCTTGCGGCGGCAGTGTCGCGCCGCCGCAGGTCAGGCAGGCGGAGGAGCGTGATCTGCAAGCATGTGAGCTAAGGGGTAAATGGTCAGGTTTACACTGGCAATGGTTAACGTTCCGCCGGCTGCTAGGCTTTGGCCAGTATTACCCCGGTGCCGGCATGCACATGGTATGAATTGCTGGCAGCGGCGATGCCTGGGATGCCACGATGATTGACTTCTATTTTCAGACCGTCCGCCAACACTTTCCAGCGCCCTTTCGGCAGATGAAAGTCCGCGCCTGTGTGGCTGCCGTTGAGCAGTACTACAATAGAGGAACGCTGTATTTTCAGATCCGTGCCGCCGTAGGGTGATCGTAAAATAAAGCCAAGAGCGTTCACGTTGTCGCGATGGGGATGTCCGGTTGGGTAAATCCAGTTGATATCCCAATTCTTCTTGTGATGTTCGTATTCACGTAGTTGGGTTGTATATTTGAAATGCGGCAAACGCTTGCGCAAATCTATGAGGCCGGCCACGGCCGCCACCAGAGATTTATATTTGCGCGCATTGTTCCAATCGAGTTGGTTGAGGTCCGGTCGGTCATAGGAGTTGTCATGGCCGTTCTTGGAAAACATCATCTCCGAGCCTTCGCCCAGCATCGGTACGCCTTGCGCGGTAAGCACCATCAGGATGCCGAGAAACTGACGTTGTTGGTTTTTGTTCACCAGGTCGGCGAGTGTTTTGCCGTCGTGAGACGAGAGGTAGTTGATGCATTGCTGCGGTCGCTTGGCCCAGCCGCCATCCCGTATGTTGGTGCCCTTGATGGCAAGCATTAAACGGTCGCGATTATAAAAATCGCCTTGCCCCATAAGAAAGGTGCGGCCGGGTTCGCGAAAATCGTCATTCCACACGGCCCAGCGCGTATGCGCGAATACGTGCGCCATATCGCCTTTACCCCATTGCGTGCCGCCTAATGCCCAGGGCTCCGCGATCAAATAGACATGATTGGGCAGGCGCCGGTCGATTTCCAGCATGGTGTCTTTGTCATGCAAGGCGCCCAGATCAAATCGAAAGCCGTCAATACGATAATCATGCACCAGGTGTTGCAGGGTGTCGATAATGGTCTCGCGGATCAATGGATGTTCGGTGCGAATGGTGGGGCCGCAGCCGGAACCATGACAGAAATCACCATTGTCGTGCCGGCGATAGACGATATCTTCGCCCCAGGCTTTCACCAGCAACTCACCGCCGTGGTTAAACACCACATCGAGCAACACGGGAATGCCCCTGCGGTGCATGGCATCGATCAGGGCCATGACCTCGCGATTGGTTTCATGTACATCGTGTGCGTAGCTCTCCCGCAGGGCGCGAAATGATGTGGAATAGTATCCCCAGTCCTGGCCCAGAAACTGGTCGCTGGCATGCAGTGGTAAGAATTCAACGGCAACATGCAGTTTCTGCAGGTATTCCAATACCGCCGGTGAACGCGCGCCATCATAAGTGCCGCGCTGGCTTTCCCGTTCCACCGGAGTGCTGGGGTGGCGGCTCAGTGCCGGTAAATGTGCTTCATAGATTACCAGGTCACGAAACGGCGGTGTCGGAAACCGGCGGTGTTGCCAGCGGTAGTTAAGATCGCTGAATATCGACACCAACCCGTGTTCCTTGCGCTCCGTGCGGTGCGCCAAGGGATCCGGGATGGTAACTGTCGTGTCATTCCTGTGTACCATGAAATAGTACGCGCGTCCGTTGAGGTCGCGCAGGGTCAAGTGCAGACGGCGCATCCAGTTGCCACGCCGGTCTGGCCGCAACGGCCAGGTCTCACTGTAGCCGTCGATAACCAGGGAAACCGCATCCGCTTCAGGGCAGTGCAATTGCACAACAGGACGTCGCCAAAACAGCCAGGTCATATATACAGTCCTTCAGTGTCAACCAGGGTCGATTTCAGGCGCTACTATAATCGCGCCTCATGCAGTTAGAGAATACCCGACTTTTATAGTAGCACAACAAGAAATTTTTGATCGCCGTTTCATGCTGAACAAGTCATTGATTATGTAGAATTAAGTCGGGATTTGTCACGATTCCTTGAGCGCGATTCACAATTTTTTTAGATTCTTTACCGACTTCTGGATTGAACGACGAATATAGCCACACATGCCATGTTATGAGTTTAAATATCAATAATATGGGTAAAAAAGCCGCTGTCTTGGCTATTCATAACTTACTTTTTCCGCGCTTATTGAAAACCCTTAATCCATTCATTATTGACCACACTTAACAAGGTATTAACATCAGAAATGCCTGCTATTTAATAAAACAGTCCTGAGCATCACCGCACGTCGTTCCCGGTCGTTGCCCGTCACTGCGCTTCTCCGAACGGACTCGCATGCGTTTCCGGCCGCTCCCTGTAAGGAATTTAAGCCCCTGAGATCGGCTGCTATGAACCAAGCTGAGGGGATCGCGCATCAAGCGCACTCTACTTTCACTTTTTTGGCACCTGAAGATATTGGGTAGAGGTCCGCGCCAAGATCTTATGAAGTAACGGCCATGCTCGCGATGATGGTGAGAATATCCTGCGCTATTGCAGGCTGTATGAAGTCAACTCCCAGATAATAGTGCCGGGTTGTGGGGTAATAACCGTTTCGATTTCCTTCAGTACGCCTTTGTCAGAGACATAAATTTCGCTGGTTCCCGTGCTGGTAGTGGTGCCGTCCGTGGAATCCCATTGTGAGTCCACTTTGACGGCATTGGTGAATGTCCCGGCCGGAACCGTGACCGTCGTCGCCTTAGTCACGGCGGTGATGGTGATGGTGTCGGTCCCTGTCACATTGCCGTTAGCATCCCGGTCTTGCGCCGTGACTTTTAAATTCACCGGCGGTGGCGGACAATAAGGCAGTGGCGGCGAGTATGTTCTTACAGTGGTGGCATCGTCGACTTCAGTCAGAAATATGGTGCCATCCACGATCGACATTTTCGTAATAATCACATCCGATGATACGGAATTTGTGGTCTGCGTCTCGACCATTGCGCCGTCATTCTTGGTAACGGTCTCCGTGTTCGAAATGGTTATCGGGGTGCCCTCCAGGTTAGTAACGCTCGTCCATTGGTCGCCGACCTTCAGCTGCGGGCAGACTATCAGCGTGGATATGAGATTGAAGGTGGCAGTACAGGTTTTCGGGCCGTCCATCAGCACGCTACCGGTCATCGAGCAGTCGCCGGACCACCCGGCAAATTCTGAACCCGTTGACGGACTCGCGACCAACTGATCGGTGATGCCCGCATCCACATACGCTTCGCACTGGGCATCTGCGCAATGCAAATTATAATCATCATAGACGTAGCCGGCGCCCGTACCCTGCATTTTGAGAGTCAACAGGTGCTGCAAACCCGGATTGAAGTCTACGGTCACGACTTTATTGCTCGTCATCTGCACTACGCAACCGTTTGCCGTCGGTGGCTCCGAACAGCCGCTCCAGTTAACCGTGCGATTGCCGCCACCCGGCTGCGGGGTCAGTGCAACGCGCACGTCGCGGTTGTAACGAGCCTTGCAGGTATTGACGTTGCCGTCCTGACTGGCGCAACTCAAGGTGCCCGGCGAGCCGGTAACAGTGCCGGCATCGGAAACCTGCAAGCTGAGCTCAAAGCTGGTGGCTTTGAACAGCGCGCTGCAGTTTTGCCGTGCGCTGACGTTAACGGTAGCCCGGCGCAGAGAATCCTCCGGCATTTCCACGCAATCGCCCGCCCAGCGATCGAAAACCGAAAATTCGTCAGGCGTGGGCGTGAGCGTCACTATGGCGTCCAACGCGTACACCTGGTTGCAGTCGATTCCGCAATTGATGCCGTTATCATCGCTGACCACCGTGCCTTTGCCGTCGCCCCCTTTGGTAACCGTCAATGACAAGCCTTGCACCGGTCGTGCGATCGGCGCCACCGGGGGCGGGCCGGTGTTTTCTTTTACATATATCGGATTCGGTGCGATATATAAGTGCTTATCCGTTGCTTGGGTAAACGCCACCAATTCACCGTCGGCGCTGAGCGAAGCACCGATGCCGGAAATGGCGCTGTGGTCGGAGCGATTCTCCACGGTGGCCAACTCACCCGTGGTCACGTCCTTGACATAAACCGTGGCGTTGTCCGTGTGCGGGACATTGTCGGTAACATAGGCCGAACCGTAGAGAAATGCGACGTAGAGGTGGGATCCGCTGCCGGCAAGAGACGGTGCAAATGCGGTATGCCCCTCGACGTTTAAAGGAATTCCGGCGCGATCGGTGCTGATCAATTGCAAGGTATGCGTATCACGATGGTAGAGATAAATGTCCGAAACATCGTTGGTGTCCAGCTCATCCAGCGGGTCGATACTGTCGAATACGACATAATTTCCATCGAAACTGATGTCATGGGCCGGAATGCCCAGCGTCGCGTAGCTGGTCATCAACTGTTTGGTGCCCGTGGAACGATTGTAAATCCAGGTCTGATTGCTGGCGTCGTCCTTACGATATACCACCCAGGCGCCGTCACCGCTGATGCGCGGCATCCAGCCGCTGTCCACATGAACGTTGCGCAAGCCTCCCGCGCTGCGATCTACCAGAAACACACCGGTGTTGTCGTCGGCGGTGAGGGATGCATTGGTGTAAAAAGCTATATAGTTGCCGTCATGGGATATGGTCGGGTAGGCGCTGAACTGGTCCAGTTCCAAGCCGCTGGCGGTGACGCTGATGCGCGTGGTTTGGTGACTGGCAATGTCCTTGAGGAAAATGTCGCTGACATTATTGGTGTCATTACCGGCACCCAAAAGATTGTCGGCACGGGAAGCGAATACCGCCACATCGGCAGCACCGGATACGGCACCATAGGTTAACTCGTTGTTGCCGATATTGCCGTCACTGTCCGTGTGTAGGTTGTGGATGGCGCCGGATACCAGATCCTTGATGAAAAAATCGATACTCTTATTGTTGTCCGGTTGCGAGGTTAGGTTGCTGGACTTGGAGTGAAACGCCACCTGCCGGTTATCATTGCTGAACGTGGCGACGCCGCTGGATTCGTCACCTGGGGTGCCGTCACTGCTGGCATCAACTTGATTGAGATCATAAACAATTTTGTGCGTTATCGCGCCCACGGGTGCCAGCAACAAGGGCATATGCACCGTGCGGCCGGGCAGGACCATGTCAAGCGATTGTACATCCCGGTAAACGGCGGTATCGGGACTGCTTTCTGTAAATGCTTCTCCCAATACAAACAGTTTTATACTCGCCGGTACCTTAAAGGAGAGTTTGCCTTGTTCCAGGAGATCTGCCTGGGCCAGAATATTTTCCCGGCTATCGCTGATAGTGACAATGATGCTGGTAACGTCCGGTGGCAAGTTGCCGTCGGTGCTCGCAGTTGACCGGCTGGCCAAGTGTTGACTGGTACCGCCCAGGGCGACCGTCAAGGTGGCGGAGGCTTCCGGATCGGACGGTCCTGCACACCCGAAAAGCAACGCTGAGATCAAAAATGTCCCAAACAATAAGCAGTCAGCCGACCAGTAACGATCCGCACCAATGTACAATCTCTTATCCTTCGACACAGCAACCTCTCTTACGTCTGCCGATATGCATCCTGTTTACATTACTTTACGTCAGCGCCTGCCCTTACCGCTGGAGACGCCAATAAAAGTAGTATTGAGACTGCGCCAGGCGCACTTACTTTGGACTTAAATCTGCGCCGGTGTAATAAGGCATTATGTTAATAATCTGAAACCTACTGGTGCGGAATTTTCGGCGTTGACACCGCCAACCATGCCTGTTGCCGGGCGGAGCTCCGGTTCATTTAACAATTGTCGTTCAGGTCGCTTATATCGATAATTACGGATATTGCTCGGGAGTAGTTGTTGCGTGTCTGCGGAACACCGGCATTGGGCTCAGGCGAACGCTTCCAGGGTCAGCGCTTGTTTCAGTTCCGCGTAGCTAAACACCGGTCCGTCTTTACACACGAATTTTTCACCGAGCTGACAATGGCCGCAATGACCCAAGCCGCAATGCATATTGCGTTCCATGCTGATATATATTGAATTATCGCCAAGCCCTTTTCCGGTAAGTATCGCGGTTGTCGCTTGCATCATGGCTTGAGGTCCACACATCAAAGCGACGGTGTTGGCGATGTCGGCTATCGGTAAATCTTCCACCAGCGTGGTGATGAGTCCCTTGTGGTGGCGCCAACCTGCGCCGGCTTCCATTGATGTAATGCCCACTTCGGTATTGGGCGCCGACGACCAGTCTTGATATTGCCGGCTGAAAATATGTCCTGCGTCATGGGTTACGCCCTGCAGTATCGACAAGCGACCATAGCAGTCCCGGTTGCGCATTAATTCATCAATGGCGGCGACCACGGGCGCGATGGCAATACCTCCGGTAATTACCAGAATATCTTTTCCCTGAATTTTATTAATCGGCCATCCCTGTCCGAACGGTCCGCGTAAACCCAGGGAATCCCCTTCCTTCAAAGCTCCCAACGCGCGTGTGACCTCACCCACCGTGCGCACCGTGTGCAGATATCCCTGGGCCGTCCCGTGCCCCGACACGATGGAGATCGGCGCTTCACCGCCGCCACAGTAAAGCATATTGAATTGCCCCGGTTGAAAACTGTAGTCAAGATTTGCAGCCGGGTTGGCAAATACCAGGTACAGAGAGACGATGTCCTGCGCCTCCTGGACGCGCCGTGCGACAAAAACCTCATGTGGCAAGTAGGGGTCCGCGAAAATATTTTTATCGATCATTGTCTGACTCGCTGCATAACTCATGTAGTTCTTCCGTTACATCAATACCGACAGGGCACCAGGTGATGCAACGTCCGCAACCTACACAACCACTGATCACCGCGTATTGTTCCAACCAATGCACGAATTTGTGACTGAGCCATTGCCGATAACGACTTCTTTTGTCCTTGTTAACGACATTGCCGTGAACATAGCTGTGTTGTTCGCTGAAACAGGAGTCCCATTCGCGCAGGTGTTCCGCGCCGCTGCCATCCAACGCCGGAAAATCCACCTTTTTATGGCAGAAACAAGTTGGGCATACCTGAGTGCACGTTCCGCAGGAAGTGCAACGTTCAGCGATGTGGTCCCATCGGGGATGGTATTGTTGCGCCAACAGGCCGTTGCGCAGATTTTCTGGCGAGGGAATGTCGCGTTGTTGGTCCTTTTTTGCCTGCATGATACTTTCTTCCGCGAAAGCGACATGCGCCGGACTTGCCTGTTTCAAGTCCAGGCTTTGCAGAACGCTCTTGCCGTTGTCGCTGCCGGCGCGTACCACAAAGCCATCGTGTAATTCCGTCATCGCCACATCGAAGCCATGCTCCGCTTTTGGACCGTAACCCGCTGCCACGCAAAAACAATTCCCCGAGGCATAACTGCAATTGACCACTACCGTGAACAGGTTCGCGCGCCGCCCTTGGTATCTTGGGTCAATGTGGTTGTCATTGAGAAATACCTTATCTTGTACCAGCATCGCCTGTATGTCGCAGGGGCGTACACCAATCAACGCTTGCGCAGTCGTTGCGGGCTCCGGCTGAAAATGCAGGCGGCCATTTTCGGCTTTGTTGACCCGCCACAGGATTTCCTGCTGCTTGAACAGAAACGGCTTGATTGAAGACGGCCCATTTGACCAGGCGAAGGCGCGCTCGTCGCCGCCGGTTTTCGTCAGTTGATATTGCCCGGGACGTTGCTTGTCGCTGTATCCCCAGGGCAATTTCGCGCTGTCGCGAAGGGGGCCATAAACAATGCTGTCACCTCGTACCCCGGGCGCAATGCATTGATAGCCCCGGTCTTCGAGGACGTTAAAAAGTTGTTGTAGCGATATACGGGGTAAAAAATACTGAGTTTCCATGGAAAACTTCTGGCAGAAAAATCAGGAACCGACGGGGCCGGCACCAGAGGTGCCGGCCGATGCAGATAAAGAGCAAGAATACGCTATGCGGCTTGTATCGCCGCGAGATCTTCCTCCGCCGACTTGATTGGCTTGATGTCGTAATTCTTGACCAGTACGTCCAGCACATTCGGCGTCAAAAAGGCGGGTAACGATGGCCCTAAACGTATGCCTTTGATTCCCAAATGCAGCAGGGTCAACAGCACCGCCACGGCTTTTTGCTCAAACCAGGAGATTATCATAGACAGCGGAAGTTGATTGACTTCACACTCGAAAGCGTTAGCCAGGGCAACCGCTATTTGAATCGCTGAATAAGCGTCGTTGCACTGTCCAATATCGAGTAATCTTGGAATGCCGCCGATGTCGCCGAAATTTTGTTTGTTAAATCGATACTTGCCGCACCCCAGTGTCAATATGATGCTGTCTTGCGGTACGTTCGCGGCAAAATCCGTGAAATAATTGCGTCCGGTTTTGGCGCCGTCGCAGCCACCGACAAGGTAAAAATGCTTGATGGCGCCGCTTTTCACGGCATCGATGACCTTGTCGGCGACGCCTAACACGGTGTTTCGACCGAAACCAATGGTAATTGTCTGTGCATCACTCTCGTTGGTGAATCCCGGTGCCGCCTGCGCGCTATTGATAACCGCCGTGTAATCATCGTTGGGTACGTGTTTGACGCCAGGCCAGGCCACAGGGCCGGTGGTGAATATTCTTTCCTTATAGCTTGCTTTGGGCTCGATGATACAGTTACTGGTCATGACAATGGCGCCGGGAAACGCGTCAAACTCCTGCTGCTGGTCTTGCCAGGCCCCGCCGTAATTACCCGCCAAATGAGGGTACGACTTGATCTCGGGATATGCATGAGCCGGCAGTAGCTCGCCGTGAGTATATACCTGAATGCCTTTGCCCGCGGTTTGATCCAGTATGGTCTTCAAGTCGTGGATATCGTGACCGCTGACCAATATTGCTTTGCCGGTGATGGCGGTGGTGCGTACGGCCGTGGGTTCGGGGTGACCGAAGGTTTCCGTATGGCCGGCATCCAACAATCCCATTACCGTGAGATTGAGCTCGCCAAGTTTGAGGCTCCACGCCAACAATTCATCCAGCGCGGGATCTTTTTTCAGTAAAAAATCCAGGCACTGGTACAATGTCGCGTACACTTCATCGGCACGTTTGCCCAGGGTTTGAGCGTGCGCGGCATATGCGGCAACGCCTTTGATGCCGAAAGTTACCAATGCAACCAAGCCAGCAATGTCTTCGTTGCTGTGCGCTCTTTGATTCATCAAGCCCACTTGGGTGCCTTGTTTGATCAGTCCGGAAATATCATTGGCGGGCTGCCAGTTGGCGGGTCCTTCCAGTTTTTCAGCGGTGGTTCCGGTCTTGACGCAGGCTTGTTCATAATCATGCTTTATGGCGTCACGCATCTTGGCGGCGGTTAACAGCCAAGCCCGCAGGTTTTCATTGTCGAAATTAACATTGGTCAGGGTGGTAAATAAACTGGAAAGTAAAAAGTCATCGACTTCGTGGTTGACCACCCCGCAATTTCGGGCGCGAGTCGCATATTGCGCAATACCCTTGGCGGCATATACGATCAAGTCCTGCAGGGCCGCAGCATCTCCTTTCTTGCCGCATACCCCTTCAATGGTGCATCCATCCCCCATGGGGCTTCTTGTTGTTTGTTCGCACTGATTACAAAACATAGTGATTCCCTCTGAATAAGCCAAATAAAACCCGCGTGTCAATCCCGGTAGCAGTATGTTGACGTATGATTAGTCGGAACTTAATTTGGGAGTGCGCGCGTAAAAAAATAGACGTTTAGCCGAGTGCGCTTTGCCTGTGGTTGCCGCGAGAGGTGCTGAAGAGTGAATGTAGACTCAAGAGCTAAGGTATAGTGTCTGTTTCGTCTTCATTTTTTTGCTCTGGTGGTCGTTCCGCGTGTCAATGGAGCAAAGGCAATAAGTAGATCTTCCGGATACTGAAATATTATTATTGGAGTTTTATGTATTGGCAAGATCGTTGCAGTCGGCTCGGTCCACGTGCAACTAATCCGGGACCCGGGATTAGGATCAAGATGTCAGCGCCATGAACAACTGCGGAAGTTTTTCCGGCAGGCGTTCAATCTTGTCGATCACCATGTACTGCTTGCCGAAGATGTCCGCCACATAGGCGTCGGCCTGGGGGTCGAGATTGATGCAATAGGTATAGATGGCCTGCTGATCCAACTCCTGCACCGCCTTGTGGGCATCCTCGATAAGCGTGCGCGGATCGCTGGCATCAATGTCCGAGGGTTCACCATCGGTGAGCACCAGCAGCAATTTTTTATCCGCTTTGCGATTACCCAGATAATGGGCGGCATGACGCAGGGCGGCACCCATACGCGTGGAGTAACCCGCTTCCATGGCGGCAAGCCGCGATTTTACCTCGTCATTCCAGTGTTCGCTGTATCCCTTGATATGCTGATAGCGCACTTCATGGCGGCCATTAGACGAAAAACCGGCGATGGCGAAAGCATCCCCCAGCTGTTCGATGGCCCAGGCGAGCAAGGCTACGGCTTCCTGGCTGAGCTCGAGAATGCTCTGGCTGCAACCTTCCGGGACCTCGCTCAATGATGCCGACAAATCAAGCAGCAGCATCACGGCGATGTCCCGACCATCGTGGCGATGGCTCATATTGATGCGCGGGTCGGGCCGGGCGCCGCTTTTGTAATCTATAAGCGAGCGAATCGCCACATCCAGGTCAAGTTCGCTGCCTTCCTCTTGATAGCGCACGCGCACATACCGTTGAGGCTTTAACAGGTCCAGCAGCCGTTTGAGTTGCTTCGCCAAACGGCTGTGCTTGGCCAGCAGTTTGTCAATGACAGCGGCATCCCCGGGCGGATGCAGGCTTTCGTACAGACTCACCCAGTCCGGCAGATAAGTCTGGGAGTGATAATCCCATTCGGGATAGTGACGCGGCGGTAACCCTTGCGGGTGCTCCTCGTCCAGCATTTCCTGTTTGTCGTGTTCATCGAAGGACTCTTCCTCATCGCCCATTTCGATGAATTTCCATAAATGCCGGTTGTCGTCCCGGTAATCCACTTCGGTGTCGGTAAAATGCACCCTGGGCAGTTGATCCGATTGTACGCGCGTGCACGCCGCGAAGCTGATGGCTAACTCCGCGATCTCAGCGGTGCTGCCCGGACCCTGAGCCAGAAGCTCATGAAAGCGCTGCACAAATTCCAGTAGCACCGGATTCCGGTAACCGTGATCGGCATTCAGCAGCGCATAGGAGAGCGTGGTGAGTCGATGGCGAATACAGGATTCGGTGGCGGTATCGCAGGCGTCTTCCCGCGGCACCGGGTGCAAGGCGATGAACAAGCGCCGCAGCCCGGGGTATTGCCGTGCCGCCAGATTTTCCACCCGGCAGTCCTCGAAGGTTTCGATGGTAAGCCGTTGAAACGGGCTGAAGTTATCGGCGATAATGCCGGTACTCCAGCGCCGGTGGGCGCTCATGTGCGCGAGCACGGCGCGGTAACGATCGATGCCCGGAATACCCTGACGATCATCATAGACATCGGGCACGCGCATGCCCAGGTGATCATAGTAGGGCACCGGTTTGCGCACCTGGTCAAAGGCATGGGAATACGGCACCAGGTGGTCCCGATCCAACCACAGCGCCTGCAAATATAAATCCAGTTGGCGCTCGCAATCCATGAACAAAGTACCGTGCCGCTCCCGTTGCAGGATAGCCCGACTGTCCGCCGATTGCAGGCTGAAATAATCCTGTTGCCGTTCCGGGTGGTTACTGTAGTGGCGCACCCCGTAATCAATCCAGTTCTTGAGGCCCGCGAGCGATAACTGGCTTAACAATGCCGGCATCTGTTGCAGCAACACCGGCAGTCCGGGACTCGGGATGGTGCTGTGAAATCCGTGGATGGAACTGGTGGTGCGTTCCATCATATCCAGGATCACCTTGATATAGCTTTCCAGGGACTGCGCGCTGCCCAGGCGGCGGCCGGCTTGGGCTATGGTCTGCAAAAATGGCGGAATCGCCTTGCCGTTGGGCGATCGCGACAGCTTCCACACGGTTTGCGACACCAGGCTGAGGGTGGACTCCCCGAGCTTCGCCGCCACCTGGGGCATCTCCTCCAGATACACCAGCACCGGTTCGAAACCGCGACCGATCATGCAAATCAGGGACGCGCCTTCCAGGTAATCCTTGACACCGGTAGCTGATAACACCGCCAGCGCTTCCTGCATGCAGTCATCGAATACTTGATCCAACTGGCCGAAGCTGCACTTCAATTGATCACGATAGAGTTGCAGATCAGGATTACTTGGTGGTTTTTGCATTGGCTTAAGCTCGGTTATTTCATGGATAAAAAACACGGTGCGTCATACGCACCCTACGCTCCGGCTGCTCTTTGGTTGATGCACAGAGGAACGTGACGCACCACACTCCCGCCTGTGGAGTCGGTGGGGGTGGCGTTGCCAGGACGTCAAGCGCCAGGGATGGCGCTTGCGAGCCCCCAGGGATGGGTTCACGGCGTTCCTGGCAATGGCACCTCCACCGGCACGTAAGCTGGCGGGATTTCCGGAACGGAGTCACCTATTAAAGGTTCTTCGTTCTTGTTGTCAAAAGCCGGTGCATCATTCGCACCCTGCATCACACAGCGCATCCACGCGAACTGCTCTGCATTCAATCAAAACACCGAATCGATGGCGTGGTACAGGGTGCCACGGATATCACCGTCATCGGTAATCGGATCCACCAGGGCCATGCGGCAGGCGGACTGGGCGGCGATGCCTTTTTGCATCAAGGTTGCCGCGTACACCAGCAGACGGGTGGAAACCCCCTCATCCAGGCCATGGCCCTTGAGATTCCGGGCCGCGCCGCCGATCTGCACCAACTTGGCGGCGATGCCGGCATCGATACCGGTTTCCCGGGCAAGGATGCCGGTTTCCACGTCGACATCGGCATAATCGAAATTCAAGGCAACGAAGCGCTGCTTGGTGGACTGCTTCAGGTCCTTCATCAGACTCTGGTAACCGGGATTGTAGGAAATCACCAGTTGAAAATCCGCGTGGGCGTCAATGAGTTCGCCTTTCTTGTCCAGCGGCAAGGTGCGCCGGTGATCGGTCAAGGGATGGATCACCACTGTGGTATCCTGGCGTGCTTCCACGATTTCATCCAGGTAGCATATCGCTCCCAGGCGTGCGGCCACGGTGAGCGGCCCGTCCAACCAGCGCGTACCGCCGGCATCCAGTAAATACCGGCCCACCAGATCCGAAGCGGTCATGTCTTCGTTGCAGGCCACGGTTATCAGCGGCTTGCCCAACTTCCAGGCCATATATTCGATGAAGCGTGATTTCCCACAACCGGTGGGACCTTTGATCATGACCGGCAGGCGTGCCTGATACGCCGCCTCATAGAACGCGACTTCCTGATGTTGCGATTGATAGTAGGGTTCTTTACGAATTTTATATTGCTCGATGCTGGTATCGTTCATCACTGACCTGTCGAGTTTTAAATGAGTTAGAGAAAAAAGCCCCCGCTGTCAGGCAGGGGCTTCTTGTTACCGCTTACTGAACATGCGAATTACTTGTGCACGCCCAGTTTTTCACGCCAGCCGGGGTACAGCTTGTCGGCATCACCCGGGAAGGATTCGAAAGCCCGGGCGAATTCCTTGTGCTCCTTAGCGAATTGGATGGGATCGGCGCCCGCTTTCCAGCACTCGTAGGCCTGACGCAGGGAAATGGCGCCCGCTGCCGGACTGTCGATGTGGCCGTAAGCGCCGCCACCGGCGGTGTTGATGACATTGCCGTGGCCCAGGTTTTCAAAGAAGCCGGGAAGACGCAGCGCGTTCATGCCACCGGAGATGATCGGGGTGGTAGGCTTCATGCCGTACCATTCCTGATGGTAGAAAGGACCGTCGGCACTATCACGTTCGATCATGTAGGCGATGTTGCGGTCATCGGCTTCACCTTCCATCTTGCCATAGCCCATGGTACCCACATGAATACCGGATGCGCCTTGCAGGCGGGACATCTTCGCCAGTACAAAGGCGGTGTAGCCACGCTTGGCGGACGGCGAGGTCACGGCGCCGTGGCCGGCGCGATGATAATGCAGGTACTGATTGGCGAAATGACGGCGCGCCAGGGTCACCATGCCGGGACCGCCCACATATCCGTCCACCAGGAAGGCGACATGGCTGGCGAACTCGCCAAAAGTGTCCAAAATATATTCGCCGCGGGCGATCATTTCAAAGGGATCATCGGCGGTTATATTGGCGGAGAACAGTTTGGCTTCGCCGGTTTCGTCCTGGGCACGGCGCATGGCGTCGGCCACCAGGGGAATGACCTTCTTCATCGGCGCGAACACTTGGTTACCCTGGGGCTCGTCATTCTTGATGAAGTCGCCACCGAGCCAGAACTGGTACGCCGCGTGGGCGAAGGGTTCCGGACGCAGGCCGAGCTTGGGCTTGATGATAGTACCCGCGACGTAACCGCCATCGACGATCGGACGGCCCAGAATACGCCACATGTCGCTGATATCCTTGGAAGGACCGTCGAACAATTGCAGATACTTGGGTGGCACGTAAAAGTCCCACATTTTGGCGTATTCGATATCGCCCATGCCCTGGTTGTTGCCAATGGCCAGGGTCAGAAAGGAAACGATCATGGCGCGACCGTCGGTGATGTTGCGGTCGAACAGATCCACCGGATAGGCGATCTTCATGATTTCTTTGGCTTCGTTGATCTCGTAGACCAGCGCATCCACACCTTTAGTGAAGTCGTCGGTGGTGCAAACCTCAACGTTCGTGCCAGTGGAAGATTCCGCGGCGAAATGGGCCGCTGCTTCCAGATAACCATGGCCAGCTTTGGGTTTCATAATATAAGCCACCAGCACATGGTTGCCTCCGGCGATTAACGCATCTTCTTTGAGGCTGAGATCGGCATAGCGGTTGGTTTGGTCTAAAGCCATAAATACTCTCCTAGGATTCACCTAATTAAAATAAAACTTTATATAAACAACGATTAATAGTTTTCTATAGATCAATAACTTAGTAAAACCATCAACATTTACCATTAAATAAGTATGGGCACTATACGGAAGAATTCTCATAATTTGAACCAAAAATAACTAATTATTACTATAAGTAAATTCTTATGAATGGTCGGTGGTATACCACGCCCGATGTCTGCCAGGCACCTCTCTGATGAAAACTCACCGCAAAATAGTGGTGACCACCACGTGCTTGGGACGCATCTCCGTGCCCATGGTAATGGTTACCGAATAGAGGGCCAGTCTGGAGAGCAGAGTATCAAGGCCTTGAAAGTGCCAGTTCTATCCGAGGCATTTTTTACGCGGAGACGCTCACGCTGAGGATCCGGATATGTGTATCATCATTCGATTCTATTGACGGAGGAAACCATGTCTACGAGGATAGAAAAGGATTTCCTCGGTACCAGGGAGATCCCTGTTGACGCCTATTACGGCGTGCACACCGCGCGCGCCATGGATAATTTTACGGTGTCGGGCGTTCACATCAGTCATTTCCCCCGCTTTATCATGGCACTGGCGATAGTGAAGAAGGCGTCGGTGGCTGCTAATTTGGAATTTCGGCTGTTACCGGAGGAAAAAGCCCGCGCTATCGATCAAGCCTGTGATGAAATCATCGATGGCAAACTGCACGAACACTTTGTCGTCGACCTGATTCAGGGTGGCGCCGGCACTTCGACGAACATGAACGCCAACGAAGTCATCGCCAATCGTGCCCTTGAAATCCTCGGCCACGCAAAAGGCAATTACACACACCTGCACCCGAATGACCATGTCAATCTGTCGCAATCGACCAACGATGTTTATCCCACGGCTTTTCGTATCGGTCTATTGCTGAGTCATGCGGGAGTATTGGAGGCGTTGGAACACTTGATCGGTTGTTTTGAAGAGCGTGCGCGATTCTTCCGGGCAATTTATAAAATTGGCCGCACCCAATTACAGGATGCGGTACCCATGACGCTTGGCCAGGAATTTCAGGCCTTTGCCGATACATTGCGAGAAGAAACCCAACGCTTTCGCGACTTGGAAAATCTGCTGGGCGAAGTAGGATTGGGCGGCACGGCCATCGGTACCGGCGTCAATACGCCCAAAGGTTATGCCAGCGTGGTATGCCGGCACCTGGCGGCCATTAGCGGCTTCTCGGTAACAACCGCCTCCAATCCCATCGAAGCCACCTCTGATACCGGCGTCTATCTCGCTTGGTCAAGCGTGTTGCGTCGTACCGCCACCAAGCTGTCGAAGATCTGCAATGACTTGCGTCTGCTGGCATCAGGCCCGCGCGCCGGATTGGGCGAAATTCGATTGCCACCGGTGCAGGCGGGTTCGTCCATTATGCCGGGCAAAGTTAATCCGGTGATTCCGGAAATGGTCAACCAGGTCGCTTATCAGGTCATGGGTAACGACTTAACGGTGATGCTTGCCTGTGAGGGCGGGCAGTTGCAGTTGAACGCGTTCGAACCTGTGATGGTGGCCAATCTTTTCCAGTCCATCGATATCATGAAGCGCGCTATGCGCATCCTTGGCGATCGTTGCGTTATCGGCATTACGGCAAATATCGATCAATGCCAAAAGAATTTGGACGCCAGCATTACGCTTGTTACCCTGCTGAATCCGCAACTGGGTTATGAAGTCTCGTCGGAGCTGGCGGTGGAGGCGCTCGCTTCCAACCGCACCATCCGAGATTTGGTGCTGGAGCGGGAACTGATGACCGGTGATGTCTACGATGCGCTGGTGAAGGATTCGGCCGCACTTGAAGATGTACGTGAGTGGCAACGGTAAAAGCGTTTACGCTGTCGAATGGGCCCGCTGTGAGGTCGACGCCCCCTATCCCGAGCTGGTTAAACGGTTCCGCATGTAGCATTTGAAGTGGAGGAGCTGCAGGCGGCAATCATCGGCAAGCAGGTGACTATCGCGCCCAATAACCCCAGTCCTGGCGTGTGGGTGGCATTTATCGAGGATCATGGCGCACCGATCGAGTTTCTGCAAATAGATCGCACCATCGCCGAGCCGGGAATCTAGACCGCGCCAGGGACGCCAGGCTCGTCACGCCGGCATGACGTGACAGATCAAATCGGCAACGATATCCATATAATGAATTCGGGGTCGGGGTCGGGAGCCAGTAGCGAGTTCCCACTGCTCTCCAATTTCGCAAAATATGACGCTGCACCAATGGGATATTGAACACCTTCCGGCGGCCAATCGTGGTCGAACCGAATTTACAAATTTACACGCCGGTTTGAGTTGGGTTAACCTGCGTTATCTTCGTGTGCGGTGTTTTATCATGGATAACGGTCGTCTGAAAATTGAAAATTATAAGGGTGTGATGTACTGCGAAGCCTATCTTGATGCGGAATATACGGTCGACGACATCAAGGTCATGCTTGCGGAAGCACGCGCAAACTTTATTCCTCCGGTGGATGTTATTCTGAAAAAGACGGGTTCCTATTCCCTGACTCTCGATGCGCAGCTTTTGCTTGCGCGGCATGTCGCGGAATTCAGGGAATTCGTCTATGTGGTGGACAATGTAACAAAGAAATCGAGCGCTGAATACGCCATCGCGACCTATATGAAAGTATACAATACGCGTATTGCCGGCAGCAAAGAAGAAGCTTATGAGTTGCTGGCCGGAAACAACTGAGGTCGCGGCATTAGAATTCCCAGGGATAGTCAAACCAGAGTGAGGGCTGCACGCCTTCCTGACCGGCGGCGATGTCGGCCCTGAATACCACGCCGGAAGCGGTTATTACCCGGGCCCCGACACCCGCGACCGAACGGATATCGTCCCACAAGTCCCGATAGCGGTCGGCGATGGTGCCGGCTTCCAGAAAGAACGCCACTTGGAACGTGGTGCGCACATCTTTGATTACGTAGAAATTAAACGGCGTAAATTCTTCGGTAAGATTCCAGCGAAATTCGGTTGCCAGAAAACGGGTATGGGCACCGTGGTATCGACCTTCGGGATAGGCCCGTAACCGGTTGAAGCCACCAAGATTGCTGGCGTTACCATAGCGGTTGGCGGCGATGATATTGTCAATATATTCATCGCAGGCGGCGCGATCAGCGGTGTCGGTAATGGCCGCGCAGTTGAGTCCGAGTTCGTTTTCCAGTGCCGTGCGGTCGGTTTCGCCTTGCCGTGTGACATGCGCGTCGGACTGCAGATAGTTCAGTGCCCAGGTGCTGCGTTTGCCCATGGGGAAATACGCTGTGGTATTGACATCCACCAGGGTGTACTCCGGTCCGCTCCCCCGCTGCGGTGAGCGCCACCCGCTGATATCGACACGCAAGCCGTGTCGCGGGTCCGAAAAGTCATCGGTCAAATCAAGACGCCCGCCGAAAATGTTCTGGCCGCCCTTGATCTTGCCGCCATCTTCCGCTTTCGCGATCAGCTTGCCGTCCGCATCGCGGATACTCTTCAAGCGGGCGCTGACCAGGTAGCGGGCGCCGTAGAATTCCAGGCGCCGCTGAAACAGACTGCCGGTCAGTCGACCGCCGTAGGCATTGATGTCAGCGACTTCGATGTTGGTGTAATTGTCCGGATCAGAGCGTATGCCGCGTTCATTGTAGCTGGTGAAGCTGCCGCGATTGATGTCGGTGTATCCCAGATCAAAAAACAGATGCTCTGGAACCAGGTGCACCTCGCTGATACCCAGAGCGCTGCCCCTGATGTCGCCGCCGAGAACTACGGCATAAATATCGGTATAACCGTTGAAGGCGTTCTGGACCGCGCCAATGGCGGTAACACCGGAACCGATGCCGGGAAGGGAATAAGGCATGGGGAACAGCGCATAACCGGTTTCGGTCTGGAACTGGGATTGGCGGCGCTCGGGCACCCATTCGTCGGCAGCGCTGGCGATACTCGTGGCCAGGATCAAGGTGATGGCGCCGATCTTGTGCAATAGGTGCAACAAGTTATCTCCTTTTGCCGACCATGGGAACTTCCAGGAACACGAACATGCTGACGCGACGATATCAAAGGTCTATCTATCATGCAATTGGTTGTGGCGCCAAGGCGGGGCAGTGACGTCTTTTACGGCGACGCCGTACCTCGAGAAATGAATCTACAACACTCGTTTTCCAGGTGCCATGGTAAATGTGCAGCCCAGAATGTGATGGGCGGGAGTGCATTGGCCGTGCTGCCAAAACCGTAAGTGAATTCCGGGATGGATGAAAGTGGCGCATAATTGGAGTAACCTTGGGTGTGAGTCAAACGACAGGGTATACCGTCAGGCGGGGCCAGCGGGAGGGAAGCGGCCCTTGAGGGTGAGGATCTTCCGACCCATTGCCGGGTTAGCCTTTGATGCCTGTCGGACGAAACCTATAGTAAGTGGTGACGAATATGGATTTTCATTTGACCTTTCCCCTTGCCGGTAGCGCAGCAACGTCGGGCGTTAAGCGACACGGGATTCTTGGTGGATCCATAAAGCGATCGAGATTCTCTGTTTTGCGCCAATCTCTGATGGTGTTCACAGTCCTTGTTTTTCTTGGAGCTTGCACCGGTAACCAGGATTCCAACAACGGCGATATTGCAGGTGACGATGCGCGCAAGGGTGGTTCTGAATCACGCGTCATTAAAGTATCGTTTGCACCGCTGGATGCGGCGGGACTTGCTCGGCACATTGTATTGCTTGCGCAACCGGGGTCAGCCGCAGAGAAATCCTATCCGCTAACGGATATCCAGTCGCAAAACCTGGGTTGGATAAAAGTTGATGTTGAATTGCTCGCTGCAGGGCTTCATGCTTTACAATTGGCATATTACTTGGACCATCCCGAATTTGGACTGGTGCTGGTGGCCAAGAGCGATATCGTGGAAGAAGTCTGGGATGTTGACAGTATTCATGATTTGGACTTGAGCAAAATCGAGATTCATTTCACTGATAATGACAACGACGCCTGCGCAGATATCGTGGAAGTTACAAGAAACTCTTCTCCGCATGATGGCGCCGCATTGCCGCCGCCCGAAACGCCAGTCGGTATCTCCTTGCTGGCAACGCCCGGCCAGATTTCCTTGAGTTGGTCGGCCGTAGCATGTGTCGCCGGGTATGCCATCTACTACAATACCGTTGGCGGTGTCACCATTGACGATGAAAAATTGGACAATATTGCCGCGACCCCGAGCGGGACACGGGTAAGCTTTTCCCATTCCGGGCTGGCGTCGGGCACCGAGTATTTCTATCGCGTGATTTCCTATAATGCACTTGGCGAGAGTCCCCTGTCCGATGAGGTTAAGGGTTCGACGCCAGCGGACGGAACTCCCGGAGGCGGTTCGCAAACGGAGTTTACGATTTCCGGTGTTGTTCATGCCACTGCCGGAGGCCTTGCCGACAGTGATGTCAACGATCCAAATGCGTTTTACCGCAGCAATGATAATGCCGCGGACTTTCAATCCGTATCCAATCCCGTAACCATCGGCGGATTTGCCAGTGCTGTCGGTACCGGGGTGTCCGGTGATCGATTTGCGGGTACCGGCGACATAGTGGATACCTATCGTGTGGCATTGGCCGCAGGGCAATGGGTAAATGTTCAAATAGCGGATTTTAACCCGGCCAATCCAGCGCTAACCGATTTGGATCTTTATCTCTACCTGCCACAGGCTTCCCTGCCCGTGGTTTCTTCCGAATGTGATGTCAATGACAGCGAGTCGGTGTCCGCCCCGGCGGCCGGCGACTATGATGTGGTGGTGGTCGCTCGTTCCGGAATCACCAACTATGTTCTTGATGTCGGCGCACCCAGCGGGCAGCCATGCCCCACACTGGCAGTGCAATACGATTTCGTGCCGGGAGAAGCCATAGTCGACTACCGGTCCGATACGCGGACCGCTGCGGGTCAATCGGGCAAGGCGGTGCGGGTATTGATGTCAGAGTCACAACCGGCGGCCACCACGGTAGTGGCCGGCTATCGCCCGCCACGATACGCTGTCACCAAGACCGATGCCGCCCTGCAAGTCAAACTCGATACCATTCAGTTCGTTAAATCTCTGCGCGCCCGGGCGGACGTTCTATCCGCGGACCTGAACTTTTTGCGCAAACCTTACCTGCAACCCAATGACCCCTACTATGCGCAGCAATGGCACTACCCGCTGATCAATCTGCAACAGGCATGGGACCAGACCACGGGCAGTAGCGATGTCGTGGTGGCGGTGGTGGATACCGGAATTGATATGGATCACCCTGATCTTGCGCAAAACATTGCGAGTTATGGCTATGACTTCATATCGGATCCCGGCATGTCGGGCGATGGTGATGGCATTGACAGTAATCCGGACGATCCCGGCGACCGACTCAATGGTGGCTCCAGCAGTTTTCACGGTACTCATGTGGCGGGCACTATCGCTGCCGTTGGCGACAACGGTATTGGGGTGACAGGCATTGCCTGGAACAGCAAAATAATGCCGTTGCGGGTGCTGGGTTCCGGTGGTGGTACCGATTACGACATTATTCAAGCTGTTCGTTACGCCATTCAACTGCCCAATGACGCCAATATTGTGCCAGCTCAGCAGGCCCGGATCATCAATTTCAGCCTGGGAGGACCGGGTTTTTCTGCGGCCCTGCAGTCCGCCATGCAAGATGCGCGCAACGCGGGAGTGATCATCATCGCCGCAGCGGGAAACGAGGGTGTCGCCATGCCTTCGTATCCGGCGGCTTTCGATGGCGTGATTTCGGTGGCTGCGGTCGATGTGGGAAAAAATCACGCCTATTACTCAAACTTCGGTGCCACCATTGATATTGCCGCACCGGGCGGGGATCAACGTAAGGACGTGCGCGAAGGAATACTCAGTACCTTGGTGGATGACGCGGGAGCCGTCCCGAAGGCGAGCTATGGCTTTTATCAGGGCACTTCCATGGCGGCACCGCATATGGCAGGCGTAGTGGCGCTGATGAAATCGGTTTATCCCGCGCTGACCCCGGATGAGCTGGATGTCTTGATTTCTGCAGGCGCTGTTACTGAAGATCTGGCTGCTGATGGACCGGCCACCCGGGATGACAATTTCGGCTATGGCCTGATCGACGCCTTAAAAGCGGTACAGCACGCCCGGCAGCTCGGTAATGGTGGTGTGTTGCCACCGGTCTTGCGGGTAACCCCCAACCGGCTGGATTTCGGGTTTGGGGTGGATTCGATTGCATTAACTACCGCGAACAGCGGCGGCGGCACATTGAGTATTCAGTCGATTGTCGCCGACGCGCCATGGCTGAGCGTCGCTGAATCCGCGGTTGATCAAAACAAACTGGGGATTTATCTGGCGGCGGTAAACCGCGGCAACTTGCCGAATTCCGTTTATACCGCCAAGTTACGGGTGAGCACGAATGTCGGAGTGGTCGATCTACCCGTCACAATGCAAGTGGGGAAACCGATTTCGCAAGGCGACGCCGGGTTTCAATATATGTTGCTTGTGCATGCTGCTACCCGGAGTGTGTCGGGAGAGGTATCCTCCGCGGGTAACAACGGGAATTATCCGTTTTCATTTAAGGCAGTGTCGGCTGGCGAATACTATCTCATATCCGGATCTGATATGGATAATGATGCCTTTATCTGTGACGCGGGTGAATCCTGCGGGGGGTATCCGTCCCTGGGCGGGCCGCAAAAAATCATAATCCAGAATGCAGATGTCAAGGGTCTGGAATTTTACGTGAATTTTGCCATCGATTTTGGCGCCAATGCGCAATTCTATGGCGCTTATCGCCATTGACGATATTGCGGTTGGCGTGAAGCGCGCATGGAAAAGGTATCTGTGTAATCGTCACCGCGGACATTTACCCGGGATCTTGCTTCCATCCGCGCCACCCCTGGGTGGGCACTCAATTGGTAGTTACAGGATCCAGGGCAGAAACCGGTATTTCACTTTACGCATGTATTCCCGGTATTCGGGGAAATGCTTTAAATGCCGTTCCTCGGTAAAAGCGCGGGCGATATAGATCCAGGCCCAGGCAATGTAGCCGACAATGTATTTTGCCTGCCAGAAATTTCGATAGAACACCGCCTGCATGAGCCAGAACAGCAATTTGGTGCTGACGCCGGGATGGCGTACCACGCCATAAGGTCCGCGGGTTTGCAGTTTGCGCAGGGTGACATTGGCTACCGAAGTGCCCAGGGACAGGCCGCAGCATACATGGATGAATAGTAGCAGAGCTTCCAGGCCCTTCATCACGTAGAGCCAGGTCATGTCGTTGACCACCAGATCCTGAGTTTGGTAGGTGACCACCGAGGGGGCGAATGGCAGCAGGGAGCCGGTAATGAAATTCAGCGGTGCGTAACACATGAAACATACCAGCCAGCCGCTGACCGTCAGGTCGATGGAGCGCGAGCGATTTTCCAGCCAGCGACTTTCCATGAAATAGGCGAGGCTGGCATTGATAACATCCAACAGCCAGGCGCAGGAGGTGAGCACCAGCAACAAAGTCAACCACTCATGATCGCTGCGGTATTGACCGTACCACTGGAGGCCGTAGAACAGATTGTAATACACTTGGGTGACCAATAGCGGAATGAAATACAGGCGCATCAAAAAAATCAACAGTACTTTGCGATTATAGCGCTTGCGCAAAACCCGAAACACTTGGCCCAGAGGAGCGCCTTTGGCCAGTTGCAGGCTGATCTGCTTCGCGATATGAATCAGCCGAATCGCCGGATCGTAAAAGTCTTCGCGGGCGGAATGCTTGCAAATCAAAGTTAAGGCGAAATACGGCAATCCCAGGATGAGATAATAGTGCAGAAATTTTTCGAACAACCACTGGTTGGCGCGGAAAGTCTCCCCGGCGTAATACGGTTCCAGGCGATAAAAAAGATAGGCACCGTAAATGAGAATCAGCCACACCACGTAGCGTGCCAGCACCCGGCGCGCGAAACTCTGCCAGTTCCCGGGCAGCTGGAAACGGAACAGGCCGTGGCCGGTCAGTTGGCGGTACATATTCAGGGTGGCATAGACCACCGCCAGCGCCACCAGCGTCCAAAGCCAGTTCCATTGCGTCAGGCCGAAATGGTGAAAGGTCAGCAAGCTCAAGCAAACCAGCAGGACATTGCACGGAATAAGAACGCTGGGGGGCAGTTGGTGCATGGGGATGATCGACTTCTCTTGCGCTGGATGGAAGGAACGATAACCGGATTTAAACACATTTTATTATATAAATATCAGCAGCGGGTATATGGCTGCCTTGACGGCACGAAAAACCGGCAGCATTGGGCTGCTTTTGGCCGGTGAGAGATTTTTTATGTTACCGATATTAAACCTTAAAGTTTCGGGGTGAAAGGCCGAAGACCTAACGATGTTGTGTGTGATTTTCGGGGGCAAGGTGCATCTTTCGCGTCGGACGTTATGGGTATGCTTTTTTATATTGGGTGGCATGTCAGGGATGGCGTATGCCGTGAATACGTTGCCAAGCAATCGCGTGTCCGATGTCGCCAATACCCGCCATAATTTCTCCGCCGCCGTGACACCGAATTTGCCCCCGGGTGAAAGCCGTAATGTACGTGCGGTCAGTGAGCAACAGATATGCGTTTTTTGTCATACGCCTCATGGTGGTCAGCTGCAGGCGTCGGTGCCCACCCCGATATGGAACCGCAGTCTATCCGCGGCGAGTTATGTGCCCTACAGCTCCGGATCGATTGATGCCACGGACATCAATCAACCTGGCGGCGTCTCCAAGCTCTGCTTATCCTGCCACGATGGTACCCTGGCGATCGGCGCGGTCAACGTCCTGAATGGTGCATTTACCGACAAGAATCCCAGTACCGCTGATATCACCATGTCCGGCACCGACGGTCTTGGCCACATGCCCGCGGGTGCCGGTGTTACCACGGGGTTCACCCGCAATCTGGGTACCGATCTCACCAATGATCATCCGATATCCTTCACCTTCGACAGCAATCTCGCCAGCCGTGATGGAGAATTACGTGATCCGGCGCAGGTCTCGCATCTGGGCAATCGGGTGCCGGGGAAAGCGGCGCCGCTGGTACCGTTGGACAATAACCAAGTGCAATGCAGCAGCTGCCATGATCCACACATTCGGGATCAGGACCCCACGCAGAACATCAAGTTTCTGCGCCTGAACCGGTTTCAAAAACAAGCGCCGGTGGCCGGCGCGTTCAATGAAACCACGAATATCATTTGCCTGGCTTGCCATGACAAGGCCGGCTGGGTGGGTTCCGCGCACGCCAATCCCGATGTTGCCGATGAACGTTATTCCAATGCGGCGGCGGATCTGCGCCAGTTCCCCCGCGCCATGCAGGTCTGGGAATCCGCCTGCCTGACCTGCCATGACACGCATACCGTGCAGGGTGCGCGGCGCCTGCTGCGTGAGGGCGTCGAAAGCAAGGGCAGTCCCAAAGTCGGTGGCGCGCCGGCGTTGGAAGAAACATGCTATGCCTGCCATTCCGCCGACGGCAATACCTTAACCGCCCAGGGATACAATACCCAGGTGCCGGACATCAAGACCGACTTCACCACGCTCTCGGTGCGCATGCCAATTTCCTCCTCCGACCAGCCCGCGGGTGAAGAACGGCATAACATCGGCAGCGTGACGCTGTCCGATCCGCTGGCGGCCCGCGATCACGCCGGCGCGGATTTCATCGAAGGCCGTGCCACCCTGGGCAAGGGCAATCTGCTCAACCGGCACGTGGAATGTACCGATTGTCACAACCCGCACCGGGTGATCAAGAACCGGCAATTCAACGGCAATCCCGCGGTGCCGGATGCCGCCGGCACGCACAATCATGGGGCCACGCATTCAAATCTCGCCTCCGGCGTGCTGCGCGGCGCATGGGGCGTGGAGCCGGTGTATACCAGCAATTCTTTTCACGTCGAACCCACGGATTTTCAAGTGAAGCGCGGCAATCCCCCGGTGGGTGGCGGCACCGCGGTCACCCAGAGTTATGTGACGCGCGAGTATCAGGTATGTTTGAAATGCCATTCCAATTATGGCTACGACAAACCGCCGATGTTGGGATCCTTCGCCGGTGGCACCTCCCCGAACACCAATAATATGACTCAGTACACCAATCAGGCGCGGGAATACAATGCGCCCGTGACTCACAAAGGCGAAAACATCAGCCGCGGCACCGATGGCGGCGCGGATTCAGCGTATAATTCGGGTAATCATCGTGGTTGGCATCCGGTGCTGCGCGAGACCGGTCGTGACGCGGCGACCCGTCAGGCGGATGCCAATAACTGGATTGCACCGTATAACGGATCCAACCTGGGTGTTCAGACCATGTATTGTACCGATTGCCACGGTTCCGGCACGGCGCCCGGTACCGTGGCGCCTGATGGCGGAGAGAATGGCAAGCCCTGGGGACCGCACGGCTCCAATAACAATTTTCTGCTCAAAGGTCCGTGGAGTGGTGCCCGTAATGGTGGTACCGGGGAAGCTCAGTTCAACAGCAGTGATACACGTGACCATTTGTGTTTCAAGTGTCACGTCTATGATCAATATGCCAATCCCAACGCTCCCGTCGTGCAGGACAGTGGGTTTTCCGGAGGCGGCGGCATGTGCATGGGCATGTGCGGTGGCGGCATGGGTGGTGGCATGGGCGGTGCGTTCAATAATCTGCACATTTTCCACGCCAATGTGGTGAGCGCCTTCCGCTGCAATTTGTGTCATGTCGCGGTGCCCCATGGCTGGAAAAATAAAGCGCTGTTGGTGAATCTCAACGATGTGGGGCCGGAAGGTGGCTATCCGGGTACCGGCAATGAGGTGCGTTTTACCACCGCGGGTTATGTCAACGGCCCCTATTACAATCGGGCGGCGCTGAAGGTGGTAAGTTTCGCGCCCAGTGGCACCTGGTCCCCGGGTAACTGCGGTTCCCGCAGCGGTCCCACGGGCGTGGCATGGATGACCAGCGCCCAGCAGGGGTGCCAGAATGTACCTTGAAAAATAGCGTCACTCTTGCCGCGAAGCAAGGCGCGCCATATCGCCAGGGGGTCCGGTTGTCGGCCGCGGTCGGGCCAGTTCCTGCGTACGTTCAAAGAGCATGGTATTCGCCACAATGCAAAGTTGGCCATTGATGAAACAGCGCTGCAAACTGTCCATGCCGCACCCCAGGTTCGGAACGTGGTGGCTGATTGGTGTGGCGCTGTCGCTGCCAGTGTCGGTGGAGGCGCAGCCCACGGTGGCGTATTCCGTCAATGCCCAGGAGAGCAGTCTGTCGATTTACGATGTGCGGGATGACGGTACCTTGCGATACCGACGACATCATGTGCTGCCCAAGGCGCCCTCGTCGGTACTGTTGCATCCGAATCACCGATTTCTTTATGCGCTGGCCAAGGCCTCCGATCAGATAGCCATCTATCGGGTCGCCGCCGACAGCGGCGATATTACGGAAATTCCCGGTTCACCGGTGACCATCAACGCCCGGTCGCCCTTTGATCTGGCGTTCCATCCCAATGGCGAATTTCTCTACGTTGCCGCGCGCTTCAGCGGCGTGGCGGCGTTGCGTGTCAACGGCGCCACCGGCGCCATCGAAGAGCTCGCGGGCTCGCCGTTTCCCGCCCAGGAACGTACCCGCTCCCTGGCGGTGCATCCCTCGGGGCGCTTTCTTTACGCGACCAACGCCTACAGCAACAGCGTGTCCGTGTTCACGATCGAGCAGCAATCCGGGCGTCTGTTGCCACAACCGGACCTGACCGTGAGCAGCGGCCAGCAGCAACCGGCGCCGCGCCAGGCGTTACGTCTGCAGGACATGCCGGCGCTCGGCGGCGGGGTCCCGTATCAAATTGTGGTGCATCCCGGTGGACGCTATGCGTTTGTCAGTAATTGGGCGGGGGCCAGCATTTCGGTATTCATGATCAACGCCGAGGATGGCGCGTTGCGGCTGTTGCACGGCAAGCCAGTGGCGACCGGGCTCAATCCCTATGCGCTGGCGGTGCATCCTTCGGGAAAGTATATCTATGTCGGTTACTGGGGTGACAACAAAGTCGCGGGTTACCGGTTTGATGAAACGGATGGCGGTTTGCGGGAATTACCCGGTTCGCCGTTTGACAGTGCCGGTACGGCGCCGGTAGCGATACGTTGCACCGATGCCGATCATTGCTACGTGGTGAACAGCTGGAGTAACAGCATTACTTTATTGCAGGTGCGCAGCGACGGTACCCTGGTGCCGCACAATACTACACAGACCCGGTCCGGTCCGGTGCAATTGGCCTTTGGGCCAGCGGCCGAACAGTCGGTACCACGGGAAGATGTCCTGTTGTTGACCGCGGGCGGCGGCACGGTGGCGTGGTGGCATGGGTCACGCCCGGAACAATTTTCCGTGGTGCCGGGAGTGCCGGTCTTCGATGATCTGGCGGTGTTTCCCGAGGCCGGTCTGGTCTATCTGATCCCGCGGTCCGAGCCTGCATTGCGTGCTTACCGGATGTCTCCCGACGCCGGTACCTGGGAGACGCTTGCCGACATCGGTATGGATCAGCAACCCACGGCATTGCTGGCGGACCGGCGTGCAGGATTCTTATATGTTTACGATGCCAATGGCGCGATCACGGCCTATGCTCTTGATGCGGCCACCGGCACGTTGCACCAGAGCCAGTATTCCTTGCAACCGGGAATCGGCGTGGTGGCCTCGGCCCTGGACGCAGCCTCCCGTTACTTATTCACCGCCGGTGGCACGCCACCGTTGTTGCGCTTGTTTCGCTACGGCGACGCCTGGGGGCCGGTGATGTCGGACATGACGCTGTACGGACCCCCGGTGGCGTTGCTGGCGCGGCCGACCGCCCTGCTCACGGATCCATCCGCCAATTTTCTGCTGGTAGGCACCGGGGCGCCCAATCGGATCAGCGTCTATCGTCATCATTTTCAGAGTGGTCTATTGGACGATACCACGGTGCGCCAACAGGCGCTGACCGGTGAACCGCGCGCCCTGGCCATGAACGATGCCGGCGACACCCTCGGGGTCGTGACCGGAAGTCCGAATACCCTGGTAAGTTACCGTTTCCACAACCTGGACGGACGTTTGGAACGGTTGACAACCCTGCCCTTATCCGGGGTACCGAAGGGCGTGCAGGCCGGGGCGCAGGGTTTATACGTGCTATTGGCAGGGGAAATACAGGTCTATATGCCGGAGGCAGTCACCGGTACAATGTCGCTACGCCAACGATTACCGTTGGCATTCGAGGTTAACCATATAGAGTTGTTGCCCGTGGGGCGTTGAGTGTTGCATGCGTTTTTTAGCTTCCCTGAAAATTACCCTGCTGGGTATGATATTGCTGGCGCTGGCTGCGGCCCTGAGCTACGGCAATCCCGCCGATGTATCCGTGTGGGTGTTGGTTGCGCCGCTGGTCCTGCTGGCGGCGAATTTGACGGCGGCCATTTTCACCAACCCGCGTATTAATCGCCAAACCGGTCTGCTGGTGTTTCACGTGGGGCTGCTGGGATTAGTGATCCTGGTGGCCATCGGGCGCCTCACGCACCTGGATGCGCACATCGAATTGACTCAAGACCAGGAGTTTTCTCCGGACCTGTTGCTCGATACCAAAGCGGGACCGCTGCATGCGGGGAGTATTGGTCAGGTTATTTTTCGCCAGGGCCCTTACACCGTGGATTATGAAGTGGGTATGAAGCGGGGCTTGACCTTCAGTCATGTGCTGGTGCCGCAGGCCGACGGCAGCGCGCGCGAAGAAGTCATTGGAGATGATCGACCTCTGGTGTTGCAGGGGTACCGGTTTTACACCTCGTTCAACAAAGGATTTTCGGTATTGCTCACCTGGGAGCCGGATGGCGGTGTACCCATCAGCGGTACGGTGAATATGCCATCCTACCCGTTATTTGATTATCGACAGGACAATGTGTGGCAGGCGCCGGGAGGGCCGGAGGTCAAGTTTTGGCTGCAATTACAGACCGGCATCACGGAAAAGCAGGCCTGGACCCTGGATGGCCGCAACTCCCAGGGGGTGCTGGTGGTCACAAGTGACGAGCTGCGCACGGAATTGCGGCCCGGCGAGGCGGTGACATTGCCCGGCGGGCAGTTGCGGTATGAACGCCTGCTGACCTGGATGGGGTATGCGGTGTTTTATGACCCCACCATCCGCTGGTTGTTTTTTGTCGCGATCATCAGTGTAATCGGTTTGGGGTGGCATTATTGGGTGAAAATGGGATCGCGCCTGTTGCCGTCGGCACACGAGTTGCGGCCGGAGGGGCTTAGCGACGCGGTGGAGAGGAGTAGTTGAGGTGACAGAACAGAGTTTTGCCAGTGAATTGCCCTGGTTATGGGCCGGATTGTGCGCTTATGCATTGGCGACGTTCACTTCCGTCTGGGGGGTGGTGACCGTGCAAATGCGCGGTCTGTTGGTGCACGAAAAACGCTATGAACAGCTGGTACTGGCCCTGCTGGTGACCGGTGTTGTGTTATTAACCCTGGCCATTACCGCACGTTGGGTGCGCATCGGTCACGGTCCATGGATATCCTTGTTCGAATTGCTGGTCAGCCAGCTTTGGAGTTTGGGGCTGGTGTTTTCCCTGGTCTACTGGCGGGTGCCGGCACTGCGTGCCAGCGCCGTGGTGGCGTTGCCGGTGATGTGGGTATTGGGTACCTGGGTGCTGACTCTGGAGCCCACCGCCAGTCATTTTCCGGCCACCTACTATAACAACTGGAAATGGGTGCACGTGCTGCTGGGTAAAGCGTATCTGGCATGTTTGCTGATTGGCGTGGGGCTGAGCGGTGTCATGATGGCGCGCCGTTTCTTCCCGGCGAGTCGCCGCTGGTTCGCCATTATGCCCGGCGATGACATTATCGACCGCATCGCCTGGCGTGTGATGATACTGGCTCTGGTATTCGATAGCTTGATGCTGATCGCCGGCGCCGTCTGGGCGCAGGACGCCTGGGGCAGGTATTGGTCCTGGGATGCGTTGGAAACTTCGGCGTTCCTGACCTGGCTCGGTTTGGCGGTGGGTTTGCATTTGCGCGCGACGTACAAGATTCCCTACTGGGTGGGCGGCGCAATTATCTGGGGAGTATTTTTCCTGGCGTTTACAACCTATTTTGGTACGCCTTATCTGAGTCCCGCGGCCCATAAAGGGGTGGTATGAAAGCGCAACGTCCGATCAGTGAATTTCAAAATGTGGTCAATCTGATATCGCTCCTGGCGGTGCTGGTCATTGGTGGTTTGATCGCCGATTTGAGTCGCAGTCCGGGTTTACGGTTTCAATATCCGTTGTCCGGTCCGCAGCAGCAGCCACGCCAGTTTGCGCAGCTGAACCCGGCCGTTAGACACGAGGCCCAGGAGCGCTTCGATCAGGGTGTTGCCCTGCTGCACGCCAAACGCTACGACTACGCGGTCACCGCGTTGACGCGCGTGGTGGAACTGGTGCCGAACATGCCGGAAGCCTATGTAAACCTAGGCTTTGCCCTGCTGGGTCAGGAACAGTATGAACAGGCCGGGGAGTATTTCAATCAGGCCACGGTGATGCGTCCCAATCAGGCCAATGCTTACTGGGGGCTCGCCAATGCCCTGGAAGGTATGCAAGATTATGAAGGAGCGCTTGGCGCCATGCGCAGTTATATTCATTTATCGCAAGCCGGTGATCCCTTCGTCGTCAAGGCACGCGCCGCCCTTTGGGAGTACGAGGCGCGCCTGGGCCGTATCAAGGGTGTGACCATTGATGATAAAAATCAGTTCACGCAAGTACCCCAGACTGCCGTACCACCCCAAGGCGCCGCCGGAGCTCAGGATCAAACCGGTAAGGCGGCACCCGCGACCGCGCCGTGAACAAGTCGCGTCACCTCCGGTGGCGGCATCTGGTGGCGATGGGAGTCGCGTTGCTGCTGATGGCTTGCGATCATGATGCACCGCCCCCCGCATTGAAGGTGCAACTCGGCGCAACATTTCCGTTACTGCATTTGGAAGATCTGCAAGGCAAGGCCGTGGACACGTCGGAGCTGCGGGGCAAACCCTGGGTGCTCAATGTCTGGGCCACCTGGTGTCCCCCCTGCCGCAAGGAACTGCCCAGTTTGCAGCGCATGCAAGCATTATTGAAAGACGATGGCGTGGTGGTGCTGGGGATGGCTGTTGATGATGACGCGCACCGGGTACGGGAATATCTCATCGATCGCGCGATTCAGTTCATGTCTTACCGTGATCCTCAAATGCGCGTCGCCAACGAGGTTCTGGGAGTGCGTATGTATCCGGCGACGTTCATCGTTGATCGCAATGGCGTGTTGAGTCTGATTGTCGAAGGTGAACGGGAATGGGATCGGGGTGTTACGCTAGGGCGGGTGCGCCAGGTGCTCGGGCTGACATCGACCCGGTGAGTAACGGGTCCGAATCGATGTCACCCGGCAGCAAAGCTTATTGCGCGGCCTTCTCCATGGCTTTGGCCTTGTCCTCGGCTTCTTTGTCGGCATCATGCGCGGCGGTCTTGGCGCTATCTAACGCTTGCGTCTGGGACTTTAACATGCCATCGCCGGCGGCTTGACTGTCCTTGCCGGGTTCGTTGTTGCCACTGCAACTGATCATTGTCATCACTAACAATGATACGAAAACTGCGTACGCTAATTTCATGGTACTGAATCTCCTTTGATACTTGACGGCTAACGAGTCCTGATGGGGCGATATTGCGTTGCCCATATCAGGGTGGGCATTATGTAAAAATTTTCTGAATTCAATATTAATAAGGTGATTTAATTCGGTGCCCAAGGGGGCGGACACAGATGGCCCAGTGGTGATGGCGATTGTCTTTATACCGAGGAGTGCCGTATCTGACCTGGGATATAAACGGTTGTGGTGCTCCCTGGCGGATCGTTTACCGTATGGCGAACCATCAAACCTTTTTTTTCTTAAGAAATTATTTCGGTCGCTCGCCGGTATCCTGCACAGTCAGGGCGCCCGCATCATCAACAGCTTTCCCGCCTGCGCCCTGGTGCATGATAAGGCCCAGGTCACCTACCATTTTGCTGCGCTCCGGCATTCCCACGCCACGTTCATTCATCACCGGTTACGTGCAGCAGACCATGCTGGAGTTGGCAAGCAGCGCCGTTGTCGTCAAGCCACACCGGGGTGCCTACGGTGAGGGGGTCAGTATCCACCGTTCTTTCGACGCATTGCCGCAGAGATACGCCAAGGGCGGCTATTTCGCCCAGGAACTCAAGGAATCCGGCGGTTTTGATTTGAAAGTCTATGTGGTTGGCGATTTACCGCTGCTGAAATTGATTATGACGTTAGCGGTTTCGCATCCTGCTGTTTGTCCATAAAAGCTGGCTATTGTCGGTATTGCGGTTTATTGATTTGTGGTCAAAGTACGGGGCGACTACGGGCTTGGGTGTGACCAGGTGATGGTTACGCCGGAGCTCGCCGTGCGTGACGCGGGCAAAGCAGGGGGTGTGTCAACGGAGTCTGCTATAATCGCCCCGGTTAGGCAGCTGGCGAGCGACAACTGGATCATGGGTCGCCCCACGCGGTGTACCGCGGGTGGTGGCGCTGGTATAAAAATTCTGTGTTGCCCCGTAGCGACGATGGTGGCCGTGGGCGGTGGCATGATGACAAGGAACCGGAACAGATGAGTTGGTGGGGAAAACTGGTCGGTGGTGCTTTTGGTTTCATGTTGGGCGGGCCCTTGGGCGCCATGCTCGGCGCGGCCATTGGTCACAAGCTTGATCTGGGTCTGGGTGCCCTGGACCAGGCGCAACTCGGATTGGGCGATACGGAGCGGGTGCAACAGGCGTTTTTCGCGGCGACTTTTTCCATGATGGGACATCTGGCCAAGGCTGATGGGCGGGTGTCGGATGCGGAGATCGCCGCTGCGCGCCATGTCATGCGTCATATGCAACTCAATGAAGAGCAAAAACTGGCGGCAATGCGTTTGTTCAACGAAGGTAAGCGGGATGCGTTTCCGGCTGACGAAGTGCTGCAGCAGTTGCATCGAGAATGCGTGCACCGGCGCAATCTGATTCAGATGTTTCTGGAAATCCAGATCGCCACGGTGCTGGCGGATCAGCATGTGCATCCGCAGGAACGGTCGAAATTGCACTATATTGGAAATTTTCTTGGTTTTGCGCCGACAGATATCGACCACTTGATTGAAATGGTACAGGCTCAGGAGTATTACGCTGGGGCCGGCCAGGGTTCACATCGGGCGTCCGGCGCGCAAGCGCGCGATCAGTTGGCGCAGGCGTACACGCTGCTGGGTATCGAGGCGCAGGCAACGGATAAGGAAGTCAAAACCGCATACCGCCGCTTGATGAATCAGCATCATCCGGACAAGCTGGTATCGAAAGGTCTGCCCGAGGAAATGATGAAGCTGGCGACGGAAAAAACCCAGGAAATCAAAGCGGCCTACGAAACCATCGTGGCGGCGCGCAGCAGCGCCGGGCATTGACGCCGACATAGCACGTTTGTTCAGAACAAAGCCGAGTTTCCGGCAGGCGTTGCCGGCGGTTTGGGCTTGGGCGTGCCGTAATTCCCCGCAACAATTTGCGTGATAAATTGTGATAAATTGCAAATAATTGTGAAATTTCCCCTTTGACCCTCTGATTTTCTAAGAATTTCCTGGCGTAAAACGCTAGATAGTTAACTGCTTGATAACCTGCCGCTGTTATCGCTGGCGGGCGCGATGGCTGGGTCCAGGTACCAGGTACCCGATGGTGAGAATAATAGGCCGTGCTGAGTCCTGATCAGTGAACCCCTAGCCCAGGCGGTTATGGTTAGTGCCGGTTCAAAAACCCGCGGCTTTATCATTTGGGAAAGTCAGGGGATCGAGGTCATGTGGTTGGAAAAAAATAAATTTTAAAATCGACGATGAAAATGACGATGCTGCATACTTCGGTGAAAGCCAGGATATTACTTGTTTTGGGGTTGCTGGTGCTGGTTCAAGTCATCTACGCCATTTCCTATTTGAAATCAAGCCAAGAAACGCATATCGAAAATGACGGCAGGCAGCGCCTGGCGCAAACATTGTTACGGCTCAGTGGCACCCTGGAGTATCTGTTCAGTGAAAACAAGCTGATGCAAGTCAGAGAAGAAATCACGGCGCTGGACACCGAGCCGGAAATCAGTGCGGCCTTTTTGGTCCGCGGAGATAACACAATTTTCGCTTCCCTCGGGCAGCAGCATATTGGTGATTCCCTGGACCTTGTGGTGCGTGATTGGCGCACGGATGATAGTGCGCGATTGAAGTTATTGATCAACGATGGCGCTGCCGAGAATGCTTGGATTGCGGGGTCCGGAACAGCGGTCATCGGCGTGTTGCCCGTTTTCATGGGAGAAGCTGCCGTGTCACCGGGCGGTTCTGGTCAAGGCGGCGGTTTTCTGGTGCTCAAGTATAGTCTTACTGAAACCAAAAACGAAGCTATCAACAAGGTCTACCAGCAATGTATCTGGCAGATTTTATTGATGGTGATGGCCGCCGTTGTTGTCTATACACAGTTCAGCCGCGGAGTTCAGCGCTCAGAAAAATCCGTCGACAGCGTCGGTGACTCGCTATTGAAAGCGTCGCTCATGGCCGGTGGCAATGAAGATTTTACGGAATTTGGCGTGGCGGCGACGTCGCAGCGTTATCGTGCCGGCAAGGAAAAAATACAGCGGCACTTGAAGCACATGGAGGCAATTCTGAACGCGACGGCGGAAGGCATTATCGGTTTTGACGCCGATGGCGTCTGTGTATTTGCCAACCGTGCTGCGCATAAGATTCTGCGGCTGGGTCCAGGGACGGATCTTGAGGGTCTCGCTGTTGCAGACATTTTCCAGCTTGCTGAGGGTGGGGGTCACGGTTCGCCTTGGCTGGCTTTTCAAGCACAATGCAGTACCGACTGTCGTTATCAGTTGTGTGTTTACACCCGTGCGCATGTGCAAATAGATTTGGAAATCAACTGTTACCCAATGGGTGATGACCGCGGTAGTGCGGGTCTGGTCGCTTCTTTCCTTGACGTCACGGAAAGAAAAATCATGGCGGGCCATTTGATGGTGAAAAATTATGCCATCGATGCCTCGATCAACGGCATTATGTTTACGGACTTGGACGGGAAAATAAATTACATCAATAAGGCTTTTACCCTCATGTGGGCACTTGAGCAGCCGGATCGGGTGCTTGGTGAAGACGCTTTCATTTTCCTTGGTCCTCAGGGGCTGGACAGATCCCTGATTTCCGTGGTTAAAAGTCAAGGTTACTGGCGGGGCAAGGTGGTGACGGCGCTGGAAGCAGGTGGTTACCTCCACGTGCAGTTGTTGGTGAGTCTGATTAAGGATGAGAACGACACGCCCATATTGTTGATGTTTTCATTTATGGACATATCCGAGATGGTGCATGTGCAGGAGGCGTTGCGGCAAAGCAAGGAAACCTATGCCAAAGCTGAAGCGATAGCGCATATTGGCAGCTGGGACTGGGAGATTTCAACGGGTGAGCTGCGCTGGACCGATGAGATTTATCGAATCTTCGGCCAGGAACCGCAAAGTTTTGGCGCGACCTATGACGCATTTCTCGAGACCATACACCCGGATGATCGACAGCACGTGGTGGACGCGGTCGGTGCGGCCGTTGCCGATCCACAAGTGGCATACGCCATAGAACATAGAATCATTCGGTCGCGAACCAAGGAGGAGCGCACGGTCCAGGAACGAGGTAAAGTTTATCGGGATAGTGACGGCAGACCGATTCGGATGATCGGTACGGTGTATGATATCACGGAGCAAAAACAAGTTCAGAAGGCGCTATACGAAGAACGAAACTTCGTGTCGGCAATTCTGGAATCGGTGGGTGCACTTGTTGTCGTGTATGACAGGTTTGGCGTGATCAGGAAGTTTAATCGCGCATGCGAGCGCACTACCGGTTTTGCGGCCGGGGAGATTATCGGAAGATATGTCTGGGATCATCTCATTGTTGATGCACAGATGGACGCGGAACGATCCAAATTCAAGGCCATGACCGCCGATGCGATGATCTCAGAGTATGAAAATTACTGGATCACCCGGAAGGGTGATCAGCGTTTGCTGGCGTGGTCCAATACAGTGCTTAAGTCACCGGACGGAGAAGTTGAACATGTGATCGCCGTCGGCAGGGATATAACTGAAAGTGAGCTGGCGGCCCGGGAGTTGGCCAGGCACCGAGGACATCTGGAAGAAATGGTCGCCGAACGTACCGAGGAGCTGCGCCAGACACAATCGCAATTGATGAAAAAGGAACGATTGGCGACGTTGGGCCAACTTACCGCCACCGTAAGTCACGAGTTGCGTAATCCTCTGGGGGCGATGAAAGCCGCCTTGTTTGTGGTTAGCAAGAAATTGTCGATTGAAGACCAGCGCCTGAATGAGGCTGTATCAAGGTTGCAGCGGAATGTTGATCGTTGCGACCATATTATCGACGAGTTGTTGGATTTCACTCGGATCACCGAGCTGGAGTTGCGCCACACTTTGCTGCAGCACTGGTTGGATTCGGCTATTCAGGACGTACGTGTGCCGGAAAAGGTGACTCTGGAACGCGACTATCAGTGCCCGGACTTGGTGGTCAGAGTCGACGTGGATCGTCTGCGGCGCGCGATCATCAATGTAGTGGAGAACGCCTACCAGGCGGCATTGGAAAACACTAAAAACGCGCGTCATCAGCTCGTGATCACGGTGCGCAGGGAAGGAGACAGGGTTTTGCTGCAGATCAAGGACAACGGCGTCGGCATGGCCAAGGAGGTTCAGGCGCGTATCTTTGAGCCATTATACAGTACCAAAGGATTTGGTGTTGGTCTTGGCATGCCGACCGTAAAACAGATCATGGACCAGCACGCGGGCGGCATTGAAGTCGAATCGGAGCCCGGACAAGGATCGACGGTCACGCTGTGGTTACCGGGAAATTGCATTGTCGGCAACGATATCGGCATCAGTAGTGACGCTAAGTTCCGTTAACTGCTTGCCGCACCCGGGTGTTTGGCGGTCACGGATAATGTCGTGAAACCATCGAACATATGCGACCTGATGCAACCATGAAACTTGTCGTTATTTAACCGCGAAAAATTCAGGGGGCTGTGGTCGAGATACCAGCGATAAATCAGCACCGTTGTGACGTAAAGGTGAATATTGCCGGTCGCGAGCGGACTGAACTCGTGGCTGTCGAGGCGGACGATGGCGGCTGTGTTGGTTGGTGTTAACATGACGACGTTCGTTGGCAATTGCTGTCGCCTGATGGTGGTCAGGCGCCGATGGTTCGCGATTTTTCTTACCTATTCTGCGCCGAATCTCTCTTTGTCAGACGCCAATGATTTGACTCGCGATGACGCAGCGCATCCCCGGCACCACCTTGACGTCTAGGGTGTGCTGATGTCGTCATCAGCCGATGATCTGCCGAACCCGAGGTGTCATATTTCAGGCATGGCCAGGGTAAGGCGAATAACAATAATGACTGTGTAATTACCGGATTGACGGTGACGTTGCGATCGAGCATGGCTCGCGGGGCGTTTCGCGGCAAGCCGGTACGGCGATGCGCCGGTTGCCAGTGAATAGATTCATTGCGGAAATAGACGCGCACTAATAAATCATGTTTTAAAGAAATGTATATAGTGAGCGCTCGGCGTTGATACCTTATTATTACCACGCTTGCACCTGGTGGCGGCTCTGCTAGTCTTGATCTGCTAAATCGGTCCTGTCGCAATAGTCATTCCGTCGTTGATTTTTGGAACCACCCGCATGCAAAGGAGAGTTCTATGACACCGAATAAAACTGGCACCGTCGCAGGAACAGTCACCACAGTCACCGACCCTGCGTTGGCAGCCTTGATGGAAAGATTGGAGATCAGTCGTCTGTCCGCGCCGGTTACGCAAGATCATATTTCCGCTGCCACTCCGATGGGTGCGAACCTGGTCGCGGATGGCGCGACTTTCCGCGTTTGGGCGCCCAACGAAACCATTGAGGTTTATCTGCGGGTATCCGATCGGCACGATACTATCGATGCCGCCGGCGAGAACTGGCAGCCGAATCCGGAGCGACGGCTGCAGAGAAATACCGATAATACCTGGACCGGATTCATCCGCGGCGTGCGTGACGGCGACTATTACCGGTTTTATATTGCCAATCGGGATGGCCAACCTTACAAGCGCGATCCTTATGCGCGTGAGCTCGAGTTTTATGGCTATCCCGATTGTGATTGCATCGTGCGCGATGCCAATGGCTATCTCTGGCATGATCAGGGCTTTCGAACACCCCCCTTCAACGATCTCATCATTTATGAATTCCATGTCGGAAGATTTTTCGCCGTGGACGAACGCGGCCAGGATGCGCGCCAGTTTCGGGTGGGCAAGTTTCTCGATGTGCTCGATCAGATCCCGCATTTGGTGCATTTGGGTGTCAATGCCATCGAGCCGTTACCGATCGTGGAATTTCACAGTCCCTACAGTATGGGTTATAACAGCGCGGATCTGTTTTCGCCGGAAATGGATTACTGCGTGGAACCCGAAGACCTGGCGCCGTATCTGGCAAAAGTAAATAAATTGCTCGCCAATCGCGGTTGCCAGCTGATTGCCCGCAGGCAATTGGAGGGGCAGGTCAATCAATTGAAGGCTTTAATCGATATCTGTCATCTCTATGGCATTGCCGTGATATTGGATGTCGTCTATAACCATGCCGGGCAGTTCAGTGAAGACGACGAAGGAATTTACTTTTTCGATCGCGCCAATAACGGCAATGATAACGATAGTCAGTATTTCACCAACGACGGTTGGGCGGGCGGCAAGGTCTTTGCTTATTGGAAAAAAGAAGTCAGGCAGTTTCTTATCGATAACGCCATCTCTTTTCTCAGAGAATATCATGTCGACGGGTTGCGTTACGATGAAGTCACGGTAATCGACCGTTTTGGAGGCTGGGATTTTCTTAAAGACCTGACCAACACCGTCAAATACATCAAGCCGGAATCCATTCATATCGCGGAATACTGGCAGGATGATCCTACCTGGGTGCTGCGGGACACTCGCGAGAATGGCGCGGGATTCGATGCTGTATGGTATCCCGGGTTGCGCGACGCCGTGCGCCACGCTGTCGCTCAGGCGGCGGTTGGGCGGGACGCGCACCTTGACATGAACGGTATTAGGGACCAGCTCATGCGGCCGCCGAATTTCCCGGCGGCATGGCGCGCGGTGCAGCATCTCGAGAACCATGATCTGCAGCGCAAGGAAAATATTAACGATCGTGAACCGCGGATCCCGTCCCTGGCCGACGCCACGGACGCGCGTTCCTGGTATGCGCGCAGCCGATCTCGCGTCGCCATGAGTTTGTTGTTGACGGCGCCGGGTATTCCGATGCTGTTCATGGGGCAGGAAATACTCGAAGATAAATTCTGGAGCGACAGCCCGGATCCCGGCGCCTTTGTCTGGTGGCATGGCCTGCTCCAGGACAAGAGCATGGTCGACCATCTTCGGTTCAGTCGAGATCTCATCGGGGTGCGTCGGCGTCAACCGGCGTTACGTGGTGAAGCCATCAATGTCTTCCATGTGCACGAGGATAATCGCATCATCGCGTTTCACCGCTGGCTCGAAGGCGGTCGGGATGTGGTGGTGGTCGCCAGTCTCAACGAATCGTCGTTCGGGCAATATGATTTGGGATTTCCCCTGCCGGGCGTCTGGTTCGAAGTGTTTAACAGCGACGTGTACGAGCACTGGATCAATCCCCAGGTTGTAGGTAACGCCGGCAGCATCGACGTCGACGGTGCCGAGTTGCACGGTATGCCGCATTCCTGCACCATTGCCATTCCGGCCAACGGTCTGCTGGTGTTTGCGCGCGATCGCGGCGATTGATATCTTTGCGCTGCCATTCCGGCGTCAGCCGGGATGGCGCCCAAAGCGCAACAGCCCGGCGCCGCGCTCCAGTCCGAACATCAAGTTCATGTTCTCCACGCCCACTTGCGCGCCCCCTTTCCCCAGGCTGTCCAACACGCTGAATACCACGATGCGTTGGCGGCGCTCATCGACGTCCAGACCGAGGTGACAATAATTGGTGCCCGCCACCGCCTTGACCTGCGGGTAGGGGCGGTACTGCCATGCGGCGTTGGGCTCCGCGGGAGCGTCGTGGATCTTGACGAACGGCGTGGCCTGATAGAAATCCCGAAACAGCTTCAGCAATTGCGGCCGGGACACCGGTGCCGTGGCAAACACATGACTGATACACAATATGCCACGGATCAACGGCGCATAGGTCGGTGTGAAATGCACATTGACCGGCGCGCCCGCCAGCAGCGATAGTTCCTGTTCCATTTCATAGCTGTGACGATGATCCACGACATTGTAAGCCACAATATTGTCGGCCATGGCCGGATGATGCGTCACCGCGGACGGCTCCGCACCGGCGCCGGCGGTGCCGGAAATGCCGGTGATCGCGATGTGTCGCGTATCGATCGGGAGGTGTTGCATTAAAGGCGCCAACGCAAGGATCGCGGCGGAGGCGAAGCAGCCGGGATTGGCCACCAAGCGTTGTTCGGCAACGTCGTTGCCATGTAATTCAGTAATGCCATACACGGCCTCCTGCGCCAGGTGCCAGTGGGTGTGCGGCATGTTGTAAACACGTTCCCAGTGCGCGCGTTCGCGCAAGCGAAAAGCGGCGCCCAGGTCGATCACGCGGGTGCCGATGTCCAGCAGTTGTTGGCTTGCCGTCAGTGACGCTTCCGTGGGTAACGCCAGCAGTGCGACATCGCAGGGGGTGATGTCCTCGGCGGCGATGGTGTGCAGCCCGCAGCCGAACAGATTGGGGTGGTGGTCGCTGACCGGTCCCGGAGTGCGGCTGGTCAACCAGGCCAGGTCGACATTGGGATGATCCAGCAAAACGCGCAGCGCTTCACCGCCCATATAGCCATTGGCTCCCATGATACCGACACGAATTTTCATGCACCGACCTCCTGGTAATCTACCGTTGGGTATGTTCCGCAACAAATTGATAGAAGGCGTTGCTGATGCGCTCGAACACCGGAAACGGACGCTCAGGCAGTACCTGGTTATCTACCTGACGCACCGGGACTAATTCGATGCCGGTGCCGGTGAGAAAACATTCGTCGGCTTCGTAAAGATCTTTCGGGGTCAGGCTGCGTTCTTCGGTCGCTATGCCTGCGGCGTCGGCCAGGGTCAGGATTACACCGCGAGTGATGCCCTCCAGGGCGCCGTCACTGGCCGGTGGCGTCAGTAACACGCCCCCTTGTACGATGAAAATATTATTGGTGGCGCCTTCGCTGATGTTGCCCTGCTGATTGAGCATGATGCCTTCGTCGGCGCCGGCGGCGCGGGCCTGCATGCTGGTCAGTACGTTATTCAGGTAATTCAGCGACTTGATGCGGCTATCCCAGCAATTGTTGGGGACGCGCCGCGTGGCCACGATGGTGGCATGCACCCCCTTATGGCGCAATGCCGGAGACAGCATTTGCAACTGATCGGCGATGATGAATACCGTGGGACGTGGGCAATTAGCCGGATTGACCCCTAGCGGTCCGCTGCCCCGGGTAAGCACTAGTCGCAGATAACCATCGACCAGGCCGCTGGCGTTGATGGTGTCTCGCAGCGCCGCCGACAGCATGTCGAGGTCATAGGGCATTGCCAAATGCAACGCTTGCGCCGAACGCGCGAGGCGTGCCAGATGGGCGTCGAGCATGAAACAGCGACCGTTGTAAAACCGGATGCCCTCGAATACACCATCGCCGTACAACAGGCCGTGATCGAAAACACTGATGGTGGCGGTGCTGTTGGTGGTCACGACGCCGTTGAGCCAGCATGCGGGCATGGGTTGCTCCGTTAGAATGATGAGATTGTCAGTCTGCTATCCTAGCGATTTGCTGGAGTGTAAAACAGATACAGCGTAAGATGAAATGGACCAGTACAGATTCGGAGGTGGCATAGTAGTGGTGCGGGCGCCAAACTTTATCTATCAACAGCTGGCCGGTGATCTGGCGCAAGCGATCCGTGACGGTGTCTATGGGCCGACTGAACGCATGCCGTCATTGCGGCGCGTCGCGGCTCATTACCGGGTCAGCCTGGCAACGGTGGTGCAGGCATTTGCGCAGCTGGAGGCCGCGGGGTTGATAGTGGCCCGACCCAAGTCGGGCTATTTCGTGCAGCCGCGTCCACAGGAGTCTTTGGCGTCGCCGGCCGTGACGCGTCCGTCGAAACACCCGACCGCGGTCAACGTGGGGCAGTTGGCGCTGTCGCTGGTCAATGAAAGCAAGACGCAAAATTTGCTGAAGCTGGGGGCTGCGGTACCGGGCATGGATCTGTTGCCGGTGCGTAATTTGTCACGGATGCTCGCGGGCGCGGCACGCGGTCATTGGCGCGATGCCTGCGTATATGAACTGGCGCAGGGTGCCTTGCCCTTGCGGCGGCAGATTGCGCGTTTGATGCGACAAGCGGGTTGCCGCGCGACCCCTGATGACATCGTGATTACCAATGGCTGCCTGGAAGCGCTGTCTCTGGCATTGCGCGCGGTAAGCAGCCTCGGTGATACCATCGTCATCGAGTCGCCGACCTATTTCGGCGTGTTGCAGGTGATTGAATCGCTGGGACTAAAAGCGCTGGAAATCGCGACCCATGCGGAATCCGGTATCGACGTTGATGCCTTGGAGAAAGCGCTGAACAGCGGCCGTGTACGCGCGTGCATATTGCTGCCCACGCAAGCTAATCCTACCGGTGCCACCATGCCTGATGTGGCAAAGCAACGGGTGGCGGAATTATTGGCGCAGAAGGGCGTCCCGTTGATCGAGGATGATGTGTACGGACCCTTGAGTTATCGGCAGCCGCGTCCTAAGGCGCTCAAGGCCTGGGATGCTACCGGCAATGTGCTATTGTGTTCGTCGTTTTCCAAGACCTTGGCGCCGGGCTATCGCATCGGTTGGGTATACAACGAAAAATACCGGGAACAGTTGCTCTACCAGAAATTTTTAGCGAACATCAGCACCGCATCATTGCCGCAACTGGCGTTGGCGGAGTTTTTGACGCGCGGCGGGTATAGCCGCAGTTTACGGTTTCAAACACCGATCTACCGGCAGCGCATGGAGCGACTGCGCCAGTGGATTTATCAATACTTTCCCGAGGGCACGCGGGTGTCCCAGCCGGCGGGCGGTTTCGTGTGCTGGGTGGAATTGCCGTCCGCGGTGGATTGCCTGGCGTTGTACCAGCGTGCCATGGCGCGCCGCATCGCCATCAGTCCGGGTGTTTTGTTCTGCGCCCGGGGTCAATACCGCCATCATATCCGCATGAGTTGTGGCGCGGTGGAAGGAGAGCAGATGCGTGTGGCGGTACAGATACTGGGGGATATGGCGAGGCGGATCGCGGGTGAGGGTGCCCGCGCGGGCCGGTAACCCTGGTCGCTGTGGGGGGTAACGTTCCCGATGTTTCGCTGTACCTGCCAGAATGCTACACTTGCCCGGCGTTGTTGCGTGCAAAATAACCATAAATTATAAGATATTAAGTGAGTTGTCTGTGGGATTGGTAGATCGGTAATGCTGGAAATTCAACAACTGGAATGTACGCGCGGTGACCATGTTCTGTTCAGTAACCTGAACTTTTCCCTGCGTGACGGCGAAATTCTCCATGTGCGCGGTTCCAATGGCAGCGGCAAAACGAGCCTGCTGCGCATTGTTTGCGGATTATTGCTGCCGAGCGCCGGGCAGGTGCGTTGGGCCGGGGAGAATATCCGCAGTTTGCGTGAAGAGTACACGGGCGACGTGACTTACCTGGGTCACCTCAATGGCATCAAAGGTGATTTGAGCGGCCTGGAAAACCTGCAACTGGGTGGCAAGCTGGACGGGCTGGACGTTGCGGAGCAGGAGGCTCTGGGTGTTCTGGGAAAAATGGGTTTAAGGGGGCGTGAAGATTTGCCCACTAAAGTGCTGTCCCAAGGCCAGAAACGGCGGGTTGCCTTGGCGCGTTTGTTGTTATGTAAAACCAAACTCTGGATACTGGATGAGCCTTTTGTTGCCCTGGATGTGAAGGCAGTGGCCTACTTGCAGTCGGTGATTCAACAGCACCTTGAACGCAATGGCATGGTGATTTTCACCACACATCAGGAAGTGGAAATTAACACGGGCCGTGCCCATCATATCGATCTGGATTTATGAGTCGACCGGGAGTGTTTGACGCTTTTCGCGCCGTAGTCGCCCGGGATATGACCCTGGCTATGCGCCGTAAGACCGATGTGCTCAACGCGCTGGCCTTCTTTATTATAGCGGTCACCTTGTTTCCTCTGGGGGTTGGGCCGGAAATCGAGACGCTGCGGGCGATCGCGCCGGGAGTCATCTGGGTGGCGGCGCTGCTGGCGGCCATGATGTCTCTGGGACGAATTTTTTCCGGCGATTATGAAGACGGCACCTTGGAGCAAATGCTGTTAGGCAATTTTCCGGTTTCAATCATGGTATTGGGAAAAGTTTTTGCCCACTGGTTGTTAACTGGCGTACCGCTGGTATTATTGTCCCCTTTGCTCGGTATGCAGCTGGGGCTTGGGGAAGAAGCCCTGTGGGTGTTGATCTATACCCTGCTATTGGGTACTCCGGTGCTGAGCTTGATCGGTTCCGTGGGTGCGGCACTTACCCTCGGGGTGCGGGGGGGTGGGGTGTTAATCTCGTTGTTAGTGCTGCCTCTTTATGTGCCGATATTGATCTTCGGCGCTGGTGCGGTCGAGGCATTGGGAACCCCCAGTGGTATTCAGCCGTACTTATCGATACAGGGAGCCATTTTGGCCCTGAGTGTGGCCTTGACACCCATGGCAACCGCCGCGGCACTGCGTATTAGTATGGAGTAGGACAGGACATGGCGAAATCCCAAACATGGTTATATTTTTCCTCACCTAAGACATTTTACCCGTTAGCCGGAAAATTGATTCCCTGGTTTACCGCCCTGGCCATCGTGCTAACCGTTATCGGGTTGTACATGGGGTTTTTTGTCGCGCCAACGGACTATAAGCAGGGCGACAGCTACCGCATCATTTTTATTCACGTGGCCGCCGCGTGGATGTCCATGTTCATTTACGCGGTGATGGCAGGGTATGCGGTTATCGGTCTCGTCTGGAATGTGAAGCTGTCGGAAATGATGGCCTCATCGCTGGCCCCAACGGGCGCCATTTTTACATTTCTCGCGTTGTGGACCGGCGCCTTATGGGGCAGGCCTACCTGGGGAGCCTATTGGGTGTGGGATGCGCGCCTGACGTCTGAATTGATTTTGTTATTCCTTTATATTGGTTATATGGCCCTACAATCCGCAATTGATGATCCCCGGCGTGCCTCCCGGGCGAGCGCACTTTTGGCGATCGTCGGAGTCATAAACCTACCAATAATTTACTTTTCCGTACGGTGGTGGAACACGCTGCATCAGGGAGCGTCCGTGAGCCCGGAAATGGCCCCGAAAATGGCCGCGGACATGAAGACAACCATGATGGTGATGGTGTTCGCGTTTTGGATGTATGCCATTGCCATTGTGTTGGCACGGGTACGGACGCTGATTCTGGAAAGGGAAAAAAATACCGCTTGGGTCGTGGAGTTATTGGAGGCGAAACAATGAGCCAGTGGCATAGCATTGGCGAATTTTTCGCGATGGGTGGGTACGGGTTCTATGTATGGGGCTCCTATCTGGTTACCTTCGGATTCATTATTGCTGAAATATTTCTGGTGCGTAAACAGCGTCGCGATGTGCGCAAACAGATTGCCCGACTGGCACGGCTAAACGACAAGGTGGATGAAACATGAAAGCACGTGAGAAGCGATTGGCTATGGTCATCGGCGGTTTAACCGCCTTGGGCGCGGCCGCGGGATTGGTTTTTTATGCTCTGGGCAGTGGCGTGTCATTTTATTACAGCCCTACCCAGGTGAAAAATAACGAGGCTCCCCTGGACCGGACGATTCGTCTGGGCGGCTTGGTGCAAAAGGGTTCCTTGCAGCGGGAAAACGATGGTCTCACGGTACATTTCGTGGTGACCGACTATGCGCAAAACGTCGATGTCACCTTTAAGGGAATTCTCCCGGACCTGTTCCAGGAAGGTCAAGGCGTGGTGGCCCAGGGCAAGATGGCGAGCAATGGCGGATTCACCGCCATGGAAGTGCTGGCCAAGCACGACGAAAACTACATGCCACCGGAAGTGGCGGACATGCTGAAAAAAGGTGAGCAAGCCAACAAGGGTGCTGCTGCCACCCCAGTGAGTACTCAAAACTAGGAGACTAAAAGATGATTCCGGAAATTGGTCATTTCGCATTGGTGATTGCCCTGTGTATTTCACTGGTGCAGGCAATATTTCCCATCTGGGGTGCTTCCATGGGCATTAACCCTTATATGGCCCTGGCCCGGCCGGCGGCACAGGCGCAACTGGTGTTCATTGTGCTGGCGTTCGTGTGTCTGGCCTATGCCTTTTTGCACGATGATTTCTCCGTGCTCTACGTGGCGAGTCAGTCCAATAGCGCGCTGCCGACGCCTTACAAGATTTCCGCTATCTGGGGTGGTCATGAAGGATCCATGTTGTTGTGGATGTTGATGCTCTCCGGCTGGATGGCGGCGGTGTCCCTGTTCAGCCGTAATCTACCGGTGGACATGGTGGCGCGGGTGTTGGGTATCATGGGCTTTATCTCCGTGGGCTTCCTGCTGTTTATTCTCCTGACGTCCAACCCTTTCGATCGTTTGATTCCCGCCGCCGCTGATGGCCGGGATTTGAACCCGCTGCTGCAAGATCCGGGTCTGGTCATTCATCCGCCCATGTTGTACATGGGGTACGTCGGGTTTTCCGTGGCCTTCGCGTTCGCTTTGGCGGCATTGTTGAGTGGCCGTTTTGACGCCGCGTGGGCCCGTTGGTCACGCCCCTGGACCACGGTCGCCTGGGTGTTTCTGACCATTGGTATTGCGCTGGGCAGTTGGTGGGCTTACTACGAATTGGGCTGGGGCGGCTGGTGGTTCTGGGATCCGGTGGAAAATGCCTCGTTCATGCCGTGGCTGGTGGGCACGGCCTTGATTCACTCCCTGGCGGTTACCGAAAAACGCGGGGGCTTCAAAAACTGGACTGTGTTGCTGGCGATCTTTTCATTCTCCCTGAGTTTATTGGGTACCTTCCTGGTGCGTTCCGGAGTACTCACCTCGGTGCATGCGTTTGCCACCGATCCGGAACGGGGCTCGTTTATTCTGGGGTTCCTGCTGGTCGTGGTCTGTACCAGCCTGGCCCTGTTCGCCTGGCGCGCGCCGAAAGTCGGTGTTGGCGGTCAGTTCAAGCTGATGTCCCGGGAAACGCTGCTGCTGAGCAATAACGTATTACTGGTCGTGGCCGCGGGTTCCGTGCTGCTGGGAACCCTCTACCCGTTGCTGCTCGACGCTCTGGGTCTGGGTAAAATTTCCGTGGGTCGGCCGTATTTTAATGCGATGTTCGTGCCGCTGGTGGCATTTATCACCACGATGATGGGTATTGGGCCGCTGGCGCGCTGGAAGCAAGACAGCCTGCCGGCGATCGCGAAGAAGCTGCGTATCCCATTTGTCGCCGCGTTCATCGGTGCCGTGGGTGCGCCTTTTATCATGGGGGAATGGCATTGGATGGCCAGTCTCGGCATGCTGATGGCATTCTGGGTGATGTTTACCGTGATCCTCAATATTTGGGACCGGGTACAGCAGTCAAAGAAGCCCGGCGATTTCATCACCAAGCTCAAGGGGCAGCCGCGCGCTTATTACGGCATGAGCTTGGCCCATTTCGGCGTGAGCATTGTGATCATCGGTATCACCATGGTCAGTAATTACCAGATCGAAGAGGATCTGCGCATGGAAGTGGGGGATACCAAGAACCTGGGTGGCTATACTTTCAAGTTTGATGGCGCCACCAGGGTGCCGGGTCCTAACTATACCTCCAATATGGGGCAAATTGTGGTCACCCGCCCTGATGGCTCGGTGGAAAGCGTGCTGCATCCCGAAAAGCGTATTTATCTGGTACAGAGCATGCCGATGACGGAAGCCGGTATCAATACCGGGCTTACCCGCGATTTGTATGTATCGCTGGGGGAGCCGCTGGAGAACGGCGCCTGGAGCGTGCGTATCTACATCAAACCCTTTGTTGACTGGATTTGGGGGGGCGCCGGCTTTATGGCCCTGGGTGGCCTGCTGGCGATGTCCGATCGGCGTTATCGTCTGGCGGCAAAGCGCACGGCACAGCAGCCGACCGGTAAGGAAAACGAAGAAGCCAGTGGCAAGCTGGCCAATGCGGAGTCGTAGACGATGTTGAAATGGTACATCCCGCTGGGGATATTTTTAATTTTGGCGATATTCCTTGGTATTGGTTTAACCAAGGATCCACGGGAAATTCCCACGCCGTTCATTGGCAAGCCGGCGCCGACATTCAAGTTGTCGCAATTGGATGATTTCCAAAAAACCTTCTCGCCCGAGGATATGAAGGGCAAGGTGTGGATGCTGAACGTCTGGGCCTCCTGGTGTGTGGCTTGTCGGGCGGAGCATCCGTTGCTGCTGGAAATGGCGCGCCGGGGAGATCTCAATATTTATGGTCTCAACTATAAGGATCAGCCCACGGACGCCAAGAACTGGCTTGCCCAGCAAGGTGGTAATCCCTACGGGCTCATTGTTGTGGATTTTGACGGCCGGGTGGGTATCGATTATGGGGTTTACGGCGTGCCGGAGACCTTTGTGATCGACAAGCAGGGTACCATTCGCCACAAAGTCATTGGTCCGATTACCCGGGAAGAGCTTACCACCAAGTTGCTTCCCTTGATCAAACAACTGGAGCAGCAGGGATGAGAAGAGTCGCGGGATTGATTTTTTGCCTGCTATTGCCAATGGCGAGTTTGGCGAAAGAGGCGCAGTTCATGGCATTGGATCCGGAATTGGAAGAGCGCGCCAATGCGTTATCCAGTGAATTGCGTTGCCTGGTGTGCCAGAACCAGACCATCGCTGATTCCAACGCGCCCCTGGCCAAGGATTTAAAGCAGCAAGTGCGCGAGCAATTGAAAGCAGGGCGGACTAACGACGAAATCGTCGATTATATGGTGCAGCGTTACGGAGACTTCGTGCTGTATCGGCCCCCGGTCAAGGCGACCACGATTTTGTTATGGACCGGACCCGCGCTCTTGTTGCTGGGTGGCGGTATCTTATTATTTGTATCCATGCGCAGTCGCATAGCGCGCAGTAACGCCACCTCCGAACTTTCAGTGGAGGATATCAGTCGCGCCGAGCGTTTGTTGCAGTCCGAGCAAGAGGGTAAAGCATAATGATAGTTTTCTGGATTGTTGCCATCGCCCTGGTGGCAGCGGCGTTGTTGTTTCTGTTGCCTCCCCTGCTGACACGCCGTGTGAGCAATGAAACCCTGGATCGCCGCCAGATCAATATCACCATACATCGTGACAAGCTGGCGGAGCTGGAGCAGGATTTGGCCGCGGGCGTGTTGGATGATACGCAATACGCGGTCGCGAAAAAAGAAATTGAAGCCGGGTTGCTGGAAGACGTGGACGCCGAGCAGAGTGCGGTGCAGGCCCAGGATGAGGCACGGCAAAAAATCTTTGCGCGCAACGGTGTTGTGGCGGTGTCCGTAATCGTGCCCCTGGTTTCCCTGACCCTGTACGGCATGCTCGGTGGTGGTCCGGCGGCGTTCAATCCCAATGCGGCCGTTCCCAGTAGTGTCAGCGCCGAGGGACACGACGATCCTATCGAAGGCATGGTAGCGAGTCTGGTGAAGAAGCTGCAGGCGAATCCCGATGACGTCGAAGGCTGGGTGATGCTGGGTCGCTCGTATTACTTTTTAAAGCAGCACCAGCAAGCGGCTGAGGCATTTGGCAAAGCCGTTGCGCTTGCCGGTGAGACCGATGCCAATTTGCTGGCGGACTATGCCGACACCATGGCGGTGGCAAATAACCGCAGCATGGCAGGAAAACCCTACGAGCTGGTGCAGAAGGCGTTGGCGCTGGATCCGATGCATGAAAAATCGCTGTGGCTGGCGGGTACGGCCGCTTATCAGGCCGGTGATCTTAAACAGGCGTATCAGTACTGGCAGCGTCTGCAGCAGATATTTCCTCCCGGGTCGGATAATGCCCAGCAGATCGAGCGCAATCTCGGTGAGTTGAGCGCCATGATGACGGAGCAAGGCATCGAACCGCCAGCACCAATGGCCGTTGCCGCGCCGGTGGCCAACCCGGTAGCTGCCTCCGGCAGTGGGATCAGTGGCGCCACTTCGGTTAGCGGTCGCGTCACGCTGGTGGCCGCCTTGGCCGGCGGCGCCGCGCCGGAAGATACCGTGTTCGTGTTTGCCCGGGCTGCCAAGGGACCCCGCATGCCGCTGGCGATCTTGCGCAAGCAAGTGAAGGATTTGCCGCTGAGCTTTGAGTTGACCGATGCCATGGCGATGAATCCGGCCATGAAACTCTCGGCATTTCCGGAAGTGGTGGTGGGTGCCCGCGTCTCGAAAAGCGGCAATGCCATGCCCCAGAGCGGTGATCTAGAAGGTTTGAGCCCGGTGGTGTCGGTGGGCACCACGGAAATCCCGGTGACTATCAACAGCGTGGTGCCATGAGCATATGAAAAACAAATCATTGATAGCGGTAATTCTGGCCTGTTGTCTGTTGCCTCAGCTGGCGCTGGCGGGTAATGTTTTCAAGGGGCAGGAGGTCTATCAAATTAAGTGCGCCCAATGCCACGGCCAGAGAGGTGAAGGTATGCTGCTCAATGTGCCGGATTTCAGTCGTGGTGAAACCATACTTAAACCGGAAATGGAATTGGTGATGGTGATTAAAAATGGGAAAGGCATGATGCCGGGTTTCATGGGCCAATTGAAAGAAGATCAAATTTCCGACGTTATCGCGTTCATCAGGTCATTATATTGATATGATTTCAAGACTTTCTCCCTGCTTGTTGTTGTTGCTGGCGCTGAGCGCCTGTTCCGATTCCGACAAAAAAACGGTTTCGAGTGACGCGCCTGCCGACGCCACCGAGCAGCCAACACCAACATCCAAGAACCGGGATTTTCAGGTGGTGGAGACGTTTGATGTCGGCAACAGCGTTTATGTGCGTTCCATGGGCCTGGATCGGCAGCGCGGCCGCTTATGGATCGGCACCTCGGTGGGCGCCATCGAGGTGGATGTTGCCACCCGGGATATGGTCGCGACTTACACCCGGGATCATGGTCTGGCAAACGAATATATTTTTACGATCATGGCGGCGCAAGACGGTACCAAATGGTTCGGCACTAATGGCGGTGGCGTTTCCCGGCTGCGTGATGGCGCGTGGCAGACCTTTATGCCAATGCACGGGCTGGCGGACTATTGGGTGTATGCGTTCACCGAAGACCATAATGGTGATGTCTGGATCGGCACCTGGGCGGGGTTAAATGTGTTTCATCCCAAGGATGGCACTTTCAAAACCTATCTGAAGGAGCTCGTCAACGAGTGGGTATATGGTCTGGCGGTGGACAGCAAGAATCAAGTTTGGATCGGCACCGAAGGCGGCATCAATATGTTTGATGGCAAGACCTGGCATACCTGGACGCACGAAAACGGTCTTGGCGCCGCCAATAAAGACAATTTACCCGTGAGCGCAAACACCGGCCTGGGAACCCGTTCACGGCATGATTTAAGCGTAATGATGCAAGGTCTGCCCACTTACAATCCGAATTACGTATTTACGGTCCAGTTGACGCCCGGCGATGGTGTCTGGGCGGGGACTTGGGGCGGCGGTGCGGCATTTTTTGATGGTGCCAACTGGACCAATTATTCGACACATGATGGTTTGGCGGGCAATATCGTCTACAGTGTCGCGGTGGTGGATGACACGCGGGTATGGTTTGGCACCAACAACGGCTTATCATATTTTGACGGTAAACAATGGCAGTCCATGACCCGCGACGATGGTCTTCTGGATGACAACGTCTATGCAATCAGTGTCGCCGATGATGGCGGTGTCTGGGTGGGTACGCGTGGCGGTGTCGCTCTCGTCAAACACAAGTAAACTCCGCGCATGGATGTCGCTACATGACAGGCAGAATTCGCACAAGGG
>JAHECY010000089.1 GCA_024641505.1 Gammaproteobacteria bacterium
CCGTCCTATTCAATATAGGACAGGGGTAATACTATTTCTGCTGAACGTCCCAGAATGTCCAGCAAGAGCGATACACGCTCACGACTGCTTTTAGCGCAAAATATCGCTTCGTAACCAGCCATTGACCCAAAGAGAATTCTTACCTTTTCATTTTTTGAAAACTGCCTCTCGGTAGCGTTCACAATACATTGTTCTCCGACACGTGCCTTGATGGAATCTATCAGCGTTGGAGGTACAGCTAATGGCAGATCGCCAAATCGCACAATATTCGCGACACCTATTGTCGATCGAATTGGCGACCAATTGTCGAGAACTTTGTTTAATGACACAAATAAATAGCGTGGAAATAACGGGCTAATTACTTTTACCAAAGATCGGGCATGCCGGTGATTGTTCCTTATTTGCGGGAAAAATACCTGATATCCTTGTCGCTCTAAATTATCTCGCGCAATCCGTTCTTGATTTGGTTTGCTGTAAATAAGATACCAAGCATTGGACATTTCTTCATTTCTTCATATAAACGACTACTAACGGTCACAGTGCTGAGTTCTCCCCAGGTTTCCGTAAATGCTGCACTTCGATGCGGAGCTCTTCTATTTCTTTCAGTATCTCTTCATGTTCCTGCAATTTTTGTCGAAAAAACTCTAAAGTTACTAGGGTTTTTTCCTCGAGTCCTTTTGGAGTCAAGAAATATGCATATGCTTTTCGATCTCGGTTCGCCTTAAAATTACGGGCTTTTAACAGCCCCCTGGCCAGTAGAGCCTGTATGCAATAGTTAGCCTTTCCAAGACTTACTCCTAAAGCTTGAGCCAATTTGCGTTGGCTAAGGTTTGGGTCGTTATGGAGTAACTTTAGTAAACGGTATCTGAGTTCTTTATCTATGGCCTGCGATCCCGGAATGTTCAACTCTTGAACGCGATTATAGTAACAGATGTTAAAAAGGTGTCAAGGATGCGCATCCTATTGGAATAACTAGATTTATTCTATATTAACTACGAGGGTGGCAAATTTTCCGGCGTCAGGCCGACCGCTCCAAGCAGGCGTGGGCAGTTGCTGTCTCAGTTGACATGTTTTTATCTAATTACTTGGTTACACTTAAGAACCGGGATCGCTCCCATCTTTCCTAACTGTGTCCTTGATAATAAGATAAAGCTCATCAGCTTGTTGTCTAAAAGTTCTGATTTTATCTTTATGTTTGTTAGCGTGATTCTTGATTCTATCTGGATTATCCAGCACCCACCGAATCGCCTTTGACAAAGCATTTGTTGATCCTAACGGAAAAATTTGGCCGTTTTCTCCTGGAACTATGTCTTCCACCACGCCGCCCGCATCGCTGGCAATGACCCATACATCTCGTATTAGAGCCTCGCGAACGGTCAAGCCAAAACTTTCTTTCATCAACGTGGGAAACAATAAAACATCAACTTGGGAAAAAAACTGATCGATTGTGTGCTGATTATATGCTGATACGATACGGAGCTGTCCGGGTATTACCCAATTTTTCTTTCTTACGGATGTATGCCCTAGATTTTGGGTGTAATCTACTACCAGCAACTCGTAGTCTTTGTAATCGGGAAGCAGGGCTAACGCTTTGACAATTAGGCGCGCGCCTTTCAAGGGTTCGTCACCGGAAACAACCGCAAATCGAATCGGACCGTCGGTTGACTTAGAAACTTCCAGTGTCACAGGTTTGCGTACGCCATTTCTATTTACGCGTAATTTTTCTTTGCGAATTCCGTTTATAGCATAGAGAGATTCCTGGTAATTGCTGGGAGCGAGTACAACGGTCACTTCTTTCAATCTGGACATTAAGGTATCAATTCTCTGATGAATTAGTTCGGGCGTTTTGGTGCACATGGAGCAGAGTTCGGTATCTATTTTAAATTGCGAACAGAATTGACCTGTGTTATCTACCATAAACTGACGGGCACATAACCACCATGAATCATGTACTGTAACAATTGTTGGAATATGCTGTTTGTTGCAATACTCTACTATGGCGCTTCCCATGCCTTGTATTGAATGGAAATGCACCACGTCTGGTTTGAACGCAATTACTATGTCGCTAAAGTATGGTACGAATTCGGGGTGATCATATTGTAAATGCGTGTTAGACGTGTTCGGCAGACGCACGTGAATTGTCGGTATGCCTAAATGTTCCGAACGTCTGTATTCCAGGGGCAGCAGTTCCTGCCGTGTTTCTGTAGCAAGGGCAAGAACAGTAATATTGTCATATTCATTGAGGTGGCGAGCCATTTGTTCTGCAATCACTGTGGCCCCACCAAAACTATCTGGACTGAAAAATACATTACAGACTAAAACACGAATTTTGTCATGCCCGTTCTCTTTAGAATATCCGCTCACCCATGGTGCCAGTTGTGAAATTGACAAAGTTTCTATGCGATAGCGATTCCAAACGGATTGTTTAGCGGCGACTCCAATTTGTCGACGTAGTGATGCATCCAAAATCAAGCACCTAAGAGCTGATTCCCACTCGGTCGTTGTTTCCGCGAGAAAGCCATTAACATTATGTTGAATTATTTCTCTAAACGGCTGTCTCGGGGAGCAAATACTGGGTACACCGAATATCGACGCTTCAAGAAATTTTATATTACTCTTGGCTTCATTAAATTCTTCCAATACCAAAGGTGCTAAACTGATATCCGCACTGGCTAGATGATCTGCATAGTCTTGAAGAGGCATGAAATCAAGGTGGGCAATTCTTTTTCCGAAGTGCCTCAGTGCATCGGGCACTGTTAACTCGCCAACTAGTTTTAACTCGACGTTTGGGAATTCCGTCATAACTGTCGCTATAGCGCTAGATACCAGGGCAAAGTCAACATCGTGTGTATTTGTGCCAGACCCATAAAAGATTACGATTTTACTGTCTACCCGATGCTTCCGCTTGGTGGTTTTAGCTATTTCCCAGAGATTATTTGCGGCTGCATTTTCAATTATGTGGACTGGTCCCGGTACGATGTTTTTCATCGCATCCGCAATTCGCTTGGTGCTCGCAATACCCGCCCCGCAAGCACGCAGAGCTGCTTCATAAAGTTCCGCGCCATCAAGCAGTAGTTTGCGAGTACTTGAAGGCATTGAATTCATGATGGCTGCTTGAGAATACAGTTCTTTGTTGAATATAAGATCGTCTGCCTCCCAAAATACTGGGATGCCCAGTCTTTTTGCTTCATTTATCATTAATAAGACAGCTGGTGTTCCAGGCACGCGGTAAAATATGACCAAAGAATATATCTGAATAGCGGAATTACACTCTTTCTCATCTCGCCAGCGCAGGCTTTTGGTTGGAATGCCGAGCTGCTGGAACATGGAAATCTTGTGATCTATTCTATAGATCCTGCACTGTGGAATAGATTGTTCGCCAATTATTAAAACGCGAAATTCTGGCAGTACATATTGAGATAACTGGGTTGGCTTCAAATATGGTCTTGTTTCTGCATTACCTGTAACTAAATATCGAAGGTTTTTTTTACTGGCGTGTTGCAAGAGAATATTTATCAATACCCGTACGCCTTGATTACGTATTACCTCTACCACCCTCTTCGCAACGACGATATTAGCGTAACGTCTTATAATTCTGTTAACTAGCGAAGCCAATAACGCTAAACGGCGAAAAAAAATTATCATTGAACTCGTCTTTAGGTTTCTTCTGATTGCGGGGATAACCATTGTTAATGAAAGGATACATTGCTATGCAATGTTAGTCTTGTGCTGTCATAGGCAATATCTGTCCCTTATGGGTGCGGATTTTATGTCAAACGGTTGCCTGGTAACAACGCTTGAATTCTGAGTATATGCTAGTTCAGTTTGCATGGCCTTGCCCCAAAGATCCTAAGTATCAATTCATGGACGTTGTGCTTATGCGCAGAAAAATGGCATGCCATTCAGTCGGTGGTTCGTTTTAAGGTTATTTTTCGTTGCCCCTGTAAAATGTCGTTTCGGTGCTTCAGCAAAAATCTGACATTCTACCCTGGCTTTTAGGGAGCACCTATTTTATCAAATATCATGATATTGGAGGTACTATTGCTTAATCGCTTTGGTCAGTCGTTTTGGATCAATTTGCGTTGCGGGATATATAGACCGGTACTAGTCACCCTTCTGCTTATACAGTGCCGCGGTTTTACCATGATGGTCCAAATTATTCGCGGGACATAGGATTTAGGATGCAGCATTTGTCTATTCCTGTACGTTATTCAGTGGATACACGTAACCTCTGCACCTTTTCGTGGAGTACTTCCTTGCCACCGTTCATTTGTCTCGTTTCCTCGGATTGTATCGTAAAGGTGAGAGGGTATTTTCGGTCAAATTACGGCGGGTTGAGTTAAACTATATTTGCCTTCTGGTTCGTCTGAACTTACATGAATGATGTTTTATTTATCGGTGTTGCATAGCGTGGAAAGTGCGGAATATGGATAAAAACATATAGTCAGAATTGAAAATCCTAGTTCCAGGGCTAACCAATTTGACCCCCCCCCAACTCCCGTGCTAAAAAAGCAGCCGCAATAACCCGACCCCCGAAAACCCGTATTTTCAGGGCAATGCGGTGATTTCTTACCGTTAAATGTTGTAATTGGACCCATTAAATGCCCGAAGCTGTATACATACACATTGGCCTGCACAAAACCGCCACGCGTTTTCTACAACGTGCCGTCTTTAAACACCTGGACAGTTCGCTATTTAACCATAATCCGCAACCGTTCACCGACGCACTTTACCGGTATATCCGCAATCCCACCGATCAGGGGCTCAAAGACCGGTTTAATCGGGAAATAGAGCGGGTTCTGCAGGATAAACGCCGTTTGTTAATCTCCCTGCCGGACATCTCCGGGGACATGTACAATTCCCATGAGAATGCAGCGGCAAATCTCGCGATTCTCAAGGAGAAGTTTCCCCAGGCCAAGATCCTCTACATGGTCCGGGATCAGGCGGGGTGGTTGTTGTCCGCTTATCGCCAATCGATTCAGAAAGGCGCATTTGGGCCAATAGAGGTCTTTTTAAATTTCTATGACGGTGCCTTCCGACCGAAAATCGCGCAGCGTATGGGCGGTATGCGCAATGTGGACGCCCTTGGTTTGAAGTTTCTGGATATCTACCAGCGGTACGCGGCGGCTTATGGTGCTGAGAATGTGCTGCTGCTCCGTTATGCCGATTTTCGCACCCATCGGCAGGCCGTGGAACGACGTCTGGCGCAGTGGTTGGATATTGATCACTTGCCACCCAGTCTGGAAAATGAGAAACAGCATAATCGCAGCTTTTCCGCCCTGGCGATTACTTTGTTTTGCGGGAGTCTGCATGCGCCGAAACATCCTCCCAAGGCTTCCCCGGCAAAAAAAGAGTGGCAAAAAAAATATTCCCCTATGCGCATCGTGCGCAACTTGAAGCGCATCTTTATTCGTCATATATTTGACCGGATTATTTACAAGGACTGGGATTTACTCGCACGGAATGGCATGAGGCAACTCATCGAAGACCATTACCAGGAAGAAAACAAAGTCATCGCGCAGCATGCGCGTGTCGATGGATAAAGAATGAGTGCTGTAAAAACTGTTTTATGGTGGGGAAATATTGATCAAGGGTATTCACGCAATCGCATTATCAAAGAAGCCTTTTCCCGCCTTGGTTGGCACAACACTTTTTTCACCCCCGTAAACCGGCGTCTGGCCTATATCGAAGCGCGCATTAAACGCCTGAGCGTTCCAGGAATCGTCTTTGTGCCCTGTTTTTGCCTCCGAGACATTCCTACAGCCGCGCGTTTCGCCCGACATTACGGTATCCCGCTGTTGGTCGATCCGCTCATCAGTCTCTATGACACCCGGGTGTTTGAACGTAAAACCGTGACGGCGGCAAGTTACCAGGCGCGGCGTCTTCTCAAAAGGGAGCGAAGCTGGTTGGCGCGCGCCGATGGTGTGCTGGTCGATACCCAGGCCCACGGACGGTATTTCGCGGAGGTGTTGGGCGTGTCTCCCGATAAGATCCAGGCCGTACCGGTCAGCGCGGAAGAGGCATTATTTACGCCTGCCCCGGGGGAAAGGCCGCCCCATCAACCGGTTGAGGTGTTATTCTATGGCAGTTTTATTCCACTGCAGGGTGTAGAAGTCATCGTGGAGGCTATCAGACTCTACCAGGGGCCACCCGTGAATTGGTGTTTTCTTGGTGGCAAGGGGTCAATACGCCAGGCCCAGTGCAAAGAGCAGTTGGCGGATTATGACAATGTGGTATTCGAGGATAACCTCCCCTACCCCATGTTGCCGGCACGTATTCATCAGGCGGATATTCTGTTGGGTGTGTTCGGCGTGGCCGAGAAGACAACCCGGGTCATTCCCAATAAAGTGTATCAGGCTCTGGCGTGCGCCAAACCGGTAATCACTTGTAGCGGGCCGTATCCGGATCAAGTGCAACACGAAAACGGTATTACCTGGGTGTCACCGGGAGATCCTGCGGCGCTGGCGGCCGCGGTTGCAAGTTTGGCCGCGGAGGCGGATCACCTGCCGGAGAAGGGACGCAAGGCAAAGCACTACTATGATCGGTGCTTCAATAATGAGCAGGTAGAAGTGAATTTAGCAAAGGCATTGCATAAGTTAACCAGCGTTGGACCGTCGTGAGATGAAAGACCTTCTTTCTGTATTGGGCTTTCCGAATACCAATAGCAGGTTTTTCGACGATACCACCCATTTTCAAAAACTGGGTATTGCCATGGTGCTGCTGTTGGCGCTGGCGAGTTGGACGGCAAATGCCGTGGCTTATGTCAGTTTGACGCTGTTGCTGGTGGCGTCACTTGCCACAGCACGGCAGCGTGAGTTTCATCTCGTCTGGAAACAGCCGGCCAGCATTCTGGCGCTCGCCATGGTCGCGTATATATTGATCTGGGAACTTGTGGTGCAGTTTTCCGGAGCGACACCAAACTACGTCTCAAAATCCGAGCAATGGATTCTGCTGTTGATTCCTTGGTGCACCTACTGGTTTTACCGCTTTCCCAGAATGATCCCTTGGGCGCTGTTTTTAGCCGCGGTGGGCTTGCTGCTGGAATCCGTTCATGGGGCGACACATGAATGGCAGCAATTCATCGCGCTGTTGCAGGGCGGGCACGTGTTCCAGGCGCGTGGTTGGGGATATTACCTCTCCTCCGTGACCCTGGGACTGCTTATCTTCTTGCCGCGCGTGTACGGTTATACGAAATCCAGGAAATTTTGTTGGTTGATTCGTAGCGCTTATCTCATCTGGATTCTCTGGATGTTGCAATGCATGGTGGCTTCTCAAGAGCGGTCCGCGTGGCTGAGTTTTGCCATGGTCATGTTAGTGGCGTTAATGCTTACGGCGGTTAAACTCTATCGTCGAAAACCGGCAAATCGCTATTTCTTTATCGGCGCGGGCCTGCTCGCCGCAGGATTACTGTCGGGCGTGATCGCAGCGAACCATAACAATATTACCGGGCGTTTGTTTCAGGAAAGCGCGGATGTTACCAAGATATTGACGGGTGATGAAAATCTGGGGGTTTCCTCCGCCTCATACCGCTATTTGATATATCAGTACGGCATTGATAAGTGGCGTGATGCCCCGATTTTCGGCTATGGTCCGCAAAGTACTAAACGCATGATAGCGGAAAACGAAATCAATGGGATAACGTTCTTATCCCATTTTCACAGTGGTTATCTCGAGCTCATGGTGCAGATGGGACTGGTCGGCCTGTTCCTGTTTCTGGCGTATATCGCGTGCATGTTATGGGCGTTGTTTCGCAGTCACCGGGCCGGGAAAGTACCCGGTGACTACGCTTTATTCTTCGGCGCCAGTTTTCTCATGTTGTTGCTCTGGAACACCTTCAATTTTCGCATGTTGCATCCGGACTGGTTATTCTACTGGATTCTGCTCACCGGAATAACCCAGGCCCTGGGTATGTATGCACGGTATCCACTGTACCCGGGCAACAAGACGCCGACTTAATACCGATAATGATCCGGCTTATAGGGGCCTTCCACCGGTACGCTGATGTATTTCGCCTGATCACCGGTCAAAGTGGTGAGATTCACGCCGATCTTCTTCAGATGAAAGCGCGCCACCTGCTCATCCAGCTTCTTGGGTAAAACATACACTTCATTTTTGTAGTTCTTGGAGTTCTTCCACAGCTCGATTTGCGCCATCACCTGGTTGGTAAAAGACGCGGACATGACAAAGCTGGGGTGACCGGTGGCGCAGCCCAGATTTACCAGGCGCCCTTCCGCCAGCACGATGATTTTCTTACCGTCGGGGAAAATTACGTGATCCACCTGGGGCTTGATATTTTCCCACTTATATTTACGTAAGGCGGCGATATCGATTTCGGAATCGAAATGGCCAATGTTGCAGACGATGGCTTCGTCTTTCATTTTCAACATGTGGTCATGGGTGATTACTTTGATGTTGCCGGTGGTGGTGACGAAAATATCACCTTGGTCGGCGACCTCGTCCATGCGCACCACGCGATAACCTTCCATTGCGGCCTGTAAGGCGCAGATCGGGTCGATCTCGGTTACCCATACCGTGGCACCCATGCCGCGGAAAGCTTGCGCGCAGCCTTTACCCACGTCACCGTAGCCGAGCACGATACAGATTTTGCCGGCGATCATAACGTCGGTAGCGCGCTTGATACCATCGATCAGTGATTCACGGCAACCGTAGAGATTGTCGAATTTGGATTTAGTGACGGAGTCGTTGACGTTAATGGCGGGGACCTTCAAGGAGCCGGCTTTCATCATTTCGTACAGGCGGTGCACGCCGGTGGTGGTTTCTTCCGACAAACCACGCACTTCTTTCAGCAATTCAGGGTATTTCTCGTGCATGATCTGGGTCAGGTCACCGCCGTCATCCAGGATCATGTTGGGGCGCCAGTTGTTGGGTCCGAAAATAGTTTGTTCGATGCACCACCAGAATTCTTCTTCGTTCTCACCTTTCCAGGCGAAGGTTGGGATACCGGCGGCGGCCATGGCGGCGGCGGCCTGATCCTGGGTGGAGAAAATATTGCAGGATGACCAACGTACTTCCGCGCCCAATTCAACCAGAGTTTCCATCAGCACCGCGGTCTGGATGGTCATGTGCAGGCAGCCGGCGATGCGGGCGCCTTTCAGCGGGTTTTTACCTTTATATTCTTCCCGCAGCGCCATCAGGCCGGGCATTTCGGTTTCGGCGATGGCGACTTCCTTGCGGCCCCAGTCGGCGAGGGAGATATCGGCAACTTTATAGTCGGGGTCGAGGTTCTTTACGGGGGATTGGGTCATTTTTAAGTCCTTTGAAACATTTTATTTTTTAAAGACAATAACGGTGCGTAATACGCACCCTACATTTTAAATGCCACGGGATCGCAGTTGGGCGCGATCCCGTGGCTCCGTGGTTTGCTTATTTGATACCGGCGGCGTCGCGCAGGGCGTCGGCTTTGTCGGTTTTTTCCCAGCTGAAGGTGTCTTCTTCACGACCGAAGTGGCCGTAGGCTGCCGTCGTCTTATAAATGGGACGCAGCAGGTCCAGCATGGTGATCAAACCGCGGGGACGCAGGTCGAAGAATTCTCGCACCAGATCCACGATCTTGTTTTCCTCGAGTTTGCTGGTACCGAAGGTTTCGACACTAATGGACGTAGGCTCGGCGACACCAATGGCATAGGAGATCTGAATTTCACAGCGCTCCGCCAAGCCGGCGGCGACGATATTTTTCGCCACATAGCGCCCCGCATACGCGGCGGAACGGTCCACCTTCGAGGGGTCCTTGCCGGAGAATGCGCCACCGCCGTGACGGGCCATGCCGCCATAGGTATCGACAATGATCTTGCGCCCGGTTAAGCCGCAGTCACCAACCGGACCGCCGATGACGAAGCGGCCCGTGGGATTGATAAAGAAGCGTGTATTCTTGTCGAGCCATTCCGCCGGCAACACCGGTTTGATGATTTCATCCATCACCGCTTCTTTGAGCATCTTGTGGTCGATGTCCGGGGAGTGCTGGGTGGATAACACCACCGCATCGATACCCACCGGTTTGTTGTTTTCATATTTGAAAGTCACCTGGCTCTTCGCGTCCGGGCGTAACCAGGACAGTACGCCTTTCTTGCGTACTTCCGCTTGACGGCGTACCAGCCGGTGCGCATAAGTGATTGGCGCGGGCATCAGCACATCGGTTTCATTGGAGGCATAGCCGAACATCAACCCTTGGTCACCAGCGCCCTGCTCGTGGTTTTCGAATTCATCCACACCCATGGCGATATCCGATGATTGCTTGTCAATCGACGTCAACACTGCGCAGGATTCCCAATCGAAGCCCATATCGGAGCTGTTGTAACCGATCTCTTTAACTGTTTTACGGACTTCGCCCTGCATGTCCACCCACGCGGAGGTGGTGATCTCACCGGAGATAACGACCATGCCGGTATTCACCAGGGTTTCACAAGCGACCCGGGCTTTGGGGTCCTGGGCCAGGATGGCGTCCAGGATGGAATCTGAAATTTGATCCGCGACTTTGTCCGGATGGCCTTCCGATACGGATTCGGAAGTGAATAAGCGACTGCGACTCATGCGTGTGGCCTCGTGCTAATAATGGGATCCAGTGGAACGGCAATTTTACGGGAAAAATTTAAGAATTCAATTGATTGGGGTGGAATGGTATCCGATTCTTTACCTTGACTGCCGGGGTTTGGAGAAATGTAACGCACCTACATAATGAGGGGACTGCGTGAAACGGCCATTCTACGGGATATTTATAAGAATTCAATAATCGCAGCCACCTATGGGGCGCAACAGACAAAATACATCTCATTATTCCATTATATATTTATGGAGTTAGCGTCCGTATTGATCGTCAAAACGCACGATATCATCCTCGCCCAGGTAACTGCCGGACTGCACTTCGATAATTTCCAGGTCCATTTTACCGGGATTTTCCAAGCGATGGGTGACGCCCAATGGAATATACGTGGATTCGTTCTCGGAGATCACGAAGCTATCCGCGTCCCGTGTCACTTTAGCGGTACCACGGACCACGATCCAGTGTTCCGCTCGATGGTGGTGCATCTGTAAGGACAGAGCCGCACCCGGTTTGACACCGATGCGTTTGACCTGGAATCGGTCACCCCTATCGATACTTTCATACCAGCCCCAAGGGCGATAGACGCGACGGTGGGTCTGTTGTTCAGGACGCTGCTGGGCTTTAAGCCAGTCCACGACTTTTTTCACGTCCTGTGAGTGATCTTTGCGGGCCACCAGCACCGCGTCGGCAGTTTCCGCAATAATCATATCCTCGACGCCTACTGTGGCCACCAGGCGCGATTCGGCGCTGATCAGATTATTCTTACTGTTATAGCTGAAGGTATCGCCAGATAATACGTTACCGTTTTTATCCTGGGTCTTGATTTCCCAGAGTGCGGCCCAGGCGCCGATGTCCGACCAACCCACATCCAGGGGCACTACTGTGGCCACGACATCTTGGTCATCGGTGATCTTCTCGGCGACGGCATAATCGATGGAGTCAGAGGGGCATTGGGTAAATTTTTCCTTGTCGATACGGAAAAAACCCAGATCCTTCTTGCCCAGGTCGTAGGCGGCGGTGCAGCTTGCCAGGATCGCCGGTTGGTAGCGTCCGATGGCGTGTAACCAAGTGGCGCCCGAAACCAGGAAAATGCCGCTGTTCCAGTAATACTGACCGCTTTGAAGGTACTTCTCCGCGGTCTGGGCATCAGGTTTTTCCACGAACTGGTCCAACCGATAACCGTGATTGTGCGACACGGCGGCACCGCGTTTGATGTAGCCATAGCCCGTATGGGCTGCCGTGGGGACGATGCCAAATGTGACGAATCCTCGTTTTTCCGCAGGAACATTTTGCAGCAATTGCGCCGCGCTGAGCACTGTTTGCTGAAACGCCGTAGGATCAGCAATAGCATGGTCCGCCGGCATCACCAGCAATAGGCTGTCAGGATTGTCCTGACAGGCCAGTGCCGCCAGGGTCATTGCCGGCGCTGTGTTGCGGCCAATGGGTTCCAGGATAATCTTCTTTGGTCGTAGCTTGATTTGGCGCAATTGTTCGGCGATCAGGAAGCGATGTTCCTCATTGCAGATGATGATGGGTGCCGCCACGGCAATACCGGTGTTTGATTGGTCTGCGCCAAGAGCATCGATGCGTAACGCCGTGTCCTGCAGCAGTGTTGTTTCATTAACCAGGGGCAGTAATTGCTTGGGGTAGTGTTCCCGCGACAGTGGCCATAAACGTGTGCCTGAACCTCCAGAGAGGATTACTGGTTGGATGACGACGGACATTGAATTTTAATACCTTTTTGTGGCTGTAGGCGGTATGCAGACTGCGCGAAGTATACCAGAAAATATCAGCCTCACAAAAAGCACGATATATAACATAGCAATGGCGGATCAGGCGCGCCGAGGCGCGCCCACCCGTTGCCAGATGCAAATCTCGATGATTAACGGCTGGTAATGATAATATCCGGCCGGATTTTTTCCACGGTTTTTGAACCCAATCCTTTCACCTTAGTCAGGTCTTCCACACTGTGAAAGGGTCCATGTTGTTGACGGTAACTGACGATGGCTTCCGCCTTGGCCAGGCCGATTCCAGCAATGGATTCGGCGATGGTTTTAGCATCGGCGTTGTTGATGTCGACGGGATTTGCCCAGGCGGCAAAAGCGAACAGCATTGAAACTGCCATAACGGCAATGCGAATGGTATGCATGATATATCCTCCATGATATGTATTGATTTGCATCCAGCGGCTCAAGTATAAGGGGTTTGTCTTACAGGGAGCTTAGGCGGGGCGGAAAATTTTAGTGCGTGAGGTAGTTATACTCAGCCCCCTGTTTTTGATCCCTCGGCGGTAAGGGTGCGTATTACGCACCGAGCGATGCTGGAGGATTGCCACCACCTGCCATAAAACACCGGCGCTTGATTTTGAACGCGGCCGTTACCCTTGAGCGCAAAGACGGTGCGTAATACGCGCCCTACGCGGGAATTTCAGCGGTGATGGCGGCCAATGCTTGCAGGGGATCCGGGGCCTGGGTGATCGGCCGGCCGATCACCAAATAAGTGGCGCCGGTGGCGATGGCTTTACCAGGGGTCATGATGCGTTTCTGATCATCTGCGCTGCCGCCGGCCGGCCGGATGCCGGGGGTCACCAGGGCAAAATCCGCGCCCAGATTGGCGCGTACCGGTTCGATTTCCAGGGGTGAGCACACCACGCCGTCCAGACCGCTGTCCTGGGCCAGGCGTGCCAGTTGTAGCACGCGTTGGGCGATGGGGCCTTCCACTCCCACTTCGGCGATGTCCTCCTCCCCCATACTGGTGAGAATGGTAACGCCGATGAGCATCGGGCGGCGGCTGACCTTACTCAGCGCATTTGCCGCTTCCGACATCATTTTCCGACCCCCGAGGCAGTGGACATTTACCATCCACACGCCCAATTCGGCAGCTGAGCGGCAGGCGCCGGCCACGGTATTGGGGATGTCGTGAAATTTCAGGTCCAGAAAAATCTCGAAACCCTGGGTTTGCAGCCGTTCCACCAGGGTCGGTCCATAGCGAGTGAACATTTCTTTGCCCACCTTGAGACGGCATTGCTTCGGGTCTAAGCGTGTTGCCAGATCCAGGGCCTCCCGGTCCGAGGGGAAATCCAAAGCTACGATGATTTTAGGGTCGTGAGTGGCAGGCATTGAAGTCTCCCCGGCTAAAGAAACATAGTAAATCTCAGCAGGGTGTAAGGAAAGAAATTTTATAAAAACAACAACTCTTGCACAGGCGCCATGCAAATACCGACAACCGCAAGGTCACACCATTGTATTGTTTCTTTACCTGTATTGAGCTTTGTTGGTGAGGGCAATATTTAATTGATGAACTCGCTACCCTGCCCCGTCACGAGATGACTTTTTCAAAAAAGCACGCAACGAAGTAACATAATAAGGCTAAATGACGGTTCTTGAGTTTTGACTAGGCGAGTCTGGCGACTTGGCGAGTTATCGCTAATTGGCAAATTCCCGAATCGGCCGTATGCTGGACCATTTCTTACAGGTCGGGCACTGCCAGTGCAGCACCTTGCCTTCAAAACCGCATTGGTCGCATTTGTAAGTGGCTTTGTTTTGCAGCAGCTTGTCGCTGAGGTTTTTCAAGATCAGCAGGTTTTCCTTCTCCGGACCTTTGGCGGATTCCAGGTTCAGGTCAATCAATTTGCGCAGTCCCCCGACCGACACCTGTTGTTTCATGTGTTCGGTCATGAAACGTATCGCGTTCTGGTCCCCCTGGGTTTCCGCCAGCACATCCACCCAAGCCAGGGCCAGGGTGTTGTCATGGTGACGATGGATCAGGTCCTTGACGTACTGGATCGCCTCCTCCAATTTGCCTTGGCGCCGATAACTCTGCAAGATCAGGGGCACCACTTCCGACAGATACAGTGGATCCTGTTGTTCAACTTTCTGTAAGGCTTTCACGGCCTCTCGGTCGTTATTGAGTTTTTGTTCCAGCTTGCCTTCGATAATACTGGCACGCACGCAATTACGGTTGGTTGCCAGCGCCTGTTTGACATATTTACCGGATTTGTCCAGCGCCCCTTTGAGTAAGGCGCTTTCCGCCAGTTCGCAGTAGTAGTGAGCGATCAGGGGCAGTTGCGAGCTGCCGGTTGCGGCCTGGTATTGTTTCTGTATCTCGATGGCCTTTTCCCAATCCCGCTCCTGCTGATAGATATCCACCAGGGCTTCCATGGCGCGTACGTTGAGGTGTTTGTCCGGCAACAGTTCGCGGAATACGTTTTCCGCCCGACTTAATATGCCGGCGCGCATATAATCCAGACCCAGTTCATATAGGGCTTCGCTGCGCTGACGTTGTTCCAGTGTAGGACGGGCGATCAGATTCTGGTGGATGCGGATGGCGCGGTCGGTTTCGCCACGGCGCCGGAACAAACTGCCCAGGGCTAAATGGGTCTCCACGGTTTCGCTATCCACTTCCAACATTTTGACAAAGACTTCAATAGCTTTGTCCGGTTGCTCATTGAGCAGGTAGTTCAGGCCCTGCAGATAATGATTGGAAAAGTTACCCGGCGTCACTCCCGGTGACTGTTGTGCGGGACGGCTTCTGCCGAAAAACCAGCCCAAAATCGCCGCACACACGAATAAGATGATGGCGGATTCCAGGGTGATCATGATTTGTCCTGGAACGGGATGGCGCGTAGATTCTCGATTTCCTGAATTTTCATGCGCGCCTGTTTACGGGCTTTGCGCAGCTCCTGCTTGGTGCGCAGCACCACGGTCAACGAGGCCAATACGCCAAGTAAGGCGCCACAGGCCAAGGTGATGGCAAGTAATAACGACAGGGGAATGCTGACGCTTCCCATATAGAAATTAAATGTGACATCGCCGGCGTTTTTTACGGTAAAAACCAGGACGACAATCGCAATGCTTATCAGAATGATGAAACCCAGGAGGCGTTTCATGGGTGGGTACCGCGGGACGATAGCATTAATTTACGGTGTGGCACCAAGAAGGTGAACATACTTGGCTTACAGTGCGCTATGGCGGCTACTACAACGGTGCGTAATACGCACCCTACGGGTTGATTAACCGGTGTCATGACGTCAGTTACCCATGGAAGAATGAAATTTTCGGTAACTCTACCCCAGGGCGAT
>JAHECY010000090.1 GCA_024641505.1 Gammaproteobacteria bacterium
GATTCCGGGATCGTGGCATCGTGGCATCGTGGCATCGTGGCATCGTGGCATCGTGGCATCATGGCATCGTGGCATCGTGGCATCGTGGGCAAAACCGACTAAAACACTGCTGATTTCAGGCAGCCGGATGTGTAATACGCTCCTCATTTTTTTGCATAGTTTGCATGGTACGTAATACGCACCCTATACCAAAACACAAGGATTGTATTCAGAAAGTAGCCAGACGCTGGCGGCGCACTCCGCACCGGCATCTTATTCCTGTGTAGGGTGCGTATTACGCACCGTATTCTCTTCTCTGCGTTTTCACGCAGGCTGCGTATTACCCCATGGAGACTTGCGCAGGCTGCGTATGCCGCACCGTATTCTCTTCTTCCACAAAGTTACATATACTAGCCTGAAGCCGGAACCGGGGGGATGCGTCACGCATCTTTTCAGCGGAGCGCAATGCGCACCCAACACAAAAAGGACAAGGATCATGCCCAGGATGCTAGCAGACGCCGGCGACGTGGTCTTCACCGGCATAGTGCTGGCGCTGGCCGCGCTAATGAGCACACCCGCGCTGAGCGACGACGGCATTGAGCGCCGGCGCGATCAATACGGCGATACTTTCGGCTACTTCGCCTATCCCATTGCCGGCGACATTCCCGGTCTGGGCAGCGCCGCGGGTATCGGCGGCACCGTCGTCAACATGTTCGATTCGGACGTGGACTTTACCGGGTTTAAAATTCAGGGTGACTTCAGCGCCTCCGGCTACGCTCTGCTGGACCTGCCGCTGCACAAACGCAAACTGGTGCTGGACCTTGGCGCCTATGATTTTCAGGTAGCGCCGATTTTTTATCAACGTGGCATTACCTCTTCCCCGAAAGACTACCTGCAACCCAAAGTGGAAGGCGCCTACAAACTCGGGCAATTAACCTATACGCTGTTCGATCGCATGCTCGAAGCATTCTATCGCTACGGCACCGGCAATGAACGCCTGCTGCGGGTCCTGGATAAAGACGGCAATGAATACCAGGCAATCGACACCAAAAAATACAATATACGTTTCGACGCATTCGGGTTGACCGCGGATTATACCGATGACCGGCTGGACCCGCGTCACGGTGTGCGTTTCGAAGTTGCCCGCAAACAGAATCGCTCCCAGAACGCCCTGACCAGTAAATATTACGTGATGGATTACAATCTCAGCGCTTATTATCCGGTGCGTAAATGGGACACCCTGGCCTTCAATTTCTTCGCCTCCCAGGCCCATGTCACGCGCCGCGGCGAAACGGACTATGCGACCTTGCAGGCGCAGGCTGGTCTGGGCTGCGCGCAACTGCCCGCGGGCCCGGAACAGAACCAGTGCCGGGTGACGGAAGACGACCGCATCCGCCAGTTACAGGCGCATAATAAATATGGCACGGCCAGTTCCCTGGGCGGCACCCAGCGCCTGCGCTCCTTTGATGGTGGACGCTATTACGCCGGACGCACCGTGTTCTACGGCATGGAATACCGCTGGAACCTCACCGAAGAACGCACCCCCTTCGATATCTATATCGCGCGCAGCGTACGCACCAATCTGCAACTGGCGGTATTCGCGGAGCAGGGCAGCGTCGCGGACCAATACGATGATCTATGGAAACACCGACGCACCAGCGCGGGCATCGGTTTTCGGCTGTTGCTGAGCGGCATCATCATCCGGGCGGATCTGTCCTGGGGCACCGAGGGTAACGCGACGGTGCTCTTCATTACTTATCCCTGGAGCATGTTTACCGTGGACAATCCCGGCTGACCGGCGCCCGCCCTGGCGGCCACACGACCGTGGCCGTGCCGACGTATGCCGCATTTGCCGCGTACGCGCCGTGTCTGTTAGTATGCCAGCGAGGCTGAGGTTTTCCGGTCGTTATCCCTCACCATTGATATCTGGCTTCACCCATGCGCCGGCGGCATTCGCAAGGCCGAAGGTACTCTGACCCGCCATGCCGAATCCGCCCGCGCCCGCACTGTACTTCCTGATCTTCATCCTGTCCGGTTTCTGCGGCCTCGTCTATGAATCCATTTGGTCCCATTATCTGAAGCTGTTTCTGGGGCATGCGGCCTATGCGCAGACCCTGGTGCTGGCGATTTTCATGGGAGGCATGGCGCTCGGCGCCGCCGCCTGCAGCCGTTGGTCGGCACGCTGGTCCAACTTGATCCTGGCCTATGCCCTGGTGGAAGCCGCCATTGGCGTACTGGCCCTGTTGTTTCACGATGTGTTCGATGCTTTCTTGTTCAGCTCCTACGAATCGATCATGCCGGCACTGGGGAATCCGGTGATGGTGATGGGCTATAAATGGCTGACTTCCGCCTTGATCATCCTGCCGCAATCGATCCTGCTGGGCATGACCTTTCCGCTGCTGAGCAGCGGCCTGATCCGGCGCTTTCCCGGTAAACCCGGCGCCCTGGTGGCGTTGCTGTATTTTGCCAACAGCATCGGCGCGGCGGCCGGGGTTTTGATCAGCGGTTTCGTGTTATTACAGGCCGTCGGTCTGCCGGGCACCATCAAGATCGCAGGCATGCTGAATATGCTGGTGGCCCTGCTGGTGTGGTCACTGGTGCGCAAACAGGCGCCGGAACCGGTATTTCCGGTGGCACCGGCAACACCCCAGGCAACACGCAGCAGGTCGTGGTACCGGTTCTTTCTCGGTGTCGCCCTGGGCACCGGCGCCGCGTCCTTCATGTATGAAATTGCCTGGATACGCATGCTCAGCCTGGTGCTCGGCGCTTCCACCCATGCGTTCGAACTGATGTTGAGCGCGTTCATTCTTGGACTGGCATTGGGTGGTCTGTGGCTCCACAAACGCATCGACCATATCGCCAGACCGATGCGCGCGCTCGCGCTGATCCAGGGTTTGATGGCGGTGACGGCAATGTGCACACTGCCTTTTTACGATCTAACCTTCGAGTTCATGGCATGGATCGTTGCCGTCCTGGAAAAAACCCCGGGTGGTTATTTGCAGTTCAATCTGTTGACCCACGCTATCGCCTTGAGCATCATGCTGCCCGCGACGTTTTTCGCCGGCATGACCCTGCCGTTGATCACGCACATTTTGATACAACAAGGTCATGGGGAAAAATCCGTCGGCGCGGTTTACGGCGCCAACACCTTTGGCGCCATTGTCGGGGTGTTTTTCGCCACCCACTGGGCACTACCGATGCTGGGTTTGAAAGGTTTGCTGCTCAGCGGCGCCGGATTGGATATGGCGCTGGCGCTGATCATTGTCGGTATTGTGCTGCGCCGGGAAGCACCCAAGCGTATCTATGCACTGGCGGCCCTTGGCATGAGCATCCTGATTGCGATCGGATTGGTAAGCGAATTGAATCCCTATAAAGCGGCATCCGGCGTTTACCGCAACGGCCACCTGCTGACCGCGGATGATGCGCAAATACTGTTTCACCGAGACGGTAAGGCCGCGTCCATCGACCTGATACGCAACCGTCGTTCCGGTGACATCACCATCAGCACCAATGGCAAGCCCGACGCCACCATCAATATGTCCGGCATCGGACCCGCGAGCCCCGACGAAGCCACCATGGTGTTGGCCGGCGCCATCCCCCTGGCGCTGCGCCCCGGCGCGACGCATGCCGGCGTCATCGGCATGGGTTCCGGTCTCAGCACTCAAACTCTGTTACTGTCAGGCACCTTGTCCACGGTGGATACCGTGGAAATCGAGCCGGCCATGGTAGAAGCGGCCAACGGTTTTCGGCCCCGGGTGGACCTCGCCTATACCAGCCCCGACAGCCATATTCATATCGACGATGCCAAGACCTATTTCTCAACTTATGCCAAGCGTTACGACATCATCGTTTCCGAACCTTCCAACCCCTGGGTCAGCGGTACCGCCAGCTTGTTCACCAACGAGTTCTATCGCATGATCCGCACCCACCTCAATAGCGGCGGCCTGCTGGTGCAATGGCTGCAACTCTATGAAATCGACATGCCGCTGGTGGCCACCGTGGCCAAGGCGCTGGCGGCACAGTTCGTCGACTACCGCATCTACGCCACCGATGACGAGGACATCGTGTTCGTCGCCAGCAATGCGCCGATTCCCGATACATTATCCATGAACGCATTGTCCAATGCCGGCATGCAGCGGGAATTATGGAATGTCGGCGTACGCCACGAGCAGGATCTTGCGTTGCATGAAATTGGCGACCGCCGCTCCCTGGAAGCGTTATTCGCCTCTTACCCGTTACCGGCGAATTCCGATTACTATCCGGTATTGGATTTGAACGCCACTCGCACCCGGTTTTTGCGCAAGCACGCCGGCGACCTGGTGCAATTGCGGGGGGCGGCGATTCCGGCATTACGTCTGCTCAGCCATCGGCTCGACGCGGCGTCCGTGACGCAAATCACGCCGAATGCGTATTTAAAGAGTTCCGACCGCGTGTTCGCCGCCACGCTGGTGCGGGATTTTCTGCTGAGCGGGCGCGTGGATCGTCAGTATTCTCGTATTAATGCCGCACTGCGCATGGCAACGGAACACGTGGCCTCGGCGCTGGTGAATTGCACAGCCGGCACGCTGCCCAACATCGACGAGCTGGTCACCCTGGCCAACGCCATTGCGCCTTTTTTAATGACACGCGAGCTGGCGTTCATCTGGCAGCGCCTCAGCAACTCTCCCTGTCGGGATCAACAAACCCCTGAAATGCAGGTTTGGCTGGAGCTGCTACGCGCTGTAGCGCTGGGCGATGCTCCGCGCCTGATTGTCAATGGCACGGCATTGCTCAAGACTCCCGAACTACCTACCACCGAGCTCCGGCAATATGTTCTGGACGCCACGATGCTGGGTTATGTCCTTGCCGGTGACCATGCGCAAGCGACAGCTCTGTGGCGGCAATATGGTTCGGAAGACCTGGCGCAGTTACCGCTGGCCAGCCGCTTGATCGTCGCCCACAGCCTGTACGGCGGCACCGCAACCACGTCGCGTCATCCGTAGGGTGCGTATTACGCACCGGCTTTTATTTACGGAGCAGCACGGATTGCGGGAAAAGCAACGGTGCGTAATACGCACCCTACTGGGTGACAACTGAACCTTTGATTTCTTGAATACAGTTCATATAGGCCTGCTCCAGCGTCGCGGCGTGGAATTGCTCACGACATGCCTGGGGCGAACCCTGGAACTGTATCTCATGGTCATGCAGGATAATCAGATGGTCGCATAGCTCATCGACATCGGCGAGCAAGTGACTGCTGAAGAATAACGTGGTGCCGGCCTGATGCAAACGCCGCAGGATTTTTTTCACGCCAACCCGTGCCCGGGGATCAAGACCGGACATGGGCTCGTCCAACACCAGCAATCGTCGACCGCTGAGCAAGCATCCGGCCAGTCCGAGTTTCTGACCCATACCTTTGGAATACTTGCGCACCGGCAGGTTGAGCGCCGACTTGTCTAAATCCAGTTCCTGAAATATGGCGCTGACCGCGGCGTCACTCAGCGTCACGTCGTACATGCGCGCCAGATACTGCAGCAGATCCCGGCCGCGCAAATAATACGGCGCCTGGTACTGCTCCGGCAGATAGGCCAACGCTTCGCGCGCGCGATAGTCGGTATTGGCGCGATCGAAAATTGTGATCGTGCCCTGATCCGGGCGGGTAAAATCCAGCAAACATTTGATCAACGTCGTTTTGCCTGCGCCATTGACTCCAACCACACCGGTGCACGACCCGGCGGTCACGGTCAATTCAACATCCGCGATCACCACCGCATCTTGATAGCGTTTGGTGACACCATGAAAATGAAGTGCTTCACTGGGTTCGGACATAGCATCGCTGCAAAACATGGTCGACCCTGCAAGGGTAAACCAGTCGCTGGAAAAGTAAAAGCCCGTCAATGACGGGCTTTTAGGGTTAACTTGAATTGACGGTCAGAAACGCCAGGTCAACGTGGCATAATTGGTGGTCAGAGTATAGGCGGTGGGTCCACCCGGGGCCGCTCCCAGCAGACTGCCGGCGTCCATGAAACCATCGTCCAACTGCAGATCGATTACCGATGCATACTCGCCCAGCACATTGCCCAATACCACGCGATTGGTGCCGGCGGGGGTCCACAATGCCTGCGCACCGGTAACGCCCAATTGCCCCCCCAGGGCGTGATTGGGCTGTAATTCACCATTACCTTTGACGAAACCGGCGCTGCGCAGGTGCGCCCACAACAAGGTTGACTCGGCGCCCGCGCCGATGGCGGCATTCCAATTCCCGGCGATGATGCCATCGGCACATACCTGGCCCGCCCCATTAGCGCAATTTACGCCGCCATGATGCGCATTCGCCTGATTATCATCACCCGGCAGGATCTTGAAGCGATCCTGGTAGGCATACATGGCGGCGGCCGTGCCTTCCATATCATTGACGATATTCTTTACTTTGCCGGACTTGATCATCTCCTGCCCTTGCAGAATACCGCCCAGCAGCAAGCCGATAATCACCAACACGATGGCGATTTCGATTAGGGTAAAACCTGACTGATATTTCTTCATAACACTCTCCTTGGATTCAAGACGTGAGGGTTACTCATTGGCCCTGTGTGGCAATTTTTTCCCTCGTTTTCCTTAACTCTGCCTCTAGAAACCGTTGTTCCGCGGGATTCGTTACCGTACCGCTGTCCAGTAACGCCCGGAGCGCCATCTCCGCCGCGGCCAAATCCCCCACTTCTTGCAGCATAAATATATTCATCTGCCGCGCCCAGCCGGGAATTACCGTATCATCGGAAATATCGGAAATAATCTGGGAATACTTTAATGCTAAACCCAGGTCTCCTAACCGATGTTTAGCCAAGATCGCTGCATGGGCCATCCAAGGCCAGCGACGTTCCGGATCCCGTGGAAATTCACGGTAAATCCACTCTAGCATCTGCTCTTGTTTGTGTCGATCCGGGACCAGGGTATAGACCCGAGCCGCGGCCATCAGCGGGTATTGCCCGCGCGGGTCCAAGTCCAGGACCCGCTGCAACCACGCCGTCAACGGTTGGTAATCCAAATGCCGGAAAGAAATAACGGTACCTTCCTGCACATCAAACGACTGCAACCAAAGCATCAAGGCTTTCGCCAGCCAGATCGTTTCACCCATACTCGCCACACTCAGGACCGCGACCGAAGGCGGCGGCGACAACGTGCTCGTTTGCTCCGGCATCCGGGAGCGCGCGGCGTGCCAGGCAAGCTGGGCCAATAGCGCGACCACCAGCAGCAACTTTATGGCGACAGGCACCGCGCTCAGGGATCTTGGCCGCATACCTAGAAATTCTTGCGGTAAAGATCGAACAATGCCACCGCCGCCAGCAGACTCAGGTAAATCACGGTCTGCCCCACCACCGGCAACAAGCTGCTCAACTGCGCGGTGTGATACACCAGCCAGTCAGTATTCGCGAAATAGTTAAGACCGGGCAACACGAAGGCGATAGCGTCCAGCAGATGATTGATCAGGGAATCGGCAATGGTAGCGTCGGAAAAAAACACACCATGCCCCATGGCCTGTAACGCGTGCATCACCCGGGCCAGCAGGTAGGTGGCAAATAACGCGAGCAACGCGCCGGTGACCTGGTTGAAGGTCAATGCGCAGGTCAATGCCAGCATGCTGACGATGAGCAACTCGCACCAGGCGGAAAGCCCCCACACCAGCACCTGGCTCGCGGGCACCGTGAACCACAAGGGCACGGTCAACACCATCACCACAATGCCGGCGATCAGACCATAACCCAGAAACTTGCCCGTGAGATAGGCACTGCGGCTGATGGCGAACGCCAGGGTCAATTCCAGACGTTTTTCATCGAGCTCGCGCCGCATGCCGGTGACGATCATCACCGACATCAACAGCACGCCACTCAGACGCAGGAATACGCCGAGAAACGCATGCTGAAACTCACGAGATTCGATGATGGTCAGCGCATCAAGAAACTGCGCCATGACCAAGGCCAACGCCACCACGGCGCCGCCAACATACAAACTGCGGTTGTAGAGGTTTTCGAGAAAAGTGAACCAGGCGATCGTGTAGATTTTCCCGGCCATGGGGATCTATATCCGCTCCGTGTCGTACATCCCTGTTACTTGGGTTCCATGGTCAGCCCACCGGACTTTTTCTTGCCACGCCCACCCATGCCATTACCCTTGGCTTCCTCCACCGGCGCAATGGATAGATCCGAACTCGTCTCCCCGGCGGTGCCTTCGGACAGACTGATGCGCAGACGCAGGTTGTTCTGGGAATCGGCATTGCGCAATGCTTCTTCCAAAGGTATCTTGCCGTCCTTATACAATTTGTACAAGGCGCCATCGAAGGTTTGCATGCCGATGTTCTCGGATTTTTCCATGATCTCCTTGATTGCATGCACGTCGCCCTTAAGAATCAAATCGCAAATCAAGGGTGTGCCCAGCAGTATCTCCACCGCCACCGTGCGCTTTTCGTCCACGGTACGCACCAGGCGCTGGGAAATAATAGCGCGCACGTTCAGGGACAGGTCCATCAGCAATTGATTGCGGCGGTCTTCCGGAAAAAAGTTGATGACACGATCCAGAGCCTGGTTGGCGTTATTGGCATGCAGGGTGGAAATGGCCAGATGGCCGGTTTCGGCGAAGGTGATGGCGTGCTCCATGGTGTCCCGGTCGCGCACTTCCCCGATAAGAATGACATCGGGCGCCTGACGCAGGGTGTTCTTCAAAGCATCTTCATAGGAATCCGTATCCACCCCGACTTCGCGCTGATTAACGATGGATTTCTTGTGCGGATGAATGAATTCGATAGGGTCTTCCACGGTGATGATGTGGCCCTGGGAATTGGTATTACGGTAATCGATCAGCGACGCCAGGGAGGTTGATTTACCGGAACCGGTACCGCCCACGAACAGGATCAGACCGCGCTTCTGCATGATGATTTTCTTCAGAATCGCCGGTAACCCGAGATCCTCGGATTTTGGAATTTCCGTTTTGATATGGCGCACCACCATACCCACTTCATTACGTTGCTGAAAAATATTGACACGAAACCGCCCCACGCCTTTGAGGCCGATGGCCAGATTCATTTCCGGTTTCAGATCAAACTCCGCGCGTTGGGATTCGTTCATCACCTCATTGGCGATGGCGCGTACCCGGCCGGCCGGCAGGGTGTTATTCTCCAGGGGTTTGATCAGCCCCTGAATGCGGGCGCTGGCAGGGGCGCCGGTGGTCAAGTAAAGGTCGGAGGCCTCGTAATTGACCATCAACTTAAGATAATCTTTAAATTCCATTGGGCACCCAGGGTTGAAGAGGCGATTCTCTTTGGGTATCGGATAACACCCTGTATTCTTTAACCGGATTGCGGGCGCCCGTGCCGAGATTTACACTGCAGCGAGTGGTGGCAACTGGTAGAATTTCAATATGTTAGAAACACTTTCCCAATTCCTGGAACGCGCCGACTTGAATACGGTGCCCGCGCCATTGCGCACCGGCCTCCAGCAACGTCTGGAATCCTTGGTTAATACAACGGAAATAGCCCTCCGCACCCACAGCGCCAACCATTGGCATCAATTGGTCACAGTTGTTGCCTGCAGCGAGTTTGTAACCCATCAATTATTAAGGTTTCCTGAATTGTTGGCGCTAATGGGCGACATCCCGGAGACCCTGGACTCCAGTGTGGCGCGTTGGCAGCGAGAAGTGGCCGACACGTGCGCCGCCGCGCCCGATGAAAACGCCCTGGGTACGGCGTTGCGCCACTACCGCAACCGAGAAATGGCGGCCATCGCCTGGCGCGACATCAACGGCGACGTGCCCCTGGAAACTACGCTCCAACAACTGTCGCGACTGGCGGAAATCCTGATTCAGCAAAGCCTGGAGCGCCTGCAACAGTGGCAGGAAAGTGAAAGTGGCGTGCCGGTGGACAGTGACAACCAACCCATGGCCCTGGTGGTCATCGGCATGGGCAAACTCGGCGCCCATGAACTGAATTTCTCCTCGGACGTGGATTTGATTTTCGCCTTTCGCGAAGAAGGCGAAACCCGGGACGGCCCCCGCGCCATGGCCAACTCCCAATTCTTTATCCGTTTGGGGCAACGCTTGATCAATGTCTTGCACTCGGTCACCGGCGACGGCTTCGTGTACCGGGTGGATATGCGCCTGCGCCCGTTCGGCGACAGTGGCCCACTGGCGGCCAGCCTCGGCGCGCTCGAAGGTTACTACCATACCCATGGCCGGGAATGGGAACGCTACGCCATGATCAAGGCGCGCACCATCACCGGCAGCGCCGATGATCAGGCGGCGGTCATGGCGCTGCTGCGCAGCTTTTGTTATCGCCGCTACCTGGACTACGGCGTGTTCAAGAGCCTGCGGGAAATGAAACAACTGATCATCCAGGAAGTGGCCCGCAAGGACCTGCACCACAACGTAAAACTGGGCGCCGGCGGTATCCGGGAAATCGAATTCATCGGCCAGGTGTTTCAATTGATTCGCGGCGGCCGGGAACCGCGCCTGCGCACCCGGGAAATCCTCAAGGTGTTACCGTTATTGACGGAACTCGGCCTGCTACCCGAGTATGTATGCACTGAGCTACGCAATGCCTATGTGTTCATGCGCAACACCGAACACCGTATCCAGGCCTATCAGGACAAACAAACCCACAACCTGCCCCGGGACGAAGAAGGTCATTGCCGCCTGGCGTTTGCCATGGGGTACGCTACTTGGGAGGAGTTCAAGAAAGTCCTGGATCGCTATCAACGCATCGTGCGCGAACATTTCGATCAGGTGGTGGCCACGCCGCAAACCGAGGCCGACAACAGCCCGCCAGACGCGCTGCTCACCCTGTGGCATGAAAAACTCGATAGCGACGCGGCCACGGCGGAACTGGCCCAGCTGGGTTATCAGCGCGTGGCGGACACCCTGCACCATATTCACAACCTGCGCCGCGCCCGGTATCGCACCCTCTCCACCGAAGGCCGCGCCCGCCTGGATAACCTGATGCCCTTCCTGATTCGTGCCGCGGCCGTCACCGAACAGCCGGACACGACGCTGGCACGCCTGCTCATCCTGGTGGACACCGTGGCCCGGCGCACGGTGTACCTGGCATTGCTGGTGGAACATCCCCTGGCCCTGTCCCAGTTGGTAAAACTGTGCGCCGGCAGTCCCTGGATCGCCGATCTCCTGACCCGGCTCCCGATCCTGCTCGATGAGCTGCTGGACCCGCGCACCTTGTACAACCCGCCGTTTCGCGATGCCCTGCGGGTGGAACTGGCGCAACGCCTGTTGACCGTTGCGCCGGACGATCTGGAAGAACAAATGGAAATCCTGCGTCAGTTCAAACAGGCGAACGTCTTGCGGGTGGCGGCGGCGGATCTGATGGAGGCCCTGCCCTTGATGAAAGTCAGCGACCACCTGACCTGGATCGCGGAAGTGGTGCTGGAAGCCACCTTGAACCTGGCGTGGCAAGAACTGGTACAGCGACACGGCAAACCGCCGGCCACCCCGCTGAGCACGGACACCGGGTTCATTATTATCGGCTATGGCAAAGTGGGCGGTTTGGAGCTGGGTTATGGCTCCGACCTGGATCTGGTCTTTCTTTATGCCCATGAACAGGCGGAAACTGCCACCAATGGCCGCAAGCCCCTGGCGTCTTCCGTATTCTATACCCGCATGGGGCAACGCATTATCCACCTTCTCAGCACCTTGACCCCGGCAGGCGTTCTCTATGAAGTGGACATGCGCCTGCGGCCCAGCGGCGCCTCCGGTTTGCTGGTCAGCAACATCCATTCCTATATTAACTACGAGGAGCACAAGGCCTGGACCTGGGAGCATCAAGCCCTGGTGCGCGCGCGGGTGATCGCCGGTGACCCCGCACTGGCTGAGGCTTTTGCCAACGCCCGGCGCCAGATTCTGTGCCAGGCGCGGGATGCCGCCACCCTGCGCGCCGATGTCGTGGACATGCGCGAGAAAATGCGCAGCAGCCTGGACAAGTCCAGCGAAGGTCTGTTCGACATCAAACAAAGCCCCGGCGGCATGGTGGATATCGAATTCCTGGTGCAATACTGTGTTTTAGCCCATGCCCACCAATACCCGGACCTCACCGACTGGCCGGACAATATCCGCATTCTCGAGACCCTGGAACGGCGCCAACTGCTGCCTGCGGCGGACGTCGCCCTGCTGTCCGACGCCTACCGCACCCTGCGGGATCGCGCCCACAAACTCACCCTGCAGGATCAACCCACCATCGTGCCCACGGCGGAATTCAATTTAATTGCCGCCAATGTGCTGCGGGTCTGGCATGCGCTGCTCGGAACATAGATAATACGTCCTTTTCCACAGAACAGGAGTAGCAGTATGGGGATGGATGATCGCGATGGCGTCATCTGGCTGGACGGCCAAATGGTTCCCTGGCGCGACGCCAAGGTGCATGTGCTCACGCACACTTTGCACTACGGCATGGGCGTCTTCGAAGGCGTACGCGCCTATCAGACGGACCGCGGCGCCGCCATTTTTCGGTTGCAGGATCACACCAACCGCCTGTTCAATTCCGCCCATATTCTGGGGATGCGCATGCCCTACGACCGGGACACGATCAACGAAGCCACCCGGCTGGCGGTGCATGAGAACAAACTCGACTCGGCCTACATCCGACCCATGTGCTTTTACGGCTCCGAAGGCATGGGTTTGCGGGCGGACAACCTCAAGGTGCACGTGATGATCGCCGCCTGGCACTGGGGCAGTTACCTGGGCAAGGACGGCATCGAAAAAGGCATTCGGATTCGCACCTCCTCCTACACCCGGCACCACGTCAACATCACCATGTGCAAGGCCAAAGCCAACGGCAATTACATGAATTCCATGATGGCGCTGCAGGAAGCCCTGCGCGACGGCTACGATGAAGCGCTGCTCCTGGATGTGGACGGCTACGTGGCCGAAGGCAGTGGCGAAAACATTTTCATCATCAAGGACGGTGTGTTGTACACGCCGGAGCTGACCTCCGCCCTGGACGGCATCACCCGTAATACCCTGTTGCAGTTGGCCGCCCGGGAAAAACTGACGGTACGCGAAAAACGCATCACCCGGGACGAAGTGTACATTTGTGATGAAGCCTTCTTCACCGGCACCGCCGCGGAAGTCACACCGATTCGCGAGCTGGACAGCCGCACCATCGGCAACGGCGGCCGCGGCCCGATCACCACCAAGCTGCAAGCGGCCTACTTCGATCTGGTGCACGGCCGCCTCAACCTGCACGATCACTGGTTGACATACACGGACGGCAATCGGGACAATAACCGGAAATAACAACATGGCGGTCCCGACATGGACGCCGAGGGGGAGGAAACTCATCATGCTCGATAAACAACAGCAACAACACGCAGCATTAGCAAGAGGTGCCATCATGGCGGAACCAAGCCAGCAACCGGCCGGGACCAACACTCCCGGACAAGTTCACAAAGTAACCCGCAGCGCTCTGCCGTTGCATTGCCCCACCGACAACATGCCCCTGTGGGATTCCCATCCCCGCGTGTTCCTGCCCATCGAAGCCACGGGCAAGGCCCGCTGCCCGTACTGCGGCAACGAATACGAATTGGTGGACTGAACCACGAGCCAATCTCATGACGGTAAACATCGCCGGCATCATTGCCGACCATACTGCGGTCATCGGCAGTCTCAACGCGCAGACCGGTGATATCGACCGGTGCATCGAGAAAATGCAGCTGACCTTCAAGCTCAGCGGCAAAGTACTGGCCTGCGGTAATGGCGGTTCCGCCGCCGACGCCCAGCACTTCGCCGCCGAACTCACCGGCCGCTACCTGGGCGAGCGCCGCGCCTACCCCGCCATCTCCCTCACCACCGACACCTCGGCGCTGACCTCCATCAGCAACGACTACGGTTATGAACAAGTATTCCGGCGCCAACTGGAAGCCCTGGGCAAAGCCGGCGATATGCTCATCGCCATCAGCACTTCCGGCAATTCCGCCAACATCATCCAGGCCGTGGACTACGCCCGTAACCGCGGCATCTACACCGTTGGCCTGCTGGGCAAGGACGGCGGCAAACTCAAAACCATGGTGGATCTGCCCCTGGTCATCCCCTCCAACCATACCGCGCGCATCCAGGAAGCGCATATTCTGATACTGCATATCTTGTGTGAGGCGTTGGAGAAATAACCACAACGCCGGCGACACCCGGGGATGTTTGGAACACAAAGGCAAGGATTGCGCCGCTGCGCGCACTGCAGATATAGCGGCATTGGCCGATACTTTTACCCATCGTGGCAACATCCAATAATCCGAAGACTGGGTCGGCAGCTTCAACATGATAATTCCGGGCACCTTACTTACTTCCGTTACGCTATTTTGGCTAATCACGACCGCTATCAACTATGTCAGATATGATTTCTTCGGATATGTGAAATTGTTGTGGTCCATAGCATGGTATCCGGTAATTTTCATCCTCACCGGCTTGTGCTTGTACCTGGGTAAACATGCATCATCATTTATCGACAATATCTTGAACGGGTGGTTATCATCCGTCATGCAGGGCAATTATTACACGCCGCTTGGATTTATTTTGGCGTGCCCTTTTGCCATTATTTTATTCCTGTGGATTGAACGCAAAGTCGCTCGAATCGGAGGCCAGGGAGGCATTGATTATTTTTCAGTGGCGGAGAAACTTGTCCTCGATCAAACCAAGGGACCGGAATTTCGCGTAACGCTGCAGTTTGTCCGCACCCACGATTTATCACTACTGATTTTTCTACTACCGCTGGCAACTCTCGTCACCGCTTACTCAAAAGAATACTTTGCCAACACTGAGATATATTTTATTGCCCCATGGGCAATATTGTGCCTGTACACTATTTATCGCCTTGCGCTCACCTTCGGAAAATACATCACAATTTCCGAGCAAGGAATACGAATATTCTCGGGATTCAGTTGTCGCAATCTGATTCAATGGCATGATGTTAAATTGTTGGCCCTAAACCTTAAATACGGCTTCGGCACACTTACCGTTACGGATGCCTCACCACACACAACAAGCAAACAAAACACGCCAAACAACAATCTCAGATTTTCCGGCCTGATCTTGGCAAGCTTTCGTCAAAATGATTTGGATTCGCTACAGGAAAAGCACAGTGGAAAAATCTCCTCAAGCTTCTTCGCTCAAACAAAATCCAATTTTGACTCATTAAGGGTACGCTTAATAACTCTGCTTTACGTGTCAGTGATTTGGAGCACGATAGTTTTCATTTCCGAACTTACAAAAACCTAACAAAACGTGGCTTCCTGACGAGAAAAGAACAGAACTCCCGCCCGACTCAAACACACCTGGGTGCAAATGGACCCCAGCTTCAAGCAATACGCCTTCCAGACCGGCCTCGACATCGCCACCGTGTCCACTGTGGATATGCAGGCGGTGGCCGATAACTTCATCAATAGCGGCACCATCAATGAACAAGAAGGCTGGGTCAGTGGCTTTGACCCCACGATCTTAGAGAACGCGCAGAACCAGATGCAGACGGAATTACAAACCTACCTGACCAACCAACCGACACCGCCCACGGTGGGGGATGTGATTGGCGGGCGCAATACCATTATTCAGGATGACAAGGGGTTTGCGGGGTCACTA
>JAHECY010000091.1 GCA_024641505.1 Gammaproteobacteria bacterium
TCATGAAGTGCCATCTCTAACAGGTGTTACCACGCGTTTTTCTTCAAACCGGCGCGTCGGTCCGAAGAAAAACGCGTGGTAACACCTGTTAGAGATGGCACTTCATGACGTCAATCGGCTTAGTCGCCATGTTTGCCCAGAGGAATTTGATAGGACAACATGACCAGCGGATCCCCTTCCACATCGCCAATTTCATTACCAACCGCATCACCCATGGCCTTGCTAATGGTGAAGGTCACTTCATCGGTAAGGGCATAACTCAACGCCAAGTCACTGTAGTTGGTTTCTTCCTTTTCGCCGGGATTGAAGGGATCGTCCTCACTGGACTCGGTTATACCATAGTGCACACCGAATTTTTTACCCTGATAATCCAAGCTGATATAGGTGGCGTCAACTGCGCTGTCGGTATTGGTATAGTAGGTCAGACTGTATTCCCGAAAACCAACTCCGATCTTGAATTCCGTTTCCGTGGAATCGCTGATGCTCGAACGCTTTTGTTCGGTGGTATAGGAGTCGCCATCGGCATCTTCCGTAGCGCCGGGAAACATATAATGGACCATGCCCAAATTGAAGTTGAAATCCCCCATTTCCCGCTCATAACCGTACATCAGATCCCATTCCACACCACCTTCCGAGGAATTCACGATTTCCGTACCGGCATACACACCACTGCTGTGGCTGTATTCAATTTCACCATGTAACGCTGGGGCGAATTCACTTTCCGACTGTCCACGGAACATGTTCATGGTGTGCATATGGAGTGTGGTTTCCACTTCCGCTTGACTGGCTGCTGGCATTACCATGCCACCCCCCGCAATACCCGTGGCTACTAACGCTGATAAAATATGGTTTTTCGATTTTTTCATTGAGTATCTCCGTTTCGTTGAGCAAATGCTCTTTTTTAATATAGTTAAGTAACACCCTCTTAAGGGTAGTCGAAATTGTAGTATTTTTAATAATAATATCGTCCGATAAAACAAATCTTTAACTTTCTTGTCGTTTTATTGATACAAACAGTCAGCGGGTTATGCTCACGTGGTCGTATTTCAGCAATATTTATGTGAAAAAAGGCCGAGCGATCCTGAATCGCCTGATCAGGCCAATTACCCATAACAAACCTCTCCCAGATGCAAGGCCGTGTCACTATCAGGCGCAAGACACTGCAAACCGCCTGGAATCCCACCCCCCCAAGTAACCGTCTCCCGCGCTCGGAATTAGGCTATAATTTGCCGATTTGCTGAGCACATCGGTGGCCGTTATGAAAACTCCTGAATTACTTGCCCCGGCGGGCACCCTGCATAATATGCGCTACGCCCTGGCCTATGGCGCCGACGCCGTTTACGCGGGTATGCCGCGTTACAGTCTACGGGTACGCAATAATGACTTTGACCTCGCGCACCTGCGCGCCGGCATCGATGAGACCCACGCCCTGGGCAAGCGCTTTTTTGTCGCTGCCAACATCTTGCCCCACAACCGCAAGGTGGCAACTTTCCTGGCGGACATGGCGCCGGTCATCGACTGCACGCCCGATGCGTTGATCATGTCGGATCCGGGATTGATTCACATGGTCCGGGAGCGCTGGCCGGAGATGCCGATCCATTTGTCCGTGCAAGCCAACACCATGAACTATGCGGCGGTGCGCTTCTGGCAGGCGTTGGGCATCCAACGCATCATTCTGTCTCGGGAATTGTCCCTGGACGAAGTCGCCGAGATCCGGCAACAGTGCCCGGACATGGAACTGGAAGTATTCGTGCACGGCGCCCTTTGCATTGCCTATTCCGGTCGCTGCCTGTTGTCCGGTTACTTCAATCACCGCGACCCCAATCAAGGCACCTGTACCAACTCCTGCCGCTGGAACTATAAAGTTTTTTCCGGCAAGGAAGACGCCACCGGGGATATTCAGAAGTGGTCGCCGCCCAACGCCAGCTGCGGCGATCTACCGCGCCACCAGGCGGCGGAGCAAGTCTATCTGATCGAAGAAGAAGGCCGCCCTGGAGAATCCATGCCCGTCATCGAGGACGAGCATGGCACCTATATCATGAACTCCAAGGATCTGCGCGCCATCGAGCATGTGGCCCGGCTCAGCGCCATCGGCGTCGACTCATTGAAAATCGAAGGCCGCACTAAATCACAATATTACGTGGCACGCGCCACCCAGGCTTATCGCCAGGCCATTGATGACGCCATGGCCGGACGCAAGCTGAACGCGCAGTTGCTCGGTGCGTTGGAAGGCCTGGCCAACCGCGGCTACACGGACGGATTTTACCAACGTCATCACACGGCGGAACATCAGAATTATCTGACCGGCAACTCCAGCAACTTCAAACAGCAGTATGTGGGAGACGTGGCGCACTATGACGCCGTTACCGGTCTGGCGGAGATTGACGTCAAGAATCGTTTTTCACTGGGTGATCAATTGGAACTGATTCAACCGACGGGCAATGTGACGTTCCTGCTGGAGCATCTCACGGACCTGCACGGCAATGCGGTCAGCGTGGCGCCGGGCAGTGGCCACCGGGTAGCGATTTCCCTGCCGCAACCCGCCATGGTCACGGCGATGCTGGCGCGCTATTGCGCCGCCGCGGAACCCGAAATCACGGCCGCCATTTTCACCAATGCGCAGCCCGGGACTTGACCGCGGCTTGGACCGGCGGCGCTCAACACAGCCGGCTGAACCTCATCACTCATCGGACGCATCCCGTGCGCAACATAGCCGTGTCATTGACGATGGGTTGTTGCGCCCTCCGGCACCGGGCGCCATAAACGCCGTGGTGCAAACACGCCAAGTATTTCCTTGGCGTGTTTGCACCACGGCGCAGGCCGGTCAAATAGATGAAACCATCAATAAATGCGTACTACGCGCCCGACGTCAATTGGAGGTGGTAAGGATAAAACGGTGATTGGCGGCCTGTACCGGACGCGCGTTATGCCCCACCAGACCGACGAATTTTTCCACCTGCGCCTTGGACAGGGAGATCGGGTCCTTCATGACAAACCAGTCCACGCCTTCGGTGCAAGGCGGCGTGGTCAACGAGCCTTTGAAATGATAAAACTGTCGCCCTGCCGGTAACAGGTCCGCGGCATTGATTTGCGCGCTCAAGGTACGTTCCTGGTTTTGCTCCTTGGGCAACGCCTCCCACAAAGGCGCCAGCACGTCGTTGGCCGCGCCAGCCTGCATCATCACGCCCACCACCGCCAGCTCTCCGGCGTCGTTTTTGTGCACGAGGTGCACCTCCATGTCAAAGGGTTTGCCGCCGATTTTATTTTCACTGGGACTGTGAAAATGGAATTGCAGTAAATTGTAGTTCTTGCCGCCGATGGTGATACTGCTGTCACCGCTGTAATTTACCTGCACCGTGTGGCCGTTATTCACCACCTTGATGGGCGCCGGTTGGTAGTGAAAACTGATGCGCTCCAGATCGGCGGTAATGGATTGCTGGATATCCACCGGTGACTGCTGAGTTCCGGAATTACAGGTACCAAACTCCTTGGCCAGATTCCCCCAATGCTCTGGGCCCGCGTGCCCTTCATAACCCCAGTGGGAGGCGCCAGATCCGGCGTAAGCATAGGCCGCCACGGCCATCGGTGCGGCGATTGCCAGTGTGTAGATCGTCTTCATGTTTTTCATTTCTCCTTACGTCCTCATTCCTATTATTATTAACAAGGTATCATTCACTTAAAGGTAATAATCAAATTAATCTATCGGTATATAAATTACTAATATGCGTTTATGAGGTCAATATTTTTTTTATGATCCCGCACTCTATTTAGCCATACATATCATGAAGTTAAGTCGCGCCGCCGACACAGTAGAACACCTAATGGCATTTCCCGGCGTTTCCTAGCACCACGGAATCCAAGATTTTGACAAATTCGTCAAATTAGATGACAGTCCGATAACACAGAAAAATCAACGAGGCCCCCATGACCAGACTCCTCCCGCAGTTGTGTGTACTCCTGGCGCCGATGCTGACGCCGACCCTGGCGTCTGCGGGTGAAGATTTACCCATGATGGTGAATATAAAGCGCTTGTCACTGGAAAGTGCGCTGACCATGGCCCAAGCCGCCATTGCCCAGTGCCGCAAGGAAGGCGTACAGATCGCCGTCACCATTGTCGATCGAGGAGGCCATCCCCAGGTGATATTACGGGATGTACTGGCGATGGATCTGACACTCACCGTCAGCAGGCAGAAAGCTTACACCGCCATGAGTTTCAACACCGCCACCGGTGAACTGGAGAACCGCTTTACCACACCTTACTCGGTACCCAAGGTGGAAGGCGTGATCATCGCACGCGGCGGATTACCCATTAACGCCGGTGGCACCATATTAGGCGGTATCGGCGTGAGTGGCGCGCCCTCGGGGGAAACCGATGAAAAATGCGCCCGGGCAGGGATCGACGCCATTAAAGACGATTTGGAAATGGAGAGCGGCTGACAATTTGCGCTACGTCAAAGGAGGCTACCATGTACCTGAAAGACAGAACATCCGGAGATCTGGTGGAAATCACCACCCTGGACACCCTTTTCGACCCATGCCGGAAACACGTCCAGGGACGTTTCCATGCCGGTGAAGAACTGCAGGATGAACAGACGTTCGCCAAGCAAGAGCTGGCGTTTCCCTCGGCGGAACCCCTGCCCCGATGCTGGCTCGATCCACGCTACAAACAACACTGACCGAAAGTTTGCAGGGGCGTGATGCTTACGCGCGCCGCCAGACCAGAGTACGGTTATTGACCGGCATTTCGTGATCACCGGCAAGCAGCAATCCATGGTCGACAGCCAACTCATTCAGCTCGGCAAAATCGCGCACGCCACTCAGCGCATCGCGCTGTTTCAGCCAGACGTCGAAGCGGGCGTTGCCGTCGCTGGTAAAGCGTCCGTGGTAATTGAATGGACCATAAAGACAGAATACGCCGCCTGGCCGTAACATCTTGCCTATACCCTGAAACATGACCTGCACCTGCCGCCAGGACATGATATGTACCGTATTCGCGGAGAACACATAGTCAAACTGCCGGTCAGGCCAGGCGTCCTCGTCCATATCCAGCCATTGCGGCGGCGCCACATTCGGCAGGTTCGCCGCCACCACCCACTGGCTGATACCAGACAGATTATCCTGCCGATCCGACGGTTGCCACCGTAAATGCGGCAACTGCTCGGCGAAAAATACCGCATGCTGACCGGTGCCGCTGCCGATCTCCAGCACCTCACCGGGTGCGATGAACCATTGCTCCAATACCGACAGGATGGGCAATTTGTTTTGTTCGCTGGATTCCGCGTAGGGTTTCATAGCAGGCATGGATTTGTATCCTTCGAAAAACATTGGCTCTCGCCAAGACGCAAAGCTCGCCAGGATATTACCAATCTTGTCAGAGGCATATGCACGTGCTTCCTAGGCCTTGTGGCGACACAGGTATAATTTGCCAGGAACGGAAACTCGCCTAGGCAAAGGAGAATTTCGACCATACCGGCAATAGGTCCTGCGGCAGCGGCGCCAGCCGACCCAACTCGATCCAACGATTTTTGGGATGATGAAAATCCGAACCCACGGACGCCAGCAGGTCAAATTGACGAGCCAACGCGGCATTGGCGGCAATACTGTCGGCATTCAAACCGCCATTGACGACTTCCATGGCCATGCCTCCTAAAGCGCGAAATTCCCGCAGCAGCTCCCGCAACATGGTGCGCGTCATTTTATAGCGCGCCGGATGCGCCACCACGGCGACGCCACCGGCGCCAGTGATCAGTGCCACGGTCTCCTCAAGCGTCGCCCACTGGGTTTGCACATAGCCCGACTTGCCCTGAGCCAGATACTTTTCAAATGCCTGGGCTTCGGTGTCGCAACTGCCACTGGCAACGATGACACGGGCGAAATGGGTACGAGTGACATTACCACCGCCGGCCAGTGTCTGGGCGTGCGCATAGGCGTCAGGCACTCCGGCTTTGTGCAACTTGACACCGATGCGCTGCGCGCGTTCATCACGCGCCTGTTGCAACTTTTGCAGACGGGCCTGCAATTCCACCGAATTCGGATCGATGTCCAGGCCGACGATATGCACCACCCGCCGACCCCAAGTAACGGAAATTTCCACGCCGGATATAAAATGAATCCCGTGTTGCAGCGCCGCCGCTGCCGCTTCCGCCAGTCCGGAAATAATATCATGGTCGGTCAGCGCCAAAGCTTCAACACCTTGCTCACGGGCGCGCGCCACCAATTGCTGCGGCGTCAAGACGCCATCGGAATGGGTGGAGTGGGCATGCAGATCAATTTTCATGGTCGCCAATCTCGGAATCGAAAATGAATCCCCGCATGTGCCAGCCAGGCGCTGGCAACCGGTCCCAGGTTCATACCAAGTTTGCGGTTCGCCCGGACCATGGTCACACCGACACCGGAGTGGCGGTGCGCAAGCACACCAGATATCCAGGCTGCGCCACGCCGCCTTCATACTCATGCACTATCGACTGCAAGGCCAGCACCGCCAGTCCCGCCTGGGCGGCACGGTTACGCAAATAATCCGCGTGGTGGGCAAAATGATAATTGCCCCGTACCTGTATCGGTTGTTCTGCGCTTTGATAAACCGTAAACAGAAAATGCCCACCGGGCGCCAGGATTCCGGCAACCGCACCGAACAGTGGCGCTAACTCACCAAAGAATATCACCACACCCGAAGCTGTCACCAAATCAAACACTTGCGTACATTGCCGAAGATACTGTTCGACATCCGCGCACACCAGTTCGTCGTAACAGGCTTTGGAGCGCGCTTGCGCCAGCATCGCCGGCGACAGATCCACACCCACCAGCCGTTGGGCTCCCGCGCGCAGGAATTCACCACACAACCCGGTACCACAACCCAGGTCCAGCACCCGCAGACCGGAGAACGTGCCGAATTCTTGTTGCATATAATTACGCAACAGTTCCGGTCCCAGGAACCGCATGTCCGGCCGCACCACGTCCGAATCCCACTGCGCCGCCTTGCGCGCATAGGTTTCCAATACCAACTGTTCCGGCTGTCGGGCCGGCACCACGCCATGCCCCAGATAGGCCATTTTTAACGCCACGCCGCATTCATCCTGTGGCGCACATTCCAGGTATTTCCGAAAACACGCCAACGCTTGTTCCCGGTCGCCGGTCGCCAGCCAATAATCGCCTACCCGGTCCAAAGCACGACCGTGACAGGGTTGCGCCGCCAATACCTCACGATAATACTCCAACGCCTGCTGTCGCTCGTCGCGGTCCCAAAAGACGTTACCCAGATTGTAACTGGCATCGACCAAGGCGCGATCCAGCGCCAGCGCGCGCCGAAACAATTGCTCCGCCGCCGTATCATCACCCTGGGCCTTCACCACCACCCCCAGATTATTTGCCGCCTGGGCCATGGCAGGTTGCAACTGCAGCGCGCGCTCATAACATTGCGCCGCTTCCGGATACTGGTGCAACAGACGATAAATATTTCCCAGATTATTCTGGATATAAGGGGAATCCGGTTTCAACGCCAAGGCCTGGCGCATGATCTTAAGCGCGGATTGCAACCGGCCGGTCTCCGCGTACAACGTGCCCAGCATATAATTGCCATCGACGTGCTCCGGCGACTTCCTCAGAATTTTCTTGTAGAGCTCTTCCGCCGCGGCATAATGCCCGGCCTCGTGCTTGTGCACGGCTTTTTTCAGCAGCTTATCCATCGCGATCAGTGGGTTCGATATCTCAGAAATCTTACTATAGCCGATCTTGCCGTACGATTTGGCCTCAATTCTTGTCTCCGTCTGTTCCCATGCTATCGCGCTGAGAATTCGCTGCTGCCCGGGTCTGGCATTTTGCAGCAAACTCTCTGGTAACAATAACTTAGCCTTGGCTGCCGGGTAACCGACAAGTGCGGCGCCGGCGACTCATGAACCGGTAAATCAACGCATACCCAGCAGTTTCAACAGCAACAGCCCTATCGCCACCAGAATAATAACCCCCAAAATTTTCTCCAGGGTACGCGTCGCAAAGCGCGCTGCGCCAAAATAGGACCCCAGCACGCCACCCGCCAGCACCGCCACCAGCAAGGGCAGATAGGCGGTCAAGTCCAGCCATTGAAATTGCAGACGCGCCACCAGCCCACTCATGGAATTGAGCCAGACAAAAATTGCGCCGCAAGCCGCGGCCTCTTTCGCCGTACCCAAGCCCAGCACCAGGATCAAGGGCACCAGATAGATGCCACCCCCGATACCAACGATACCCGCCACCAAGCCCAGCACCGCACCGGCCACCAGTGACACCGCGAACTGTTGTCCGGAGGTCAACACCAACTGCAATGAAATCCGGTCAAAGAAATAAATACGCACCGCCACAAACACCAACGATAACAGCAGCAACACCTCGAATACCGTCTTGGGCAGCACCAACATACCACCCAGATAGGCGGCCGGCATCGAGGTCAACACGAAAGGCGCAAGCAAGCGCCAGCGCACATGGCGCTGCCGCACATAATTATAAACGCTGGAGCTGGTGACCAGCAGATTCATACTCAAGGTCAACGTGGGGACGACACCATGACTGAAACCGGCCAGCACCAGCAATGCGGTATAAGTAGAGGCACCCCCCAAACCGACGGTGGCATAGGTAAACGCCACGACAAAGAACGCGGCGGCAGCCAGGTACAACACACCACCATCGATCACGCGCATGCCTCCGAGGCAAGCACCAACGCGTGGCCATCAATTGTCATGAGATAGCGGGAAGGTGGCTTTCAGCAGTGGCTTATTCATTTCGGTCAACGACAAGTTGTCGTGATTTTCATAGAGCCAGAGTTGCATATTGAGCTTTATTTTCGGCCATTGCTTATCAAGCATCGCAAACCAGGCGGTATCCCGATTACGACCATTGACGATCATATGCTGACGAAATATGCCTTCAAATCCGAACCCCAGACGCCCTGCCGCTCGCCGCGAGGCCCGATTCAAGGCATCACACTTCCACTCCACGCGCCGATTGCCGCAGTAGTCGAAGGCTTCGCACAACATGAGATAAATCGCTTCGGTATTGATTCGCGTCTTATGGTACTCCGGGCCATACCAGATAAAGGCGAGTTCCAGACGCCGCATGGCCGTCACCAGCGCGGTGAAACTGGTCATGCCGATGGCGCGGTCGCTGATGGCGTCCCGCACGCTGAAGAACAGGTAGTCCTGGTGCTCCTGGCACTGCTGCAACCATTGACGCATCGCGCCTACGGAAAGAAACGGGCCCGACATCGGCATATAGGTCCAAAGACGCCGACGTTCCGGGTCTGCATGGGAAATACGAAACAAATCTCCCGCATCCCGATCAGCATCCAGCGGAGTCAGTGCGATATATTTACCCTGGTACAACTGCTGACGGGGTAACGCTGATGCTTTGTCACTGACCCGTTCACCTACGGGCAACGCCAGGTCGGCACCTTGACCAAGCGTGGACTCAAAAGAGTTATGTCCATTGGAATCCATATCACTATCCGTTGTTATCACCACCATCAACAAGTGCCGTGGCACCGACTCTTATCTGACCCTGTATGATAACTCATTGAAACTCAGAGAGTTATCGATAATGATAAATTATTCTAGCGATATGATCACAAAGACTAAGGGGTAAGGTGTTCTACGAATACACCGGGCCCTGCCCGAACTGTATTTTACATAATAATGATGTTACCAGTCTAACCGGAACCAAACAGTACAACAGGAGGGTCATCCACGGGGAAATCGATGTGAGGATCGTGTCATGCGTATTGTGATAACTATTTTTGTGATGTTTCTACTGGTCTCGATCAATACCTTTGCAGAGGTTTCGCCAGCCTCCAACTTGGATGCCGGGGGCAACTGCCTAAAGCCGCAGCAGTCGATGGATAAAAATAGTGTGACTACTCTTCCATCAATGATTGTATCTTTTGCATAGCGTCAGCCTGGTCCCACTCATAGGCGCCAAACAATGCGTAACGTATCCGGCCGCGCTTATCAATAATAAAACTGGTGGGAAAAGCGAAAACTCCCCAACGCTTGAGCGCGGCGCCGTCCTTATCCAGCAGAGTGACGAAGTTGACGGTCACTTGAGTATCCAGAAACGCCCTGATGATCGGTGGCTCTTCCGCCATGTTTACCGCCAGTATTTCAAACGGCTTAGCGCGCAGTCGCAGGCGTAACCGCTCCATGGACGGCATCTCATGCACGCAGGGTGGGCACCAGCTGGCCCAGAAATTCACCAGCACCACGGTACCCTGGCGACTGCGCAAATCCACTTCGCCGCCGCCCAAGGTTTCAAGATGCAAGGCTGGAGGCTCGGGATTACCCCGGTAAGGCTTCAATTCCCGGGCTTTTTTGCTTGTGGGTACCGCCGGTGGCGCCTGTGCCAGCGCGCTAACCGGTCGGGGTTTTCGAGGTAAGGCCGCCAAGGCGGCGATAGCCTCCTGAATCAGGTTGGGTAATCGACCGGCCAACACCTGCTCTGCCCGCGTGACCTCCGCCCGGAAATAAAACCGGTCACGCACCTGAGGTAGAATATTAACAATGACATCGCTGCCCGACTGACGCAGAGCGGTCAAGGATTGCTCCAATTGCCAATACCACGGGGATTTTTCCGCCTGCAATAAATAAATGGGCAGATTCGTACCACTGACCACCGGCATCAGCCGACTTTCCTGGCCCGGGTCCGGCGTCTCCAGGAATAATTTCGGACTGAACAGAATCGCGCCGCCAAATCCCTTGAGGTCCTCATGCTGTTGCTGCCAATGGTGCAGACCCCGCAGCACCGGAATAACGCTCCGACCCGTGGTCACGACATAAATCATCTTTTCTGTTGTCACCAGGGCATGGTCCAGGAGCTCGGCAACATCAGTCGCCGGGATCATGTCGACACTGCTGCTGAGCATGGGCAGAAAACGAGCACCCACCAGATCAACCCGCCAGCTGGAAATCCCCAGCGCCGCCAACCGCAATGCAATAGTCTCGTCAATCTCCTGGGGACCGTCTTCCGACGGCAGCCAAATCACATGCGCACTGCCGCTGGCACGCACTTCTTCCGGCGAGATAACCATGCCATCGCTAGTGGTGAACTCCGGCGTAGCTGCCAGTGATGTCGCGCTCGCCAGGCACAAACACCCTGCAAGCGCGACCCGGATCGGGTGCATAGCTGTTATATTAATCATGTCGTTATTTCATCCCTCTGGCATACCCGACACCAGGTTCAAAACCACCCGCGCCACGGTTGATTAGCACAGTAAACCCAATGCCCGTAATTATTACAACATGCAGGCCGGTGCCGTCTGATATTTTTGTTAGAATCCCAGGTCATGGACATCACACCAATTATCGAGGGCTTGAATCCGGCACAACGGGAAGCAGTATGCGCCCCAGACCAAAATCTGCTGGTATTGGCCGGCGCCGGCAGTGGCAAGACCCGAGTCCTGGTGCACCGCATCGCCTGGCTGATTCAAACCTATAATATTTCCCCCCACGGTATTCTGGCAGTCACTTTTACCAACAAAGCAGCCCATGAAATGCGTGGCCGCCTGGAAAACCTGTTGGCCATTTCGGTACGCGGCATGTGGGTCGGCACTTTCCACGGCCTCGCTCATCGCCTGTTGCGCACCCATTGGCAGGACGCCCGCCTGCCGGAAACCTTCCAGATTCTGGACAGTGATGACCAGTTGCGGTTGGTCAAACGCTTACTGCGGGAACTGGGCATGGACGAGAAGGAATACGAACCGCGGCGCGTACAATGGTTCATCAATGGCTGCAAGGACGAGGGTGAGCGCCCCGCCACCATGGACCATTGGAACCGGCCGGATCGGAAGACGCTGATTCGTCTGTATCAGGTCTATGAAGATTTCTGTCAACGCTCCGGTCTGGTGGATTTTGCCGAACTGTTGCTACGCGCCCATGAGCTGTGGTTGCACAATCCCACTCTGCTGCAGCACTACCAACAACGCTTTCAACATCTGCTGATCGACGAATTCCAGGACACCAACAGCGTTCAGTACGCCTGGTTGCGCCTGCTGGCGGGCCACAGCGGCCGGGTGTTTATCGTGGGCGACGACGATCAATCGATTTATGGCTGGCGCGGCGCCAAAGTGGAGAATATTCACCGGGCGCAGCATGATTTCCCCGGCACCCAGACCATCCGCCTGGAACAGAATTACCGTTCCACCGGCACCATCCTGGAGGCCGCCAACGCCCTGATCGCCAATAATACCGAACGCATGGGCAAGAACCTGTGGACCAGCGGCGAACGCGGGGAACCGGTTTATCTTTACGAAGCCTTCAATGAATATGATGAAGCCCGCTTTGTCGTGGAACGCATCCGCCAATGGGTGGACCAAGGCGGTCGACGCGATGCCGTGGCGATATTGTACCGGTCCAACGCGCAATCACGTATTTTTGAAGAAACCTTGCTGCAACACAACCTGCCCTATCGCGTTTACGGGGGCCTGCGTTTCTTTGAACGCCAGGAAATCAAGGACGCTCTGGCCTACTTACGTCTGATCGCCATGCCTGACGATGACGCCGCCTTTGAACGGGTGATCAACACCCCGACCCGTGGCATTGGCGAGCGCAGCCTGGAGAGCGTGCGCCAGACCGCCCGTGAGCATGGGGTTTCCCTGTGGGCCGCCATCGATATCGTTGTTAGTGAACAGCGTCTGAACAACCGCGCCTGTCAGGCGCTGGCGCGTTTCCGCCAATTGATCTCGCAGTTGACCGACGACACCCGCAATCTGGCCCTGTCGGAAATGACCCAACATGTCACCGATGCCAGCGGCTTACTGACCATGTATCAAAATGAAAAAGGCGAACGCGGCCAGACCCGGGTGGAGAACCTGGAAGAACTGGTCAACGCCGCCCGGCAGTATGACAATGGCATGCCCGCGGACGACACGGAACTGTCGCCGCTGGTGGCATTTCTCTCCCATGCGGCATTGGAAGCGGGTGATGGCCAGGCGGAAGCCTGGGAAGAATGCGTGCAATTGATGACGCTGCATTCCGCGAAAGGACTGGAATTTCCCTTGGTTTTTTTATGTGGTGTTGAAGAAGGACTGTTTCCCCACGAGCGTTCGGTCGCGGAATCCGGTCGCCTGGAGGAGGAACGGCGCCTCTGCTATGTCGGCATGACCCGGGCGATGCGGGTACTCTATATTACCTACGCGGAAAACCGCCGCTTGCACGGCAGCGAACGCTACAGTCGTCCGTCACGCTTCATTCAGGAAATACCGGAGCACCTGCTGCAAAGCGTGCGCTTGCGTGGTACGGTACAGCAACCGGTGTACCGCGCCACCACTGCGCGGCTCGACGCCGAAGCGAACAGTGCGCGCCTGCGACTGGGTCAACGGGTCCAGCATGGCAAGTTCGGCGAAGGCGTGGTACTCAATTTTGAAGGCAATGGCTCCCAGGCACGCGTCCAGGTCAATTTCGACAATGCCGGCAGCAAGTGGCTGATGCTGGACCTGGCGAATTTGCAAAGTATTTAGACGTCGTTAACCACAACAAAAGGAAACTGACATGAAAAATGCCTTTCGAACCCTGGCCATGATGTTGGTGGCGCTGGGAATCGCAAGTTGCGGCAATAACCAGGGAACCGCGCAACCCGGAGCGGAAAAGGCGGCGGCGTCAGCCGACACCGCTAAAACCTACAAATGGAAAATGGTCACCACCTGGCCGCCCAATTTTCCCATTTTTCAGGAGGGCGTGGAGCGCTTCGCCGCCCAAATCAAAACCATGAGCAACGGGCGTCTGGACATCCAGGTTTATGCCGGGGGTGAATTGGTGCCGCCATTGCAAACGTTTGATGCGGTATCCCAGGGCACAGTGGAGCTGGGTCATGGTGGCGCCTATTACTGGGCGGGCAAGATTCCCGCTGCGCAATTTTTTACCGCGATACCTTTTGGTCTCAATGCCCAGGGCATGCGCGCCTGGCTGGTGTCCGGCGGCGGTCTTGAGCTGTGGCGCGAAATCTACAAAGATCACGGCGTGATTCCGTTCCCCTTGGGTAATACCGGCGTGCAGATGGGCGGCTGGTTCAACAAGGAAATCAATTCCGTGGACGATTTGAAAGGATTGAAAATGCGCATTCCCGGTCTCGGTGGCAAGGTGCTGGCGGCTGCCGGCGGCACCCCGGTGCTGATGGCAGGCGGTGAAATCTATACCGCGCTGGAACGCGGCACCATCGACGCCACCGAATGGGTCGGTCCATTTCACGACGAACGCCTGGGCTTATACCGTGCCGCGAAATTTTATTACTACCCCGGATGGCATGAACCCGGTTCGGAGTTGGAATTGCTGGTCAACGCCAAGGCCTGGGAAAGTCTAACACCGGACCTGAAGGCCATTATCGAAGCCGCAAACTACTCCACCAGTTTGTGGATGCTGGCGGAATTCGAGGCGCGTAATCTGGATGCGCTGACCAAACTGCAAACGGAACATCACGTACAGGTACGGGAATTTCCCGATGATGTGATCCGCGAGCTGAAAAAACTGTCGGCCAGGGTATACGAAGAGGAATCCGCCAAGGATGCCAACTTCAAAAAGATCTATGACGCGTACAAAGCATTTCAAACCAAGAATGATGCCTGGAACAATGTGTCCGAACAGGCTTATCGCAAGGCATTGAATTTGCAGTAGAGCGCGTATTACGCACCGCACAGCTACGTAGGGTGCGTATTACGCACCGGTTTTTTTACCAGGAACGAAGTTGGGCTTCGTGTTAGATGGAACGAAACCACCGTTAATTCGGGATCAAGAGCCGGTGCGTAATGCGCACCCTACAGCGCGGCGGATTCGCGTCGCAACGCTGCGCCGATCGCCAGCAGACTATGGGATTGCAAGCGCGGATCAAGTGGTGTGGCGCAGTGAAACAGTTCATTCAGATCCAGCAACTCGCAGGGAATGCCCAGATTCTCCTGCAACATGGCGGCCACAGGGTTGGCATTCGGCGGCATAGGCGCCAGCACCAGAGAACTCACCTGCGGTTGAAGAAAATAACGATCATAGTAATCCAGTGAACGCTGCACCTCCAGCACCAGGCGATCGAGCGTATGGACGCCGCCACCGGCATCAAGCGTCGCCTGCACCTCCTGCAGTTGCCGGTAGCCAAGATCCATGGTACGTGCCAGATACAAACTGGAATCCTTGACGATAATAATCAGTCCCTGCTCCGCTTCCAGATGGATCAGGACCACCCCGGTTTCGTTGTACGGCAGGTAACCCGCGATATTCTTCAACGCCAGCTCGGGCACGTCAACTATGCCCAGATTGACGTGTTCCGCCTGCAACAAGTCTACTTTTTCCCGCACCACGGACTGCCGCGCCACCACTACATATAAATTATTCTGCCGTCCGGGAACGCCGCTCACCGGCGCGTTAAAAATATCGATAATGGCATCATCAATATGAAAATCGATGAGATCCTTGATACGCCAACGAATTGCGGCCTTCAGCTCCAACGCCGGAACTTCCGGCGCCTCCACGCTCAGAATATTGTAATCTCCGTAATTCATCACCGTGACGCATTGTTGTTTGTGCAGCTTATGTTTGCTCGCGGCCTGCGTTAACACCTGAAC
>JAHECY010000092.1 GCA_024641505.1 Gammaproteobacteria bacterium
CGATTTTGGCGGCAAGGGACGGCTGGTCAGCGCTGATCTCGATTTAAGCGCGTTTGTGCTTACCGACAACTTGATTGGCTTTAATACCGTGAACATAAACTGCCGCATAAAAGGCGTTGACTGCACCAAGAACGAATCCGTTTATTTGAGCCTGGGTGCGGGTGGATTCAGTACCGCTTTGAGGAGTTTTACTTCCACAGGTTTGGCGGTAACGACCGTACCTCTGCCTGCCGCAGTATGGTTGTTGGGCAGTGGATTGGTCGGCCTGGCGGGCTTCAGTCGGCACCGCCGTGAAACTCTAAAAGTTTAGAGATTTCACGCACCGATCGCAGTCGGATGGGGCCCGGATGGGCCCCATTTTTTTACTCAGTCCTGGGTTGCACCCGCCCGCCTATTCAGCCGCGTCAACGCCGCCGTCAATGGCTATCGATCATCAGTAAACGAGTCCGGTGGTTGTAGTCCAGCGAGAATCCAGATCCACCCTACACCCAGAACTGGACCCCAAATCCCGGACAGCTAATACACCAGTTTAGAGTGCTTCCCCCTACAATTCCACATCGTGCCGTCAGTCACGAAGCTGTCTCGCCACGGTGCCACCGCGTCTACCGATGACTGACAAATCCAGAGAATGTTTTCATATTTTCTTCTGTTAGCGACGAGTCTGGCATGTGGCCGTTGATATCCGCAGCTGATGCTGGCGCCGCGTCAACTTTTTTGTCATCATCACCCTACGATAAGTTAGACGGGATATTCAATGAAAAACGTATCCGGGGTTTTCTGCGCGTTGGGCCTGGTTTCAATGATAACCCTTACCGGGTGTGGCAGTGAAGACAGCAAGGATAAGGATAGTGCCGGCAGCGAGGAGACCGGCATATGTGATAGCAGCAACACGGTGCCTTACAGTGTCGATTGCAGTTGCGCATCCGCGTACAAGCCGACGAAAGCACCTGTTGTGACGCTGGCAGCCAGTGGTACCGCCAGCACCAGCATTATTTTCATGCACGGTAAAAGCGGTTCCCCGCTATATACCGGCTATGTGGCAATGGCGCAAAATCTGGCCGCGTCTAACTATGACGTGATCGCGCCTTATATGCCATGGTCGGGTACGACCTGGAGTGGCACGATGTGTCAAGGCATGCTGTATATCAATCAACTGGCCCAGGCTGAGATTGACAAAGGCAGGCACGTCGTTGTCATGGGACACAGCATGGGTGGTGCCCATGCGCTATTACACGGGATTATTTCACCGAACGTGGCCATTGATGCCTATGTCAGCATCGCCCCCGGCCACTTCCCACAGAAGTCCAAGAGTATTCAGGATACCGCGGCTCCCGGCATTGTTGCGGCGAACGATTTGATAAGTAAGAACATGGGTTATCATTTTGCAACGTACGACATCATCAACGGTGGTACAGTGAGTCAGATTTCGGCAACGGCGTATACTTTTCTGTCGTTCCATGATGTGAGCCTGTTCCCGGATGTAGACCAGGCACTGCCTGTCTTGACCAGGCCCGTACTATGGTTGGGCGGCGATGCCGACTCCCTTACCACGAGCTATAACTACCCGCTCTTCTCCGCAAACATTGTAGCAGCGAACAGCGAGTATCATACGATCAGCGGGGATCACTATACCGTACTCGGCAGCGTTCCCGCCGCCACCCAGCCCTGGATCAGTGGCCTCGGGTTTTAACGGGAATTCTCAGCGGTCAGCGATATTTAATAGGTGTTCGACCCGGCCCCCCTAGCGGATACGTCAAGCCGGACTGGCGCGCGTTGTCTCCGGTGGCGTAAATTTGCGCCTGACCGACGACTGACCGGCTTTTTGCGCAGTACCACCGCTGGTGAGATCTTCAGGCAGGCGCAGATATTTGCTAATCGCTGGCAGTGCCAGCGGCATTGAATGCTGCATGAAATTGCTTCGCGGTACGACCGCTGCGCACCCCACGAGCTAACGCAAAGCGCAGGGCTTCCCGATGCAAAACTTCAATATCGCAGGAGCTATCGGTATGAAGTCGGTCGACGATCGCCAGATATTCATCCTGGGTCAGAGAATAAAATGACAGCCACAAACCAAAACGATCCGCCAGGGAAATTTTTTCCTCGACGGTTTCCCCTTGGTGAATTTCCCCGCCATCGTAGCGCGCCTCAAGATTCTCCTGCATATATTCCGGCACCAGATGGCGGCGATTGGAAGTCGCGATGAACAAGACATTGGGCGGTGGCTGTTCAATGGTACCTTCCAGTAATGTTTTTAATGCCTTATAACTGTGATCGAGCGTGGTAAAAGAAAGATCATCGCAAAAAACGACGAAACGATAATCGGCAATCCGCAAGTCATCGACGATATCCGGCAGGTGCCGCAGATCATTCTGGTCCAGTTGTAACAAGCGCAATCCTTGATTCCGCTGGTTGTTGAAGGCGGCTTTAACCAGGGAGGATTTGCCGGTGCCTCGGGCACCCCATAGTAAAACATGATTGGCCGGTTTCCCCTGGGCAAATTTCTGGAGGTTCTCCAGCAGTTTCCGCTTTTGCTCGTCAATGCCCACAAGGTCATCAAGGGACACCGGGTCGATGGCGCTTACCGGATGCAACTGCTGACGTGCGTCGCGCCAGATGGCGGCATGGGTATGTTGCCAGTCTATCGACATCAGGGAGTTTCCAATAGTATTGGTGTCGGGTAATAATAACGATTACCCGAAATGATGCAACAATCGCGGGCACAGCACCACCGGTTCCACCAGCCTCCCGAAGTAACCCCGGGGTTGCTTACTATTATCAGGGGCGCCAGGCGCCACCCTGCCATGAGCCGTCGTCATTGGCGACCATATCGACACGCTAGAGAAACTGGCAAAATCCTAAGGGGATTACTGCGATCAGAATTCTTGTATCGAACTATAAGGAAAAACGCATGTTAAGCGTAATAACTCGGGGTTATTGCAGAACGGCCATGATTTCTCGCCTTTTTTCCTCAGTGACCATGGTATTCCAGTCATCTAAAAGCTGGTCATCATTCTGGCCAATATTTAACTGACGACTTGTTGCATACTTAATCAATTGTTGCGTGGTTTTCGAGTTGTACCACTCTGCCGCAATTTCCAGAGCAAGATCATTCAAGTCGATCAAACGAATTTCATTGGCAAACATCACTTTAGTACCCCACATCGCTGCTATTTTTAAACGAGTGGATTATATCTTTTGCCTCGGGAACTGACCATCCCTGGCCGACAGGTAACACCTTCCAGAATGTAGCCCGTACCGGTGACGTGGAATAGCGAAAACAAGCCACTTTGCCGGGATCATCCCCATATTTTCCACTATCAACCTCCTTCGCTAGCCAGTCGTATTTCTCATAAAACCAGTTGAGTTTCCTGATCACGTCCTTATGGCGAGCGCTCCACGCTGTTTCAGTGCCTGGTCGCCACCCTGCTCTCCCCGGTAGCATCACTATTTCTCTAGATTTCATATTTCGATAATTGAATGGTAACCGTGCGGAACAAAACATTCCATTCCGGCTATTCTCCATAATACCAGGGGAGCTCCTGGGCAGCCTCAATCCCGCTCATCAATGGCTATCATCGATGCCTGTTTTTCTACGGAAGCCTGAACTGCCGCCTCACCCGCATACAATCCTCCCAGCACCATTGCATTGGTGATGATTTCTCGGGCAAGTAACGCTTGTTTGACGCGTTCGAGAATGTCACTGGAAAATTTTCGTTCGAACCGCACATCCAGCACGTAAGCCTTTATCGTGAAGCGGTTGAGAAATGTCCTGTTGAATACGTCATCGATCAGTACGGTAATTGGTTTCCTTAAATAAACGTAGGGTGAACAAGCCGCTGCCTCCCATGCCAGATCTTTCACTGACTTGATTTCCACGCTGGCCGGCAAGACAAACGATACGGCCACCATCTCATGCAGGGCGCCGCTATTGGCATTGGAAATCGACTGACCCGCCACCGTAGCATTTGGTACGGTTATAGTATTGTCATCAAACGTGCGCAATGTTATTGACCGCAACCCTATGGATAAAACTTCGCCGTAGTGGCCATCAATGTCAATCATATCGCCGACCCGGAACGGCTGCTCGAACAATATCAGGGCACCGGAAATTACGTTCCGGATCATGTCTTGCGCGGCAAGACCGACGGCCAGTCCCGTGGAAGCAAGCATCGCCAACAGGGTAGCCTCAGGTGGATTGAATATCTTTACGATCACTACATATACGGTGACACCCCAAATAACAATGCGCAGCAGCGGTACCGTGCCGGTTATCTGAATCCGGTAACGGCTGAAACGGCGCGCTAAACCATTTGACGTATAGTGTATGATTTTTAACAACAACCAGACGCCAGCTACGATAAGCAATGCCACAAAAATGTGACCAGTCGACAGTATATCCGTGACCGCCTTGATAGCATTATCTTCCATTGTGCAATTCCGTTCAGTAGATTATATGCATTGCATCCAGAGCCGAGTGTATTGGTTGATAAAACAGCGTATTGATACTGTAATACACCGGCTGCCCATACTTGTCATTATTGTGCCCTTTAAGCAAGCGGATTTGCCGCAAATAATCGAGCACCAAACGACTGCGTGATTGTTCCATATTGAATATGTCTCCGTGCTCCAGTGGTGTCAATCCACCATGGGCAAGAACTTCCGCCAGCGTCAGCAGGTTTAAGGTATCAAGTTTTTTGATAAAGCTATGATCGACCTTGACACAAGCTTGCACCTTGACCCGCCCCTGCTCATCCACAGCCAATGAACGCAACCAGTAGTACAGCGTGGTCTCCATGTTGCCGCCCGTCAACTCAAACAAATTATTAAAATACATATCCATCAGCACTTGCTGTACCGGTGCATCCTGCGCATTATGTTGCAGCAATAATTTGCGTAACCGATAGGAACCCACGCCGACTTCACTGAACAACGGCTCCTGGCCCGTGGCACGTTGGCGCAACAGAATCGCTGTTTTCAATTCTTGTGCAGTATGAAATTCGCTTTTTACGACACGGGTGAAAAAACGTTCAATTTGGTGCATATAACCCATACGCATCCAAGGGTGCAGCCGGAACGACAACAGCCAAAACAGATTGTTGCGTGTATTCATCATGATATAAAAAAATGTATCCACGGCTTCACGTCCGCCCACGGTACGCAGGAACAGCTGATGGCCATTTTCTATGATAATAACCTGGCGCTCCATGCCGTGAATTTTACTGATCAACTGTGCCGGGCTTTCACAGGCCTCCTCAAGCTCCAGAATATCCTCCAGCATTCGCAATACATCGCCGCTGGTGCGTATGCGATATACCAGTTCCGCGCGAGCTACTTTGGTATTCTCATCCAGCTCACCTTCGAAACAATTCAAAAGACTAGTTTTGCCGCTGCCTTCGGGTCCAATAACACCCACGCTGGATGCACGACCGGATTGCCAGCGTTGATAGGTTTCCGCCAGCAAACTCAGCTCCTCTTCCATACCCACCAGAAATTCTCGATTCGCCAATGGTTCATTGTGAAACAAGCGGCGATAGATTGGCGGTAATACCTTGCTTTGCTCCAACAGTTCGGATTCAGTGGGCAAATCCGTCAATTGCAGTAATGACTCTTCTACGGGCTGCTGGTCTCTGAAAATTCCAAACAGCGTCACCAACCAACGCGTGCCTCTACTCACTCTTCTCGGTGTTTCCTTGTTGAGGCTGAAGTTGTTCATGACCGTTTCTTTCAGCGAATCGATTCGCTTGTGCCATTCCTTTAGCAGCGAACGCAGCGTCCAACGCAAGCGAGCTCCCAAGAAGCGCGAACCATCAATACCCTCGCGTATCGCCGCCAGCGCATTCTTGTGATCCTGGGAAATTTCGGCAATTACTCCTTCGACGAAACTGGCGTAGGTCACGCTAACATCGTCGAAAGTTTCCAAGCACTTATCCATAGCACCAAATACAATAGAGCTTATTTCCGCCGACCGGTCTTCCAAGGTTTCACTGCGACCACTGCGTAAAGTGTCGCAAACATCATCCAGCTCCGTAGCAGAGGTCTCCATGTTGAAGCGAATACTGCGCCACGCATCGGCCAACCTGCCTTGCAATTCATCATGTGTCGCCTGGTGACGCTGAATTAATTGCATTGGCTTTAAATCGCTGCGTGTGATCAAACAATCCAATGCTATTGCTTTCAACGGCAGCGGGTAAAATGAATAACGTTGCCGGCAGCGCCAACGCAACATCGTAAACCTAAAGGTACTGATAAAAGGCAGGCGACACAGCCGGTCGAGCTGAGGTAAAAACTCCAACTCGAATATGCTGACTCCCTCCGCAAGGGCGGTGTGCTTGTTGCGTGCGCGTAATAATGACAAATAGTCGGGCAGAGGTTTCGCGGTATGGTGACGAAAATTATTCAGTTCTTTGAGAGGTTTCTCTAAAAGCTGATATTTGGGTGAGAGTTTTTCCAGGGCGCGCAACATACGCGGGCGCACCCGGCGCGAAAGGAAATTAACTTGTTGATCCAGCGCATAAGCAGCGCGTTTGTTGGCTGTCGCATTCCGTGGTGCTTGCGTCAGTTGCTCAAAAATCAATTGTAAGTTGGTCCTGGCATCGGTGATCGTCTGCCCCTGCTTGATAAAATCAGTCTTAACCTCTTCCATCAAGCGCAATAAACGCGAGCTTACATCTTTTTCAAGACGCTGTAAGCCCTCCTCGAGGCTCATCAGACACTCTTTGATATCCGGCGCCTGGTCATGCCGTCCGACAAAACCATCTTGCACACCTAACTGGCTGAGCCATTGCCGGCAGGTATCTTGTGATTTAGAAGCTGGCATGTGTAATATTGTCAGTAAGTACCGTTAAGGTTGGTGGCTAACAACCGCTATGCTATCAAACTTGAATAAAAAAAATGTACTTTAAGTACGAATGGCCCTTACCACAAATACCACATTCAAGCAGTGCGTTTAATCTATGCACCGCACGATGATGACACACTTCTGAGGTTGTTCGATGCCGATGCCAACCCCGACCGATTGCTGCTTGTTTAGCTTATGCGTCCTGTGGAAGCAACCCAATTACAAGCCTGATACACATTCTTTTCACGGCCGGTTTACCACTCACACCGCAACACTTCACCAACTGCAGTGCTACCCTATGGAAAGACGAACCCGTGACTGGCCCCGGACCCCCGCCAGTCCCCGTCGCCCGCCGGCCCGCCTGCCTAGGGATCACGCTACGCTTCATCACGGTATGCCAAGACAAGGGTATCGAGCAAACGGTACGAAAAGATTATGTTATATGGCTTGACCGAAACAGTCGGAGTCACCGGTCCTACGGGTAATTTTTATTGTTATACATTGCTTGCGTTCTTCAGGCTCCACCGTGTAGAGTTCCGCGTTTAGTGAAAGGGAATTTCCCGTCCTGTAATCTGTATAAAGGAGTATTTACGTGAACCCTGGTGCAAGTCATACCCCGGCACATTGCCAACAAGGTGTTTTGTCGGCCTTGTTTTTCGCGATAGCTCTCCTCGTTTCGGCGTGTGGCGGCGCCGGCGGTCCCAGCCCGACATCCGGTTCATCTCCTTCACCCTCACCGTCGCCATCGCCCTCTACAACGTCGTACTGGACCCGGCAGATGGGGGCAGGCACAAGCACGGCTACTCTGGCCAACGCCACCGCGACCGACGGGGACGGTAATATCTATGTCGCCGGTACCACCAACGGTAATTTTGACGGTAACACTCTGTCGAGCAGTAACGCCACGGACTTCTTTCTCACCAAGTATGACGCCGGCGGCACTCGACTCTATACCCGACAGATGGGTGTGGGGATGGAAATGTCGGCCAGTGCCGCCACGACCGACGCCAATGGTAATGTCTACGTCGTCGGATCGACCAACGGCGCTTTCGACGGCAATGCCCTGTCGGGCAGCAAAGCCACGGATTTCTATCTCACTAAATTCGATAGCAGCGGGACAAAGGTCTACACTCGGCAGATGGGTGCCGGCGGGGATACGCACACCACGGCCTATGGCGCTGCAACCGATGTGGACGGTAATGTCTACGTCACCGGATCGACCAACGGCGCCCTCGATGGCAACGTACAGTCGGGCACCAATGTTACGGATTTCTTCCTGGTCAAATATGACAAGAACGGCGGCAAGCTCTACAGCAAGCAGTTGGGAACCGGGTCGGTCATCGGGAGTGTCTATGGTTATTCCGTTGCCACCGATCGAAACGGTAATGTCTATGTCGCCGGAGTCACATACGCCGGACTTGACGGCAATGCGTCGTCGGGTGGTCTCGACTTTTTTCTCATCATGTATGACGCCAGCGGCATCAAGTTTTATACCAAGCAATTGGGGCCGGTGGGCGCAGGCGCATTATTCGGGAATGTCTCCACCGCGACCGACGCGAACGGTAATGTTTACGTCGCAGGTGTTACCGAGAACGGTATTGACGGTAACGTTGCAACCGGCAATAGCGACCTGTTTCTCACCAAATATGACGCCAGCGGATCCAAACTTTACACCAGGCAACTGGGTGTGGCGCGCGCATCCACAACCGGCACATCGATCGCAGTCGATACGCAGAGTAATGTCTACGTCGCCGGTTTCACTAATGGGGGGCTTGACGCCAATACGTTTTCAGGTGGAACCGACGCCTTTGTCACCAAATACGACGCCACGGGGGCAAGGATTTACTCCAGACAAATGGGTGCGGCCAATGCTATCACGTTGGGCACGGGCGTTGCGACCGACAAAAGTGACAACATCTATCTAACAGGCTATATCAATGGTTCCCCTGCAGCTCTCCTGGATGGCAATAAGTTTTCAGGTCCCTTTGCCAGCGACTTCTTCCTGGCCAAGTACAATAGCGCGGGTATCAAGCAGTAAAGAGCGTGTGCGACATGACCAATAGTCGTACAGCTGGATCTTCTATTGCGCCAGCTGTCGAATTGGTGCCGGTCGGTGTTGCTAAGCAAACGCCAAATACGGTGAATACGCCTGCACTGCCCCGCGCAAGGGCAGCACCTGTGCACGCAGAACGGCCTTATGCAAGCTGAAACGAATTAGTCGTTCCGCGCCGGCAGGCCAGTTTTCCCGTGGTGGACCAAAGTCGAGCTCGCACGACCCCGTCAGTTGCAGGCTGTGACCATGGGTGAAGTCGAGCAATAATAGACCTGCCACTGGCTGATGCAGCAGGTTGCCCAAGGTATTGAAGAACCTGTTACCGGGATAATCGGGCAACAGCAGTGTCTGTTCATCGAGGATTTCAATAAAACCTGGGTTGCCCCCGCGATGCGAGATATCGATCCCCTGCGTGATCGCCGCCACATCCTTGTCGCCTGCATCTGGTAGATGGCAGCTGGTGATAAAACAAGTATCGGCCCGCTGAATGATGCCGGCCTGCAGTGAATTGAAGTATTGACTGACGATTGGCGTGGCCGGCGTGGCAGGCACCGCTGACGTTAACGAGCGTTGCTGGATATATTTGGGACAATTACCAAAAGCTTGATCCACTTTTAGATGAATAGCATCGGTCGTGCGGTGAGTAATCCGTCCGTTGACCCGGTTGCGACGCCGGTTGGAAAGATCGATCCCCAGCATCCCGATGTGATTGCCCACCGTCAGTCCTTGCGTAAACGGATCATGGTTATCCGTATGGATGCGAATGATCAACTGGTTCGGCTCAGGTATCTGGATAAACCCCGGTTGGTGACAGAGCAGGGTCGGCCAAAGCCGACCCATAGCGTCCTGACTGGCCATGCAAACGTATGGCAGCGCCTGAAAAAATGTCTGGAGTTGTTCGGTCAGAAAGGGTTGTACAATACGTGCGCCGTTGCGCGCCAGCAGTTCGCGTGAACCGTAACGTGTCTGAAGTTGCCGTTCACCGGAGTGAAACACTTCTGGCGCATCGGGCAAGTCTGCTTTATCCATCACTGAACCTCGTAGTGTACCGGTAGTAAGTTATGCCAAGGCTGTGGCACGGGGTAACGGTACATAATCGGGTAGCGCCTCGATCCGTGTCCGCCATTGGTTAATATGGGGATAGGCATCAAGAGCGATGTCACCATCTTCCGCCAGAGCCACATAAGGGTAGATAGCGATATCGGCAATGGAGATATGGTCGGCCACCAGCCAATCCCGGTGTGACAAATGTTGTTCGATAAGTGACAACACCCCGGCTGCGACAGTTGCCGCCTGGTTATAATCCCGTGGTGCGCCGAACACCCGGATGACGCGCGCTGCAGCGGGTCCATGCTGGATCTCGTTACTGGCAGTGGCGAGCCAAAACTGAATCCTGGCCTGGCTGGCAGGATCCCGGGGCAGCCAATGTTCCTGGCCATATTGCATCGCCAGGTAAACGAGGATGGCGCTGGAATCGGCAATAACCAATTCACCATCTTCCAGTACCGGTACCTCGGCCTTGGGGTTGAGCTGCAAGAAAGGCTTACCGCGATTTTCACCTCCTAATAAATCCACCATCCGGGATTCGTAGTTCTGCTTTAACAGGTTGAGCAGGAGCCGGATTTTGTAGCAATTTCCTGATAATTCAAAGTCATAGAGCATCATAATGATATTTTCCCTGTGCGAGTTAGTATTATACCGAACGTACGGTTTAATGATTATTACCGAACAATCGGTATAATGCAAGAGGCGCGGATAAGACATTTTGACGAGAGAAAACCTGCTGAGGAGTAATGTGACGATGCCGGCGGCTTTAACGAGTAAAGAAGACGTGATCAAACAGTTGAGCACAGTATTCAGAACCCATGGTTATGAAGGAAGCACACTCACGCTGCTGTCGGAGGCAACCGGTCTGGTCAAGGCCAGCCTCTACCATTACTTCCCCAAAGGTAAGCAGGATATGGCTCTCGCGGTAATTAACCAGCGCAGTGAAACATTTCGGCGTGAAGTGATGGACCCTATCAATCCAAATCTAGCGTTACGAGACCAGTTCAAATGCATGTGTGACAACCTGATTCATTTTTATGATCAGGGCCGAGTTTCCTGCAGCCTGGAAGTTTTCTCTATGGGGCAGGCCAAACTTTTGTTTCGGGATTACATCGCCAAAGGCATTGAAAACTGGATCCTGCGACTGGCTAACATGCTCAAGCAGGGAGGTTTTGATGAACAACTGGCCCGGCAACGTGCGATCGATGCTATCGTGCGCGTCGAAGGCGCTTTGGTAGTGGCGCGAGCTGCAGGTAACCAACAATATTTTATTGATACCCTTAATGCCATTCCCGATCAACTCCTTGCGCCACCGGATCAAGCCAGCAAGTAACATGTCGTACACCGCATTGCCAAATGCGGCACCATGGCCATTGGTAAGGACGGGTTAACCGCTTTGGCGGTGACAGCGGACCTGGATGATCAGGGACCCTGTCATCAGGGGCTGACACTAGTCGGATGTCGCGTTTTCCGCGCTGCCATCGGAAACAATTGCATTGGGATCATCGGTTGCCGTGGACGGTGGGATAACGGTGGTAACGTCAATCGCAATGGACGGTGCTGCTTCCCGCATAGACCGCAGGTTGTCGAGACCGTTAGCTGGCGGTTCCTCTTCCTCCGGTGTCGGTGCGGCTTCGAGCTCCAGCGTCGGCAGTATGATTACCGACATGTCCGGTCCGAGCTCGGGTGGCTGCACGCGCGCGAGAATCGTATCGCGATGGCGCATGAAGTAGCTGCTGCGGGTAGCAGGATTACTTTTCACGGGGCTCGGCAGACTGGCAGCGAGTTCTACGGCCTCGGTCACTGTGAGGTCGACAGCGGATTTGTCGAAATAGTGCCGCGCGGCGGCCTCCACACCATAGATGCCGCGGCCGAATTCGGCGATATTGAGGTAGATTTCGAGGATACGCGACTTGCTGAGCTGCTGCTCCATGATCAGCGTCAACACCAGTTCGTGCCATTTGCGCAGCGGATCACGCGCCGAGCTCAGAAAGAGATTTTTAACCGTTTGTTGCGAGATCGTGCTGGCACCGTAGGCCAGCCTGCCTTTTTTCAGGTTCAACGCCATGGCTTCGCGGAAAGCGATCAAGTCGAAACCACCGTGTTCGTAGAAACGGCTGTCTTCCGCCACTACCGCGGCGCGGCGCAGGTGCTTGGGCATGACGTTGAAGGCGATCGGGTGCCAGCGCAGGGCTGGCCAATTACGGTTTTCGGCGCGACCCTGCTCGTAGCGCAGCATGAAGCTGGATTTCGGGATCATGCCGTGCGCATAAACCGACCAGTCGGGAACACGGCTGTAGAGGTAGATGCCATCGCACATAACAATGCTCAGCAATGTAACCAGCATAATGCGTAAATTACGGCGCGAACATATCTTCTTGTAAAAATTATTCCACATTAACAACGGCGAGATTATGGCAAGATTTATAACGGTGTATTGTACATCATAAGGCAGCCACTCTGATCGCGATGAGTAGCGCCATTTTAGCAAGCTGACCGTGCCGCCAAGGTAAAAGTAAATGTTTAACTGCCAATTATTCGTTTAATTGCAGTGACCCTACATTTAGTATTTAACATATTAAACTGGTATCGCCGGACGTAGGACCCACGCGGCTTAAACCACTACACCGGTTTGCATTACTGTATACACATGCAGTATTGAATAGACGACCCAATGAACCACCCCGCCTCCGCCCTTCCCTGCCATCCCGACGGCTGGGATTGTGGCTATGGCAGGGCACGTTTCGTAGACAAGACGACCACAAAGACTGCGAAGAGCAGGATAGCGCCAAAATTAACAGTTGTATTAGTCAGCCGGCACAAGCGATTACTGCAGGAACGATTAAAATATTTGACTAATACCTTCGTCGTAAAGGTCCATGCCTGCTCCATCTTGGCTGCCCAAATCCATTTGTTAACGACCGCGGTTATCCTGCGGACCTTTGCCTTCATCTTTCTTTTTAGCCACAATTCGTTCGGGAATTATCTGGTCTGAACCTTCTGGCGGGATAAAGGTACGTTGCCTCTCCGTAGTAACTGACGTATCCCTTCTGAAGACTTCATACAGGTCATCGTTCGGTTGAACCGCACCGATCATGTTCCAGGCCAGTTGAAAACCCAGTTCACGATAAGCCTCGAATTGACGCTCGTCAAAAAATTGATCGCTAGTGGGTTCATCCGGAAATTCTTTGTGTTCTTTGCGGTAGCTATATAGATCGGCGTTCAGGTGTTTGGTAAAGGTAGTGGTAAGATAGACCAATCTGCCCACCAAAGATTCTTTTTCATCGGGCAACTGTGCATAAATGATGTCGGCAACGAAATAACCGCGTCTGGCAAATACTTCCGTGCGATCACTGGAATTTTTTGCTGCGAAGTGCCGGGGAATTACCGAACTGAGAATTGTGTCGTCAACCATGATCAGAGCGCCAAAATCAGTTCTCGCCTTCTCGATAACATTGGCCAGATCGGCAAATGTGTAATCGGGATCCGCGCCGCCGTCACATACCACGATAAGCTTCAATCTACGCCGGATAAGTTCATAGATGCCCAGATTTTCGAAATGGCCACCGTCGCTCAGCTGGATATATTTGCTGTCCTCGTTCAGGTAGCGATTCAGAATCAACTCGCCCAGGCCTGGCCAGATCGCGTTTGGGGAAAACCTGCGTTTGTTGGGTTTTTGTTTCGGATTGAGCGCCCAGTAACCCAAACGTATATTGAGCAGACCCATAAGCATTGAAACCAATGGATTGCGGGTAATGCCATGACCACCACAGCCTGTTTTGGGATTTACCGCGGCCCCGGAGATAGCCATGGCAGTGGCAAGAGTCATTTGACCGTCCATAAATTTGTCGGAGGAGCGCCAATCGGTGGCGCTACTGCCGCAAAACAGTGGTGACAGGATAAAGTTGTCACCGCCGCGTCCCCGGAACTTGGGGCGGTCGGAATTGACAAGGATAACATTGGTGTTGATCAGGTGATAGGGACCGCATACCGGCTGTTGCTCATCAATTGCATTCTGAATCGCGAGTGTGTTGGCTTCATGGGAAGTCGCCGGGTCATTTTTTGCGGTTTTGACGGCATTGGCGACATCCGGCATGAAGGTTTCCATCAGGCGGTCGCGATAGTAGCGATGCACGGAGACATAGTTGAGGTTGTTGAAAAATGCCGCCGCCGTAACCGCCAATAATACTCCGATGGCCGAGTAGCCTGCACTGGCATTAATTACCAGTGTTTCAAGTATCCAGCCGGCGGTTTGGTATGCCAACAACACATACCCGAACAACAGGAAAGCTGCGCCGAAAACCGCCAACTTACCCATATTCTTCGGCGTTTTCGGATCGTTGCTTTGCAGGTACATGGCGATACTCATGGCAATACCAGCCACTGTCGAGACCACGCTCAGCACGTTGCTCAAGGCATCGAGGCCCAATCCGGAAATGTTACTGATTAAATGCGGAATCCACGGAATAATCCCGAGGCAAAAGGCGATGCCTACAAGTGATAACAATCGTTTGTAACTTGCCTCAGCATGTCGTCGCCACCGATAGTAGTCACTGGCTCGACCGTTGCGTGGTCCGGATTTGGATTGCATCACAAAGGTCAGAACGCAATAGATAAGCGAGGCGGCGCCAAAGATCACGAACAACCAGGCCGAAGTAATTAACAACGCCGGCGCCAAGGGTCGTTCAGCATTGAAAAACCAATCAACGCCCGTGAAGAAATTGAGGCTGATGAAGGCTGTCATCAGCAGCGCCAATGGTGCGAAATAGAACAAGAGATTGGGTAAGCTGCTGCGTAGAAACACTGCGACCAACGTGGTCAAGGTATGCGTCCCACCGGGCGTAAGGTATTTCGCGTGCTGACGCAACCAGCGCAGCATGGAACCCTTCGCCTGGTTCGGAACACTACCTTCCTCGGTTGCTAACGTGGTTACCGACGATGGACCGTCCATCGAACATATAGGCTGAGTTTTATAAGGAAAATTCTCTGGACCCAGGCCAAAGGAAATCTCAGTGGGTGTGCCGTCATTGTTATAAGTCCATTTCTTATGCAGTAACCAGGTGAGCGAGGTGCCAATATATCCACCGCCGGACACCGTGGACAGGTAATCAAACTTAGCCAGCAAATTCTTGTGCGCTAGCGCCTGCATCACGCCAAGACAGAAAGTCGACGATCGAATACCTCCGCCGGACAAGGCCAATCCCGTTAGACTCTCCTGGGTCGCCTGAGGCCGACGCTGTTTGATAGATTCGTATTCCTTGTTAACGACTTCCGCGGCGCCACCATAGCGTTTGTCGTTCTTATCCCAACTGCACAGAGATGCCAATGTCGAACCCGATGTGGAATTCTCAGTATAATTGTTCATGTAATTACGCTCCCCGCCCCAGCATGATAATCTCGTACCCAATGGCGTCAACACATTGCCTGACCGCGTGGACATAACAACAAGTCCCCTAACTATATATAGCAAACAAAACATACAACGGAAACTTAATCGGGAACAGGCTCAATGTTTTTTCATCGCCTGAAAGTGCGCGCAGCATAACCCACAATAGTTTCGTAGTAGAAATAGGA
>JAHECY010000180.1 GCA_024641505.1 Gammaproteobacteria bacterium
TCCGCGATAAAGAAAGTGATGAAAGTTGCGCCAAATACGCCCAGTTTGGCTGCAATATGCGTCTCCTCCTCTTCAATTTTGTCCGGTATCAATGTCCAGATAGCCATGGCAATAAATGACAGTCCCAATACCCAACGCAGGATTTCGGGATTCAATACTGTAGTAATCCACGTACCAAGTGCGCCCGCCAAACCGTGATTGAGCAGCGTGGCAAATAAAATACCAAGCACGATGGGTAGCGGGCGTTTGAAGCGCGCGGCAAGTATAAATGCTAGCAGCTGGGTTTTGTCGCCCATTTCGGCCAGGGCCACTATGCCGGTAGAGACAAGGAATATTTCCATGATGAACCGCAAAAGATATGAATGAGATGGATTGGATGGATAATATTTAACGAACTTGCAGGATTGCTTTCTGATATCCAGTCCGTACGCGATACACAGCGTGTCATTATTCTACGTTATCCAGTTTGGTGGCTGTTTGTTTACGGTTGATGATATGTACTGTTTCATGGCGAGACGGTTGCCCATGTAAATATGATAGCGGGATTACCATCAAGGTAATCTGGAGGTCTGCATTATCCCGCAAATTGCAATGAATGCTAGAGTGATTGAAAAGCATGTGAGGGGCTTGAGATAAAAACTACAATACAAGCGACAGAGAGCACCAGATTACGTCTAAGGTATCTTAGTCAGAATGCTGTGATGTTTTCTGGATCACTGAATGCTGCCGGTAGTGGTTATGGCAAAGGGCTCCGAACCCACTGTAAACGGTAAATCCGCGATTTCTATCAGTGTGCCGCTATGGGGGCGGCGAGTGTGGCAAGCAGCGATATCATCGAAACGCAAGTCCACCCGAGTTTGCTTTTCATGATTTTCTCCCTTGTCGATACGTTGATGCAGAAAATTCTTACCCTGTCTTGCAAAAACTTGGCGTTGCAGAGATGTGCTTAGCGGGCGCGCATGATCCTCATATTTCCGAATCTCAGTGCGCGAAGGTATAGACCGAGGCGCCGCTGAGGTCGACCGGACGCGATGCATTCCAGTTTACGCGCATCGTTTCGCCTACGATGTGGATGACGCCCAAGTGCATCGCAGCACCTCCCGCAGGCAGCAGATCGATTGTGGCGTAAGGAAGCGCGCCTGGATCGAACTGACTGACGGTACCCGTCTCAACTATCGTGCCGTCGGCATCTAGCAAGCGGTATGTATATGCCTGGGTGCTCGGGTCCAGTCGCGTGAATTCGATTTTCGGCGCCAGCGGGCCGCTCGAGCGGAGCCAGGTGCGCGCCAGCGGGAAAGAAACTGTCGTCGGGTTGCACGGAAGCGGTTCGGTTAACATCTCACCGTACGCCGCCGTCTGCCATATGTCGTCGAATAAGGTCTGGCCCTCTGCATTGAGATAGCCCGCCGGACACACAGTTTGTGCGTGTATATTTAACGCGAAATGGATCATGAAATAACTCAATGCGCCAATCGGATATTCGCTCGGTGCGCCTAATGGGTCGCCGGTGTGCACGTGAGTACCTACCGTGATGCCGGGTTCAACAGCGGCCAGATCGTCATACCGGGTGAAGTGACCTGGTCGGAGCTGCACAGAGATGGACCATTCGCCCGGATGATAGGTGTTGGGCTTGATGTCTACCACCGTACCATCGGCTGCGGCAACGGCTTTTGCTCCAGCCTTGTATACGACATCCCAGCCCGGATGGCCTTCGGGATGACCGCCGCCGTGCGCCCCGAAAGGCCACAGACCATAGGCCGTATGCGCAGCATCGCCCGGCAGAATGGGCATAGTGATCGAGAATGGCTGCGTATAACCGTTTCCGGTGAAGACCGAGCGGCTACCCTCGTTACCCAGCCAGTAAAGTTCTTCGCTGAACAGCGGGTCTGTGGAAAGCGGATCAGTGGCAATGTTCATGACGGCTTCGCGCGCTCCGCCAGCGGCCGGTTCGCCATTGATGATAAAGCGCCACGTCATGCGCGGTGCCGACCTGAGATAAGGAAAAACTTCGGCGTCGTTATACGTGATGATCTGCATCACGCCGGCTATGCGCGCTTCCAAAGTATTGTAGTTTGCATACAATGTCGCAAGCTGTGATTCCCAGGCGGATTTTGTCTTTTCGTTGTACAAATACGAGGACGCAAAAGCATCTGCTGCAGTGGCTGATTCGTGTTCTATCCGGTCGGTAAAATCAGCCTGCATTTGCAGAATGCCGCGGATATCCGCAATTGTTGTCAAACCCTCCTTGACGCCTGTGAAGGTTCCATCTTTCGAGCCATCACAATAACGGGTGGTATAGCTTCCGGTCAGAAACAGGGATGAAGAATCCCAAGTGCCGGTCAGGGTGGAACTGGATGCACAGGTGCCGCTCGATACCATTGTGATCGTGTGCGTCGCTCCGGAAATCGTCCAGTTGGCGATATCTCCACCACAGGTCAGCAGATTGCAGTTGCCGACACCCACAAAGCCGCCGGCAATGAAGGTACCATCGGGTGCAAGAATACGCATAGCACGAACCTTGTCGTCAGTCCCATTTGCAAAAAATACCCAGTGTTCTACGCTGAACGTCCCGGGAGCACGCTCAAAGGTGAGTGTACTCGTCTCGCTGCTTTCAGTGTAAGTGGCGACGAGGCTATTATCGTGGAGTGTGCCGCTAATCGTTGCATTCCAACTATGTAGCGGATCTGCGCCGGACAGATTGATATTGACTGAGGAATCTGCACGGAAGCCGCCGCTGATAAACGTTGCCGGACTAGTCGGAATGTATCCGAGCAGCCGACCATCGGCGCGTTCCTGCAGCACAAGGATCCGCATTCTGCCATCCACATTGCTGATCCAGGTGCCATCCATACGTGCAACTGCAGTAGGCGCAGCACCGCGACACGCCACCATGGCGACAAGCAGTACAAGACTCAAGATGTTAAAAACGCGTATTTTTATCATGATCAACCAACTTTCCTGATTGTCCCCTGAGAAAGCTTGGGGGCTATTACAAACACTGTTAAACCCCCCCGATGAAACACATTGTGCGAAGTATCTACCGCGCGCTTACGTCAGTGAAACATCGCTTCATCCGCGTTATAGCCATGATCCGTACAACTGCATCGCAACCGGGCATCACTGAATGCTGCCCGTGGTAGTGATAAAGGCGGGGCCGGAGCCCGCAGTAACATCAGCACCGTTGCGGGCGAGCGCGCCGGTGGCGGGATTGATGGTGTAAATCGAGACGATGTTGTCAAAGAGATTCGCCACATAAGCAAAGCGAGGTACGTTTGCTGCGGAGCTGCCGCCACCCCCGCCGCCACTGCTGCAAGCTCCGAGTGTTGCCGTAATTATCAGAATCGAGATGCCTATCCATACGTATTTGCTAGTTATGATCTTTCTCTCTTTCGTTGTAGTCATTAATTAAACGGGCACCGGTGGCGGCTCAGGCTATCCAGCAAATCAAAATTCTCCAACATTACTGAAACCGGTTGGCCCAGATGTTGTTGCGCGTGCCGTCAAACTGATCCCAAACCGCCATGGCATTGTCGTTGGCATCGAAGGCGATCTGTGGAAAATTGGCATTGCCTACATTGTCTGTTTCGATCAGCGTTGCCGTGCCCCAGGCGTTCGTAGCAGCGGCGTAGCGTTTGGATGCGATGTTGTAAATAGTGCCGTCGGACTGTTGCCATACCGCCAAGGCATTGCCACTGGCGTCAAAGGCGATCTGGGGGTTGATGGCACTGCCCGTGTCGTCGTTCTCGAGCAGCATTGCCGTGCCCCATCCGGTGCCTGAGTTATAGCGATTGGCCCAGATGTCGGCTCGGACACCATCGATCGTGCTCCACGTCGCCAGCGCATTTCCGTTGCCATCGACGGCAATCTGGTAACTGTTGGCAGAAATGTCGCTCGTCTCGATCAGCTCCGCAGCGCTCCACCAGCCGGTGTCAACGGCGTAGCGGCTAGCCCAGATGTTAGTCTTCGTGCCCGAACTAGTGATGTCGGTGTCTGTCTGGGTCCACACCGCCATTGCATTGCCGCCGTTATCGAAGGCAAGCTGCGGGTTCGAGGTATTGCCCGTGAAATTGGTCTTGAGCTT
>JAHECY010000181.1 GCA_024641505.1 Gammaproteobacteria bacterium
GGCTTCATTGACGGTTGGTGCGGTGGCCAGCGCCACGCCCATACGCCGCCGGCTGAAAGATTCCGGTTTTCCAAACAGCCGCAGGTCGGTACCGAGCTCGCGCAGCGCATCGGCGACGCCATCAAAAGCGATACCCTGAGCCTCGATGCCACCGTAGATCACGGCACTGGCGCCGGTTTCCCGCAACCGGGTGTCTACCGGTAATCCCAGGATCGCCCGGGCATGCAGCTCAAACTCATTCTGCCGCTGGGTAACCATGGTAACCATGCCGGTATCATGGGGGCGTGGGCTAACCTCGCTGAACCACACCCGGTCGCCTTTAATGAATAATTCCACACCGAAGAGTCCGACTCCCCCTAAGCTATCGGTCACCCTTCTGGCGATGTCCTGGGCCTTGGCAAGGGCGGCTGCATTCATGGGCTGGGGTTGCCAGCTTTCCACGTAATCACCTTTCTCCTGGCGATGCCCGATCGGCTCGCAGAATTGCGTGTGCACCTGCCCGGCGGCATCCAATGACCTTACAGTCAGCAAAGTTATTTCAAAATCAAAATCAATTTTCTGCTCGACAATCACCCGCCCCCGATCCACGCGCCCGGCGCTCTTGGCATATTCCCAAGCCTGCACCAGCTCTGCCTCATTGTGGACCAGCGATTGACCCTTGCCTGACGAAGACATTACGGGTTTGATGAAACACGGATAATCAATTCCCGCGTACACGGCTTCTTTGAGGGAATTGAGGCTGTCGGCAAAAGCAAAACGCGACGTGGGCAAATCCAGCTCCTCCGCCGCCAGCCGGCGTATGCCCTCACGATTCATGGTCAGCCGTGCCGCACGCGCCGTGGGAATCACCGTCGCCAGACCTTCCGCTGCAATCGCCTCCAACTCCTCAGTGGCTATCGCTTCGATTTCCGGCACTATCAAGTGTGGCTGTTCCCGGGCAATCAAGGCACGCAAGGCTGCGCCATCCGCCATATCAATGACGTGCGCCCGATGCGCCACCTGGTGGCCGGGTGCATTGGCATAGCGATCAACGGCGATGACTTCGACACCCAGACGCTGTAATGCAATGATAACTTCCTTGCCCAGCTCGCCGCTGCCCAGCAGCATGACACGGGTGGCGTTGGGTGTTAACGGTGTGCCAATTCTCATATTCTCCCCTCTGAAACATGCTGTTAGCGCACGGTACCGGGAGACATTGTAACGCACTGAGGGGTGGCTCAGCAGCCACCGGCATGGAATTTATGTCAGGCGATTTTCTTGATTTCCTGGAAGACAGTAGTACAGTTGCGTCCTTGATTCTTGGCGGCGTACAAGGCTTGGTCCGCCTGGGTCACCAGTTGCCGGAAGGTTTGCCCCGCTTCCGGACATACGGCAATACCGATACTGATCGTTTTTCGAAACCTTATGTCGCCCGCCACGAAATCCGTGGTCGCTACCATTTGCCGACAGCGCTCCAGTGCCGGCAACGCTGCCGCGATATCGGTCATCGGCAACAAAATGGTAAACTCCTCGCCGCCATAGCGATAACAGCTGTCGCACTCACGCAAGGATTGGCTCAAAATATTTGCGATATGGATCAGTACCGCGTCCCCGATGGGATGGCCGTAGGTGTCGTTCACTACCTTAAAATGATCGATATCCACGAGCGCCACCACAAATACCTGCCGATAGCGCCGATTCTGGTTCAATAACTGCTTCAGTTGCTCCTCAAAGGCGCGCCGATTCATTAATCCGGTTAGCGGATCGTGCGTTGCCATCAGTGTCAATCGCTGATACAAATCCTTAAGCGATCTTGCCATTATATTGATATCCTGGGCCACATCACCCAGCTCATCGTTGGAGTTCACGGGAGTTTTATGCTCGAAATCGCCTGCGGCTAACGCTTTTGTGGACTCTCTCAGGGCCAGCAACGGCTGAATAAGAATATACTGAAACACCCACATATAGCAGACCAGCAGTAACACACAGACCAGCGCTGCGGAAAGGGCTCCGGACTTGAAGGAGTGGATGCGTTGTCGGGCCGACACTCGCATCTCTTTGACTTGTCGCATTTCGCTCAGGTGATAGGCACTGAACCGTTGATTCAACGGCTGCAGTTGTTGCAGCAATAAATCCTGCACGTGTTTCCGGTTTGCACTGGTGGAAATTCTGGGCATCCGTAGGTAATCGGAGAGTAACGCTTGTATGGATCCGAGAGTATCGGTCAGATCCTTAAATAAGGTCGCATCTTCCAATTGCACGAGTCCAACGGAACGCAAGTTGGTCAATTGCTGGTAAATCCGAGTAAATTCCTGGTTTATAGCTTCGTGATTTATGGCGGTGGGATCTTCGAGGGTATACCACAAGGGTAGCAAAAGACGGTTGACTTGCAGCTCAAGATTCTTGACCCCATCGATCTGCTCGAAACGTTCGCTGAGGTTGCGATTCGCATCATCGATCATCTCGGTGACATTCACCGCCAGCACGGTTATCCCTACCACGACCGAAGACAGAACAATCAACGGCATCAGGGTTTTGAATCGAATGCTGATGATCATGCATAACCCTGCGAATTGACATTATTTTATTGGGTATCGGAATGATCACTCCATGATTAATAGCGATGCTGTAATAGTTTGTAAATTATTGGGTGGTAACTGATGGGGTTAGCGGCGCCTTTTTCCCGGTGGCGAGGCATGGCCGGCGATCGGCGCGGTTTTGCGCTTGCTGTCCGCCAATCCGGTACCCGCAGGCTGCCAACTTGGCACCAGATGTTTCTTACCATTGCCGATCAGATCCGCTCGGCCCATTTCCTTGAGTGCGCTGCGCAATTCCGGCCAGTTGTTGGCATCGTGGTAACGGAGAAAGGCTTTAAAACGACGCCGCATGCGCTGCCCCTTGGGAATCACCACGTCTTCGGACTGCCGACCTATCTTGCGCAATGGGTTCTTTTCCGAATGGTACATGGCCGTGGCCAGCGCCATGGGTGACGGTAGAAAGGTCTGTACCTGGTCAAGCCGGTAATTCTGGTCCTTGAGCCACAAGGCGAGTTGCAGCATATCTGCATCCGTGGTACCCGGGTGAGCGGCGATAAAATAGGGAATAAGATACTGTTCCTTGCCGGCTTCCTTCGAATAGCGATCGAAAAGCTCCTTGAAACGGTAGTAACTATCAACCCCGGGTTTCATCATCTTCGACAGAGGACCAGGTTCCGTATGTTCCGGCGCGATTTTCAGGTAACCCCCCACATGATGGGTCACCAGTTCCTTGATGTAGTCCGGTGCCTCCACCGCCAAATCATAACGCAGCCCCGAAGCCACCAGTACTTTCTTGATACCCTTCAGTGCACGCAGCCGTCGGTATAGTTGAATCAGGGCATGATGACTGGTTTTAAGGTTGGAACAAATACCCGGATACACGCACGACAGCTTACGACAGGCTTTTTCGATTTCCGGACTCTTGCAACCCAGACGATACATATTGGCGGTGGGCCCGCCAACATCGGAAATGACACCGGTAAAACCTGGCACGGTGTCGCGAATAGTTTCGATTTCCTTGACGATGGAAGCCTCGGACCGGTTCTGGATGATACGTCCCTCATGCTCCGTGATCGAGCAGAAGGTGCAACCCCCGAAACACCCGCGCATGATATTCACGGAAAAGCGGATCATTTCGTAGGCGGGAATGCGCTTGCCCTGATAGGCCGGATGGGGCAGGCGCTGGTAAGGCAGACCGAAAACACCATCCAGTTCTTCCGTGGATAACGGCAAGGGCGGCGGATTGATCCACACATAGCGATCGCCATGTTGTTGCGCCAGGGCACGTGCATTGTAAGGGTTGGTTTCCAGGTGCATGACGCGGCTGGCGTGCGCATACAGTACGGTATCCCGGGCAACCTGTTCATATGCAGGCAGCACGACCACACTGCGGCTGGCGTCGCCGGTAATGACTTGACGCCGGGGCTGCAACGGTTTGACCGTCGCCGTTGGCGTTGTGGCCGTCTGAGCACAGGCCGGATCGCCATACGGGGGTTCGGGCGGGGGTACCGGGGTAGCGTGGGGATCGTCGATA
>JAHECY010000182.1 GCA_024641505.1 Gammaproteobacteria bacterium
TAATCGTGGCCAGCGACTGGACAGGCGCGATAAACCGAAGGCATGAACGAACGACCGCCATGGCGTTGGTACGGCACGCCGCCCGCCACCTTGCTCGGTACCGTCAGGATTCATCAGCAATCCCCCTACCATGCCGGTATCCGCCCCGGCTTCCAGGACTCGCACCATACGGGCCAGGGAATGCTCTCCCAGCAGGCAGTCTGGATTCAGAAACAGAATAAGTTCCTCAGAACTGTTGGCTGCACCGATATTGCAAGCAGTGGCAAAACCCAGATTACAACCTGTGCGTATCACCTGTAACCGGCTTTCGTGGGCAAACCTTGCTTCGACCAGCGCCAGACTGGTGTCCGAGGAGGCATTGTCGACGATAATGACTTGCTTGCCTTGTTCCAAACTTGCGTGTACACAGTCAACCAGCAATGCACCTGCATTATGATTGACGATAACGATGGACACGGGTGAGCCAAAATGGTTGATCATGATTCTTGCAGCGCTCCCATGCGGCCACGTAAACCATGCCAAAGGCCCAGCACCATCATTTTGAATTGCTGCAACCGTGGGTTTGTGAATAAAGAATAAAAAACAAACTTGAGGAGCAAACGCCGGGCATCCACCATCTTCCAGTTCAGAGGTGGCCATGGCTGCCGATACAGCCAGATCGCATTCCGAAAATGATAGTAGTGTCGCAGCGGGCTGTGCAGTGGGATAATCTTGCGGAAAAAGGTTATCGGCATATCACCCAGGGTATGCATCATCTTGGCCCCACACACACCATAGCTTTGTAGTCCATGCTGTTTGGCACGTAACCCCCATTCGATGTCGACATAGTCGATAAACAAATCGTCGCGCATTTCACCCACAATATCAATTGCCGCGATGGGAATTAAGCAGCCAGAGGAAATAAGGTAATCCACATGTACGATTGACGTATCATTTTTGCAGGGACAGCGGTGCAGCCTCATCCCCTCAATACGTATGAATGGAGGTGGATTATTCTGCCGAGTATCGCGGTACCGCGGTCCCACCGAGGCGACGTTAGGTAGAGTGCGTGCAGCGCTCAACAGCCTCGTAACCATATCGGCTTCCGGGATGCTGTCATGATCCATCAGTAAAATGTAATCCGTGTTTGACTGCCTAGCGCACCGAATGCCTTCATTTTGCGCAGCAGCAATCCCGACGTTTTTTGCCATATAACGCATGGTTATCTTGGCAGATGCGAATTCTTTCTGCACTAAAGCAGCGAAATCCAGTTTGGAGCCGTTATCAACAATGACTATCGAATCGACTTGCGGAATGAGGGCGGATAACAAGTCAGTTAACACTCCCACATCAGGCCGATAGGTAATTACAATGGCGACTACTTTTCCAGCGCACATGCGGTTCCCATCTTCGGACACCGACTCGGTTGTGATGCTATTCGTATCAAACACCAGTTCTGCACCAGTACTTGGTCATGGGCGTCTTGCTGCCTCGGGGATAATCTAGGAAAAAACAGTAGAATTACTAAGTAAGTTTCCTGCTTTATCTTTTGTCGATAACAGTGGTTCGTTATCTATTGGCCATACTATGCCTATGGATGGATCGTTCCATATAATACAGCGTTCATGCTCGGGTGCATAATAATCCGTCGTTTTGTATAAAAAATCGGCGCTGTCTGACAACACGACAAATCCATGGGCAAAACCCGGTGGTACCCACAACTGGCGGTGATTCTTGGCACTGAGTTCCACACCGACCCAGTGGCCAAACGTTGCCGAGGATTTTCGAATATCCACGGCGACATCAAACACCGAGCCATTGACCACCCGCACCAGTTTGCCTTGCGGTTGCTGTATTTGATAATGCAGGCCGCGCAATACACCTTTTTGTGACCGGGAGTGATTGTCCTGGACGAATTGTGCTTTGATCCCCGTCAATTCGGCAAACACACGCTCATTGTAACTCTCGAGAAAGAAACCCCGGTCATCGCCAAAGACTTTCGGCTCAAGGATCAGGACATCGGGGATATTCGTGGGTACGACATTCATGGCTAGAATACCGGTTCGTCGAGCATGCGAAACAGATACTGCCCATAACTATTTTTTAACAAGGGATCCGCCAGTCTTTTTACATCATCAGCGGAAATATACTTCAATCGAAAAGCCACTTCCTCGGGACAGGCAACCTTTAATCCTTGCCGTTTCTCAATCGTTTCGATGAACGTAGCCGCTTCCAGCAGGGATTCATGGGTGCCGGTATCGAGCCATGCATGACCACGACCCAACAGCGCGACTTCGAGCTTGCCGGCGGCCAGATAGTGTTTGTTGACGTCCGTGATTTCCAGTTCACCACGTGGCGAAGGTTTGAGATTTCGCGCCAATTCAACGACACTGTTATCGTAGAAGTATAAACCGGTAACCGCGTAGTTGGATTTTGGTTTGCTGGGCTTTTCGGCCAAGCTGACCGCGCGCCCATTTTTATCAAACTCCACGACACCGTAACGTTCAGGATCATGCACATGGTATGCGAATACGGTAGCACCCTGCTCTTTCCCAGCAACGTTTTGCAACGTAGTGGCGAAATCATGTCCATGGAAAATATTGTCGCCCAGAATCAAGGCGCAATCGTCGCCGCCGATAAAATCCGCGCCTATCACAAAAGCTTGTGCCAAACCATCGGGTGAGGGTTGGACCGCATAGGAAAGGTTTATGCCCCATTGCGCGCCATCGCCCAAGAGCTGTTCGAAGCGTGGCGTATCCTGCGGGGTGGAAATGATGAGAATATCCCGAATCCCCGCCAACATAAGCGTTGTCAGCGGATAGTAAATCATGGGTTTGTCATAGACCGGCAGTAATTGCTTGGATACCACCTGGGTTACCGGATATAAACGCGTGCCTGAGCCACCGGCTAGAATGATTCCCTTTCTCATGCCATTTCCGTCCTTTGTGAATAATTTTTTTCCAGCCAGTGTCGGTATTCACCGCTGGTAATATGTTCGACCCAAGCGCCATTGGCTAAGTACCACTCGACGGTCTTGCGTATTCCGGACTCGAACGTCTCTTCGGGTTTCCAGCCCAGCTGATTCTGGATCTTGCTTGCATCAATTGCATAGCGCATATCGTGACCGGGGCGATCCGTGACATACTTGATCAACTGTTCGTACTTGGTAATGCCATTGGGGTGATTGGGTAACAGATCATCCAATATAGCGCACAGGGTACGTACGACGTCTAAATTTGTTTTTTCGTTATGGCCGCCAATATTGTAGGTTTCACCCACCTGCCCTTCAAACACGACCTTGCACAAAGCGCGCGCATGATCTTCCACATAGAGCCAGTCGCGTATCTGATTGCCTTTGCCGTATACCGGTAATGGTTTACCCGTCCTGGCGTTGAGTATCATCAGCGGAATCAATTTTTCAGGAAACTGGTACGGGCCATAATTATTGGAGCAATTCGTCACGACGACAGGTAAGCCATAAGTGCGATGCCAGGCACGCACCAGATGGTCGGAAGACGCTTTGCTGGCCGAATACGGCGAACTGGGATCGTAAGGAGACCGCTCCGTAAACAATCCGGTTTCCCCGAGACTGCCATAGACTTCATCGGTGGAAATATGGTGGAAGCGAAAAACGTGCTTTCCGTTGTCGTTAAGAGTCAACCAATATTTACGGGCAGTTTCCAGTAAGGTATAGGTGCCGATGATGTTGGCTTCCATGAACGCTGCCGGTCCTTCGATGGACCGGTCAACATGGGATTCCGCTGCCAAATGCATCACTACATCCGGTTTATGCGTTTCAAAGGCTTGATGCATTGCGACTGAATCACATATATCCGCATGTATGAAATGATAACGTTGATGCGCGGATACTTCCTTCAATGATTCAAGATTTCCGGCATAGGTCAGTTTATCGATATTGATAATATCGTGATCTGAGTTTTTGATCAGGTGGCGAATTACCGCGGACCCAATAAACCCTGCACCACCTGTTATGATAATTCGCATTGGGAATCCTAG
>JAHECY010000093.1 GCA_024641505.1 Gammaproteobacteria bacterium
AGTCACACTACCAATCACAACGAAAGATGGCAGCTACACAGTTCCGGTACCAGCTGACTATAGAACAATACTGTAGTATTCATGTCAAGCTAAACACAATTAAACTATCTTGGTCACTGACAGAAAACACGCCGCAAAACTATCATAAAATAGCGGAATACTAACATTGCACAATATCTCGTCAACTCAAAGCTAACATCGACAGGCTTGACCAGATCCCTAACCTTCATCACTATGCACCTATAATTTAGACCTGACATCAGACGTGCCAGTGTTGCAACTGGCTATCCAGGCAGACGTGGCAAACAACATATCGGCACAAATGATTGACTGGCCCTTGGAACTCGCTGGCGACGTACCCACCGCGCTACATCGCTGGTTTCAGCCCGGCAGCAACCTGTGCTTGGATTTTCACGGCGATCCGGTACGCGCCGGGGCGGTGGTCTTTTCGGATGGCAATCACCACATGGCATTGGCGGCGGTATTACACGCGTTTGTCGGTAGCCATCCCGACATCCAGGAAATTTTCTACGCGACGACACCACCAGGTGCGCTTTTGCCCGCACTGCGGCAACCACTATACCTGGGGAATCTTGTACTCAGTCGCCGGCCGGACATATTCATCAGCCCGGCCAGCGTCATCGACATATTGCAGAAGGATGGCCAACTCAGCACCCGGGATCCGTTTATGCGCAGCCAGGGTAACGTCATTCTGGTGCGCCATGGGAACCCCAAGAATATCCGTCATATCACCGATTTATGGCGTAACGATGTGCGCCTGGTGCTATCCCATCCGGTAACGGAAAGCGCCAGCCATCAGGTATACCGGCAAACTCTGGAGGCATATGGCGCCACCTTCGGCCTGCCGTCGATCATCGACGTCAAGGGAGAACAACTGATGTTCAGTCGCGGCATCCATCATCGCGAGATTCCCCAAATTATCGCCGATGATGGTGCCGACGCGAGCTTTTTATACTATCACCTGGCGCTGCGTTACCAACGGGCATTTCCGGACCTCTTTGACTATGTGAATACCACGGGCGAGCGCCAACCACCCAACGTGGACGCGGAACAGATAATCAGTCAATATCATCTGGCGTTACTGCTCGGCTATGGCCCCTGGGGAACAGCTATCTATGATTTTCTCCGCGGTGATACCGCGGGCGCCCTCTATGAACATCACGGCCTCTGCCGCTGTATGGCGTAGCAAACGGCAAGCGGCGTCAGATCTTTCGTTGCAACAAAAGATCTGACGCGAGTTTTCCGGTGCCGCTTTTGGATTTTTTTAAGAGCCGCTATCCCTGCTCGGCACCAAGGATTTCAGGTGCTTCTGATCCGGCACTTGCTGCCACATGTCTTGCGGATAGTCGCGGTACAGGTTGCGGAACACGCGTCGGTAATTCAGTTCCGCGTACACCACACGAATCATATCCCACAATGGCGCAATATGACGATTGATACGCAACGGCGTCTTGATGGTGCCTTCGTGCACCAGGGAAGCAAATTCCTTAGCGTACTGCTTCAGTGGCAGCGTCGTTTTGGTCAACGGATGCATGCAATCATATAAGTCGTAGGGATTGGAAATCCAGATATTCGGCTCAATGGCCTTGTAGTCCGGCGTTCCCGGTGATGGTGAAATCACCGTAAAGCTGCACTGGGAAGGAGGCATGGCCCGCACATAATCACGCAACGCGCGAAAGCGCTCCAGAGTATATTCCGGCCTGACGATGAAAGCCGCGTGCACCACAATACTCAGCGAGCGCAGAAAGTGCAGCGCCCGTTCATTATGAGCGACCGTGGTCGCCTTTTTATGTTCCTTCAGTTCCTTGTTATCGATAAATTCGAAACCGATAAAAATGCCATCGAGGCCGATGTCACGCCATTTCTTCATCAATTCCTGATTATTCAGAATGGTCGTGGCTCGCGCCCAGGCGAAATAGCGCTTCTTGATACCACGGCGCTCTATCGCTTCCGCCAGCTCCATGGCGAATTCCGGATTCAGGAAATTCTCGTCGTCGGAAAAATAAATATGATCGGCTTTGACACTCGCGATCTCATCAACAATACGTTCGATGCCGTTAGGACGATGTTGCCCCTCACTGAGGAAAGGGACGATGCAGAACGTGCATTTCATCTTGCAACCCCAGGAGGTGCGCATCATCGCCACCGGGGGATACACGGAATGAAAAGCCGGCATTTTTTCCGCGGTCCACACGCAATAGTAATCCCGATGATCCCATAGGTCCCGGCGTGGCGCAGGTAATTCCGTCGGATCAGGAAATTTGGGCCATTGGCTGGTGGCCGGATAACTCTTGCCGGTGGCGATAACGCCTGGCACGGTGTTCAGTTCACGACCATCCGTAACCGCATCGATGAATCCGCGAAACGCGCTGGTCCCTTCGCCGCGTACAATCGCGTCAACGGCATCAATGTTGTAGTCCTCCGGCGCCACCGTGGCATGATGTCCGCCAACGATCACCCGTACCTCCGGCAACATGGATTTGGCAGTAGCGGCGATGCGCTTGACGATACTGGATTCGTGGGAGTAACCGGTGATTCCCACCACATCCGGCGCGAACCGCCGCAATATCCTTTTCAGCACTAAATTCGCAAAACGCGGTACTCGCATGTCCAACACTTGCACATCGTGTTCGGGCACAGTAGCGGCGAGATAACCCAACTCCAGGGGTTCCAGTCGTTGGAATTTCTCCAGTCCCAAAATCGTGGGCAGCGTCGCTTTGGGTTTGATCAGGAGAATGCGCAATGTTTTTTTCGGCTCAGCGTTTGGCATGTCGGATATTTACCTCAGTAAAAAAATCCAAGCAAGATCATACCACTTAAGCGCAAAGAATACACATTCCAAGATACACGGCACTATTACAGGGTTTTACTGCAAAAAGTCCAGAGTTCATGGGGACTCCTTGAGTACCAGTCAATGATAAAGCGCCTGGAAAGTCGTGTTTTCCATGACGGCATATTAGAATACTCTTAACCAGCATTCATTCACGGTTACATTGCCTGGCAACAGATGGTCCAATACGCGAAACTTGTGTTCGCCTGCACAGTATCAACCCGGCCCGTGCTGACGATACTTCACCGGCGCAGCCACCAGTAAAAAGCGATCATCGCGCCAGGATAAAAATACTTTTACAGCGTCAGCCGCGCTTGTTAAGGTAGGGGCAAGCATCCTCGATCGAGACCATGTCCGCTCGCAAGACGAACAATAACACTGCCGGAAGCCATTCCTGGACCCGTGTTGCCAGGAACAGACTACTGGAGATGCGTATCTGCGATCTGAACCTGGAACTGGACACCAGCGCCCTGGGCGCGCGGATCAGACAGCTGTACCAGGAGTTGGCGCGCAACAACGTCGGTTTTCGTCCCCACTGCTGGCTGTCGGACGAATGGTTTTGTGTCGATGGCATACCCGGTGTCGCCATCCCTTTCTATCTTGCCCATCCACGTTTGCAACGCCTGGAACAGGAGTTCATGATGGAGGTCGAAGGTGGCGACAAACAATGGTGCATGAAGCTGCTGCGGCACGAAACGGGTCATGCGTTTCTCAATGCCTATGGCCTGGACGCACGCCGCGATTGGCGCAAGCATTTTGGCCTGCCAACCCGCCGTTATCCCGACGCCTACCTGCCCGAACCCTACAGCAAGCACTTTGTCATTAATCTGCCCGACTGGTACGCCCAGTCGCATCCGCATGAAGATTGGGCGGAAACATTCGCCGTTTGGCTCAATCCCGAGATTGACTGGAAATCCCGATACCGCAGTTGGCCAGTGGCGCTGGCGAAGTTACGCTATGTGGATGCGCTGCTGAGTGAGCTCGCCGGTAAAGCGCCGCGTCTGCGTAATCGACGCATTTATCATCCGGCGCACAAGATACGCACCACTCTGGCCGCCTACTACGCTGACAAAACCGCGCGTTATGGCACCGATAGTCCGGAATTTTTTGATTCCGATTTGCGCAAATTATTCATGGAAAAGTCCACGGCGCCACGCGCACCCAAAGCATCGCGCAGTATCCGCGCCATGCGACGTGATATCATCGCCATCGTGGCGCGCTGGTCCAACGAGCACAGTTACCGAATCAATCTCGTGCTGCAGGACATGATTGCGCGCTGCGATCAACTTGATTTGCGCGTTACCCGTGTCCCCGACGAATTACTGCCGGAACTGGCCGCGTGCGTCACCATGCTGGTAATGAACAAACTTTACAGCGGAGGCTTTCATTACGCATTATGAAAAAACTCAAAGTCATGGTGCTCGTGCACAAGGACCTGATACCGCCGGATGACCTTACGCAGATCGACGATCCGCGCATGGAAAAATGCCGCACCGAGTTTGATGTCAAAACCGCACTGCTGAATCTGGGTCATGAAATCAACATCGTCGGCATCACGGACGATGTTGCGCCAATCCGCAATACAATCGAGGCATGGCAGCCGGACATCGCCTACAACCTCATGGAAGCATTCGCCTATGACGGCGCCCTCGATTACTATATCGTCACTTATCTGGACATGAAGGGCATTCCCTACTCCGGTTGCAACCCGCGTGGCATGATCCTGGCGCGGGACAAAGCGCTTTCCAAGAAACTCCTGGCCTACCACCGGATTCCGGTGCCGAAATTCATGGCATTCCCCGTTGGCCAACGCATCAACAGCAAAAAAACATCGGCGCTGCCCTACCCGATGATCGTCAAGACCCTAACCGAGCAGGGTTCAATCGGTATCGCCCAATCCTCCATTGTGGAAAACTCCGCGCAATTGCTGGATCGGGTGCAGCAGATGCACAGCATGACCGGGCATGACACCATCGCCGAACAGTATATCGACGGACGCGAACTCTATGTTACGGTCATCGGCAACGAACGCCTGCAAGTTTTGCCGATTCGTGAAATGGTGTTCGATAAAATCGACGACAGCATGTATCGCATCGCATCCTACAGCGTGAAGTGGAATCGCAAGTACCGGGAACGGTGGGGCATCGACTATCAGTTTGCGCGCAATATGCCCACCGGCATGATGGAGCACATCAACAAACTCTGCAAGCGCGTGTATCGAATTCTGGAGCTATCCAGCTATGCGCGCCTGGATCTGCGCCTGACCGGTGATGGCAAGATTTATGTACTGGAGGCGAATCCCAATGCGGCGATTGCCAATAACGATGACGTGGCATTCTCCGCCGAGAAAGCGGGCATGAGCTATGAACAACTGATCCAGAGAATTCTGAATCTGGGTCTGCGCGCCCATCACGTGGCCTGAAGGCGTCCGCCGGCAATATCGACTTTTACCACCGGCAAAAACGTGAATACAGGCCGTGAACGAAACCAACCGGCTCTTGCCTGGCGACTTTGCACCTTGGCAAGAGCCTTGCTAACACCCAGGGTGGCTAAAAATCCCAGAAATATCCCAGGTAGTAGTAAAAACGCTCATAGTCGGGATTATTGCCGCCGGTGTACTTATTGACCTCATAACCGAATTCGCCTTCCAGATTCACTTTCTTCAACAGACGATAATCGACCTTTGCCACGTAAGTCATGCGCGTCAGCTCGCTGTTGTCATGAGCAATGGTGGAATCTTCACGCTGAATACGCGGCCCGATGCGCCATTTCTCATCCAGCGGAAACCGATTGTTATAGAACACCATCAGCGAATCGCGTGTTTCACGGTCCGAAAAGCGCAAGCCCAGGATATTGATATCCTGATCCATGAAATAATTGCTGGCGATCAACTGTACCGAGTACAAATAGTCCGGACCGGTTTTATTGGTGGCCGGAATGATGTTCTGCTCGGGAATGTCACTGGTCTGGCTCAATCGTTCCGTGGCTTTCTTGCCGGTAAACACGCTCCAGGTAACATCCGCATTGAGCTGAATATCTTTTTCGATCTGATATACGGCACCGGCGGTCAGCGACCGAGAGATCGACGACATGGCCTTGGACTTCGCCATAATTTCGTCGTCCGTGGCAAGCTGTTGCAGGGTCGAGAATCGGCTGTCGCTGATGGGTTCCTGCTGCAAGGCATTGGTACTGAATACGATGGGTGACAGACGGTGGCTGTAACTGAGATTCAGCCGCATATCCTCAGTGACCTTCATGACACCGCGGAACAGATACATATTCAGAATGTCATAGGCGATGTCATAATCAACGGCGTTGTACACGGAGAAAATCTTGTCGTTATAACGGATGTCACCACCGACCGCGCGCCGATCCACCATGGTTTCCACGTCCTGGTTCACATAGTAAAAATTGCCGTCCCAATGTTCGGCAAAGGTACCCATTGCCAGATTCAACCCATAAAATTTCTTGTCTGCGATAATGGTATTGGCATTGAACTCCACAGGCTTGCCGAGGGAAGCGCTCAACGTCCAGCCCTTGGCCAGCTCATAGTCGCCCCAGATGCCGTCGAAGCGTCCGAAGATACCGCCTTTGGTGCTGGACTGGCGTCCCAGCTTGACTCCGAAACCGTCTTTAACGTTCTTGGCGTCCACATACATATTATTCAAGCGGTGTTTGCTGTCTTCCTTGTTTTCCAGATCGAGAATGTCATGCAAATTGAGAACGCCGCGGATATCGTAATTCTCGGTGCGCATGCGGCTGGACAGATTGACGAAGGAGGTAAGCGTTTTTCGTTCCGTGGTACGCCCGGGAAATACGGTTTCCTCCGTGGTGCCGTCGGCCAATACCGTGGTGCGCTTGAATTTCTTGAAATCCGTGGTGTCACTGTAGTATCGCTGCGAGAATCGGCCGAAGGTCACCAGACTGGCGGCCGGACCGGATTCATCCATGCGCTTGAGACGCTTGCGCGGCTGCATCAGTTGTTCGTTCAAGGCCGCCAAGCGTTGTTTGACGCGCGCCGCGCCCTCACCTTCAGCGTAAATACGCAGGTATTCCTGATATTCGATACGCGCACGCGCCACCTGCCCTTTGCGTTCCCGCGCCAGACCCAGCAACTCCTTGGCTTCCTGACTGTATTTATGCTCAGGCACCCGCAACAACTGGGTAAACAATTGAATAGCCGTGGCATCATCACCCTTGGCCAGGGTTTGCTTGGCCTCATCCATCATCTCATCAAGCTTTTTCTCGGACATCAAGGGCTGCTCGTCGGCTTGGCCGCGCACCGACATACCCATGGCATCACGCTTGATGGTCACCAGTATCGAGTTACTGCCGGGTGCATCCTCCACGGTATACTCAACGCCGTAGTTAAACCGGATAGTGACATAAGGACCGCCGGGAATATCGCCTTCGTAGGTTACCAGCGCCAAGGGCAGGAGATCGGTCGGCGGCGGCGTCAGGGATTCGCGCTTGAGCGCTTTTTCACCCACGGCCTGTAACTGAATCTGCAGAATTTCGCCCTCTTTCGGCGGGAAATGCTTGATGTATTTCACCGGAATCGCAAAGTCGATTTCCAGGATAATGGCGTCTTTCTGCTCGATAATTTGCAGGCCGCTTAAGGCATTTTCCGCCGCATGCGCCAATGGAGTACACAACACGGCCAGCGCAACCATCATCGACAACACGCGCACACGCCAACTTTCAACAAGGTATTTAAGCATCTTCATAACTTAACCCGCCTGCGCTACAGGTGTGGACGCGGCACCGGCAAGCGGTATCTCTACAATAATGCTGTCCAGAGAATCGGAGGTACGAACGGAGAAATCGACTGGGCGCGTGAACAGGAAAGTCAACAAAGGCCCGCCGGGGACGTTCCCTTCATAGCTGATATTGACCAAAGAAGTGCGTTGCACGATATCCGTCTTCAGTTTTTCCTGGGCGACGACCTCGCGTTTGCGGGATTGATTCAGCGCCACCATACGCAACTTCACCTGCAGAAAATTGCTGTTGCCTTCCGGAAAATGGTCTTCATAGCGAATTGGACCGCTGAAATGCACCTGCACCACGGCCTTATTGTCGTCAGTAAACATCACGACATCTTCTATTACCTGATCCGTCGAGGTAAACAACGGCAAAACGTAATAGATCCCCAACACCAGCAGTACAATACCAATGAAATACTTCAAGTAGACATTCCTTTAAGTATTATTATTTTTGTTACAGATACCCGTACCCATACAGGATCACCCCCTCCGGCAATCTCGGCTCCACTAGATTTAACATAACAATTCTATCAGATAGATATCAGTTTTCTATATACCGGTTGCGGCAGTTTAACACTGCTGTCATAGCGTGTTCGTATACCGGAAAGAAGTATATAGGAAAACTGGGACAAACCCTAAACCGGCTTCAAATCACCGGTTCAGGATATGGTCAAAATAACGTGCGCTCATCAGGGACATATTACGCCCGGGCCACCCGGTCCGCCCATGCCACCCATGGCACCGCCGCCGCCACCGCCACCACCGCTGATGCACAAGGTAACAAACGCCTGGCCAATACCGCCGGTACCATTATCAACAGTCAGCGCCACGGTCACTGCGGAAGTTGCCGTCGTATAAACATGGGGTGCCGGATTCGCCCCCGAGGCCGTAAAGCCATCACCGAAGTCCCAAGCATAATTCAACGCCGCCCCGCCGGGATCAAAGGAACCATCCCCGCTGAAAGTAATGGCCTGGCCCACGGCAAACGATGTCGTGGTGGGCTGGGATATCACTGCCGCTGGCGTACTCCCACCCGGCGCCGGCGCCGGACCCGGTACCGGCGTGGGGGCCGGCACGCCGCCCCCGGCACCCGGACAGGATTGCGTGGTATTGCGCCAGGACGAACCGAAACCGCCGGACGGTCCGACATGGCAGGCGTCGCATTGGTCACCGAAGACACCCGTATTACAGTGGTTACCCGGCAACAGATGACAACTCACGCAGGCGCCGATGACGTTGAAGTGATCCACGCTGGAGGGCGCAAGCGGCGCCCATGGCGTCGGACCCGGCGCATGACAGGCATCACAGTTGTCCGTGGTCAGAATATGGGCGAGGGATTTGCCGGCAGCCGTGACGCCGTTATGACAGCTTGCGCACGTGCCTAGCACCTGTAAATGGTCAACTCGCACCGCGGGCACCGGCGTCCAGGGACTGGGACCTTCCAGGTGACAGGCGTCACAGACGTCCGAGGTCGCCATATGCGCGGCTGATTTACCCGGCCGCACGCTGTTGTTGTGACAACTCACACACAAGCCTCGCACCTGGGTATGATCAACCCGTCCCGTCGCCACCGGCGTCCAGGCGGCCGGAAATTTGTCATGACAGGCGTCACAGACATCGCTGGTCGCGATATGCGTGGGTCCCTTGCCGCTGGCGGCAGTGCCGTTATGACAACTCACGCAATTGCCGACGAAAGCACTGTGGTCGGGCGTCGCCGTCGCCGGCAACCAGGCACTGGTGTTATGGCAAACATCGCACTCATCATTGGTGACTACATGGGTCGGTAATTTACCAACGGCGGTGGAGCCATTATGGCAACTGGAACACACGCCCAACACCTCTGCGTGATCCACGGCGTTGGCCGCCACTGGCGCCCATGGCAACGGACCGGGCGCATGACAGGCATCACAGTTATCCGTGGTGGTGATATGCGTCGGCGGCTTGCCGGAGAAAGGCGTGTTGTTGTGGCAGCTGACGCAACTGCCATTGACCTGGGTATGATCCACGCGGTTCGCCGCCACCGGAGCCCACCGGGCCGGGAACACGTCATGACAGGAATCGCATAAGTTACCGGTATTAATGTGCGCGGGCGACTTGCCGCTGGCGCCGACGCCGTCATGACAAGTAATACAGTTGCTGACGAATCCGCTATGATCGATGGCCGCGGGCGTCCAGGCGGCGGTGATATGGCAGACATCGCATTCATCCAAAGTCTGGATATGGGTGAGGCTCTTGCCCGATGCCGTGGATCCGTTGTGGCAACAGGTGCCGTTCACCTGACTGTGATCGACGATTATCACTGGGGTCCACGCCACGGCATTGTGGCAATTTTCACAAAGGTCCGACGTTGCCAGATGCGTAACCGGCTTGGGCGTGGCATTGATCCCCAGCGTGTGGCATTGCACGCAGTTGTCGACGATGCCCGCATGGGTGAACAGCGCGGGAATCCAACTGGCGGTGGTATGACAAATATCGCATGACTGACCGTTGGTGGGAATGTGGGTCAGGGGCTGACCGGGCGCGACTATACCCTGAACATTGAGCGGCACTTCCGGGTGACAATCCATGCACCGTCCGGGGATGACTTCGCTGTGGGCTACCGGCCCCCGCAAGGGTGTCCAGGAAATCGTCGCATGGCAAGCTTCGCAGTTAAATGTGGTCGCGGCATGGAACGGCGGCTGCACATGGCAACCGCTGTCGGCGCAAGAACCCAGCAATTCGTTGTGATCCAGGCGCACCACGGGAACCCAGCGGTGGGTGCTGTGGCAGGCGTCGCAAAATTGCGTGGTGCGTACATGACGCAATGGCGCTTCATGACATCCGGCAGCGCTGCAGGTCCCCAATACTTCATTGTGGTCTACGCGTGTCACCCGGGTGAAGGAAATGGTGTTATGGCAGGCATCACAATTGTTCGACGACGCAATGTGGCGCCGGGACTTACCTTCGGCGATCACTCCGTCATGGCACCCGGCACAGGTACCCAGGGCATCGCTGTGGTCAAAAACCGCCACCGGCGTCCAGGACACCACGACATGACAGGCATCGCATGCGTTCGCCGTCGGCAGATGGTTGACGACCTTACCCGAGGCGGTAACACCATTGTGGCACTGTACGCAGGCCAAGGCAGTGACGCTGTGATCCATGACGCCAACGATGGTGAATCCGTTGGGGTCATGGCAGGCATCGCATTTTTCATTGGTGGGAATATGCGTTGGCGGTTGCCCAAAAGCCATCAAGCCATTGTGACAACCCTCGCAATTGGTGGGCAAACCTTTGAACACGCCATCGTTATGGCAGGTTTCACAGCTGATATACGCGTGCTTCCCGACCAACGGATAGCCGGTGGCGAGATGATCAAATTCCTGATCAACACTGGACACCACCATCGCAGACGCATCGCCACACCACAGCAATACCGGCAAGCAACACCATAGTAACGCTCTGATCACTTTCCAGTTTGCGTCCGACAATACCCCGTAACGGCCCCCGCCGACTAACATAGCAACTCACCCTTATCACATGACCCACGCCCCCACATTTGGGATTAGCGCGGGTTGTACCGTACCCGATTAACCAACCATTTTTATATATAATTTAGTCTTATTATAGTGTTCTAGCGGGGAACACAGCGCAATGCTAGCAAAATCTTCACGCCCGCTCCAGTCATTTAACATAGCGTCGGCCGCGCCGCGTTATTTCAATTTCTGCTTCTTCCAGGTTTCCGCGAAATGGCAACGGTCGCACTTGGTGCCCAGGTTGCCGTCATGGGCATCGTCCTTCTTGTGGCAACTGTAGCAGTCTCCGGGCGTATGGAATTTTTCATCCTTGATCTTCTCGTCATGACAGGCATGACAATCGATAATTTCATGCACCCCATCCAGCTTGAAATCCGTGTCTTTGTCGTGATCGAAACGCCAGGCCAGCCAGTCGTACGCCTGATGGCAGCGCTCACATTTGGCTCCCATGCGCTCTTTATGCGACTCGTCATCGTCCTTGCGATGACAGGTCAGGCAATCGATTTTCGCGTCTTTATATGATGTATCGACATGACACTCCTCGCACGTTGTGAAGACATGCGTGCCATGCAAAGGAAAGCGCGATATCGCATGATCGAACACCACTTTCTTGGGCCAGCCGCGTTCGTCATGGCAATTGTCACACTCCTTGCCTTCCTGTCCGCGGTGCACATCGTCCTGCTTGTGGCACGTGATGCATTTCTGGCCCAGGTTTTCCTTGAACACGAAACCCTTGTGACAATCTTCGCAATAAATCTTGGAATGGCCGCCACGTAACCGAAACTTGGTGTCTTCATTGTGATCGAACTTGTGGTCCACCCAGCCGGTCGTGCTGTGGCAAATCTGGCATTCCTGCCCGTAACGGCCTTGATGCTTATCGCTCAGTTTGTGACAACTGTGGCAGGAGGAACTGATTTTTTTCTCGTAGACATTTTCCTTGTGGCAGTCCTCGCAAATCAGCTTGCCGTGCAAGTCTTCGAGCTTGAAACGCGTGTCTTTATCATGATCGAACTTGATATCGGCCCAGCCTTTATCGGCATGACAACTGTCGCACTTGCGGCCGTTCTTCTCCTTATGTTTGTCATCGAGCTCATGACAGAAAAAACACTCCTTGGGCGTATTCACATAGCGCTCGTTCGGATGACAATCGTCGCAAATTACATCCTTGTGCTTTTCCCGTAACTTAAATTTTGTTTTCTCGTGGTCGAAACTGGAATAACGCCAGGCGATTTCCGTGTGACAGTTCTGGCAATTGATCCCCATGCGCTCCTTATGTCCGTCATCGGCGCGGTGGCAATCGATACACCGGGACTTGGCGTCCCGGTATTTATCTTCGGGCCGATGGCAGGCTCGGCATTCCACCTGATCGTGGCGGCCACGCAGTTCGAAATCCGTGCCTTTGTGGTTAAAGGTATCCTCGCTGAACTCGGCGATATCCTTGTCGCGGCCCTTATGCTCCGTATGACAGGATTTGCACTCACGGGTCGCGATATTGGCGACCCGGCCGTGCCAACCGATTTTTTTCTTGATATCGGCATTTACATCTTTATGGCACTCCAGACAACGCTTGTTCTGGTTCGCCTGCTTGAAGTTTTCATGACATTTATCACAGGTTTTTTCATAACGCGCGTGCGCCTTGGAGAGTTCGCCGGGCATCAGCAGCGACTCCATGGCTTCTTTGGCGCCGGCATGGGCTGGCCCGGTCACCAGACCAGACACCACGGCAACACCCAGGACCAGAATCTTGAATAGACGCATGATTTACAACCGGAAATTAATACATATGGACCGCAACAACATGCGCCGCAACGGACAGGGCCAGTAAATACAGTATCGGGACATGCAACATACGCCACTTGGCGGCCAGTTTCTCGAACGCCTGGGATGTGATGATGTTGCCGATCAGACTGATATAAGTACGCATGGAACCGTGTTCATCTTCAAGGCGCTGCCGCAACAACACTTCGTTCCAGCCTTCAGTGCGCCCGATGGTTTGCATGACCTGCTCCAGCTGCCGCGCCGTCTTGGCCTGAAACATCCGGCATCGCAAATTGGATGTCAACACGGCCATCACGATGCGCACAAAACCTTCGGGCGGGTTCATCATGGAATCACGAAAAACGACAATGCGTTTTTCAAGATCAATGATAATCGGCAATTTGCTGGCAAATATACCACCGGCGTTCATCTTCTCCAGGGAACTCATTTCCCGCTCCATAAAACTGACACCGTAACTTGCGCGGGTGTAGATGTAACGTCCCAGAAAACCGCTACACACCACCAGCAATACCGCCACAAACGCGATACTGGCATTCACGGAACGCAATTCAAAATTAGTATGCAACACGATCAGGACCGGTGACACGATTCCCAGCGTGAAATGAATATAATACCAGTAAGTGATATCGCCCCAGGCGCTCATGAACTTGATGCGCTTGCGCAGCGCGTAGAGCAGGATGACCAGCATCATGATGCCGCCGGTAAGCCCATAGTTATAGGCGGTATCGGCATCGCCGACGATGGCGTAGTCGTTGTCCCAGCTGATCCAGGACATGGCCAGGGTGGCGGCGATAATCGCGAAACCCGCCAGGGCGATGCCCGATTCGATACGGGAAAAGCGATGTTTGGAATCCAGTATGGAATCCGGAAGATGAGATTTCGGCCGCTGCCCTTCAGGGGCGCCGACAGCCGCCGCCGGGCGTGCCCTGACGCGAGCGCGTTGCCCTACCGCTACCTGCTCCGCCTCGAAATACTCGTCATTGGATGCCTTGATCCGATTTGACTCTGGCAACCGGATCGGATGGCTTTTTATTTGCCGTAAAGTAAACGACACTTTACCTTTCCTCCAACTCAGACTGTGTTACACAGTACTTGCAACCAACATTCCGGACATTTCTCGCGTTTATCCGGCCCGTCCCCATTGTCCCTCTAGTAACCCATCTTCCCTGAATATCCATTATCCCTATTATTAAATATTAGCCAATTCCTTTTCGATTTCCTTACGCAGAGGATCATTTTCCGGCAATTGCGCGATCCCTTCCTGCCAGGTGGTCTTGGCTTCCGCCGTATTACCCATCTTCTTCAGTACCCGCCCCTTATGCAGAATTGCCTGACCCTTTTGCGTTGGCTCCTGTTTGGCGACATCACCCAGCAGCTTCAACGCCTCATTGAGATATTCCGGATTCTCACTCTTGGCCAGGACCATGGCCGCCACCAGCTTGACCCGGGAATCATCACCATTGGTGCTTTGCATCTCCCGCAACAAGCGCACGCCGTCCTCAAACCTGCCCAGTTCAGCATAGGTTTGCGCCAGCAACAACCGATTATTCAGATTTGCCGGGTCGGCTTTAACCTTTGCTTCCAGTCCCGACACCAGACCTTCCAGCATGGGCGCTGCACTACCTCCACCCGGAGCACTTTCCTGAGGGATGGGCGACTGTGCCGGGCGCATTGCCTGCGACTGGCCGGCCATCACACCACCCGCATTATTGGCAGGGGTACTACCCTGGCCGACGCCAGTGGCCACTTCGGACCCGGAGGGGGCCGTGCCTTTACCGGATTCATCCGCCATAAACACAATAAAAACAACAATGGCGACCAACGCGACGGCTAATACCGGTGCAATTTTGGAAATAGCAGGCATGCGCATCTCCTCCTGGAGTGTTTAGATGTACATTACAATATAGAAAAATTGATTATTCAAATTATGTAAAATTATATCATCGGTTACCGGGTCATAAATCATTAACTATAACAATGATATAACGCCTTTCACGAGCGCCTAGTATACCTATATTTGGACTTGGTGCATGCCCAACCTGCAATCGGTCTTTTCCCCATGACATTTCCATACATAATACGATGCAAAACAATAAAGTTCTCACCATCCGCAATAAAAGCTCTGTATGATAAAATTCCACGTACATCTGGCCATTGTCCAGAGGGTGTTGTCTGACATGCTTGATCAACACCGTCACGGGGATGA
>JAHECY010000183.1 GCA_024641505.1 Gammaproteobacteria bacterium
AAGGCCAAAGTCGCCTTGCTGGGTACGCAACCGGTATTCAGGCAATCTCCCCCCATCCTGTGTTTTTCCACCAAGGCGACTTTGGCCTTGACGGCGCTGGCGATGTAGGCCGACACCAGACCTCCGGAGCCGGCGCCAAGCACTACGATATTAAAGTCGAAGTGTTTGGGTTTGCGGAATTTACGCAATACCTTTTTGCCTTTCAGATACTCGATTACTTTCTTTGCCAATAGGGGAAATACGCCGAGGGCGACGAACGACGCAATTAATCCTGGTGACAGGATGCCTTTGAGAGAATCGATCTGAGCCAGTTGCGTGCCCGCGTTAACATAGACGATGGTGCCGGGCAACATGCCGATTTGACTGACAACAAAATATTTCAGGGTTCTGATGGATGTCAACCCCATTACAAGATTGATGATGAAAAAAGGAAAGGCAGGGATAAGGCGCAGGGTAAACAAATAGAAACTGCCTTCTTTTTCAATTCCCGCGTTGATGGCTTTAAGCTTGTCGTTGAAACGATTTTGCACATAATCCCGCAGCAGAAACCGAGACACCAGAAAGGCGCAAGTCGCGCCGATGGTACTCGCAAATGAAATGACGATGGTGCCGGTGACCAGCCCCAGTAACCCGCCACCGGCTAATGTGAGTATCGTGGCACCGGGCAATGACAAGGCGGTTACCGCGACATAAATCGTCATATATATAATAAGTGTCAGTATGTGATGTTCGGCGTAATAAGCACCGAAGTCCGCTTGCCGGGCTTTGACATAGTCCAAAGTAAAATATTGGCCAAGATCGAAAGCAAAAAAACTGTACACGAGCAAACCGATGACCAGCGCAGCGATAATACGGGCGGTTGTGGTATTCATTGAGTTCTTTGTGTTGTTAGTTTTACGTTGAATGCCGCGCGATCAACGGCATTGTCCAGGTAGTCACGCCAGTCAGGCAATATACCCGAAGATACCAGGCGTTGCAGATCCATGGGGCGGTCGACATCCCACAACGGGTCTAAAGCCTGCCAGCGCCACTGAAGTTGTTCGAGACTCTCGACAGTTGCCAGGTAAACGTCGCTGCCGCCCCAGCGGACTCCGTGAAACAATTCGGCCGCGAATCTGCGGAGTGCCAAAGCGACATAGCCACCGTCTTCAGCGGGAATGATAACCGCGTCCAAGCCGGTTTCCAGTGCGCTGAACATTTTCCCGATGTGCTCTGCCGTTAATGCCGGGCAATCGGTGCCTATGATCACGGCGTGCGCGTCCCCGGTGAGGCTGGTTTGAAATGCGGACGCCATGCGTGCCCCCAGATCCGCCCCTGTCTGATTTTTCAGTGAGATCGGGTAACAAAGCGCGAGTTCTTGAAAAAATGCATGTTCCGAGTCGGGCGCACACCATAGATCCGTGTGCCACCGGGGATTGCCGGCGCACCATGCCAAGGCCCGTTGAATGAACAATTCCTGTAAGCGGCCGGCCTGAGACGCGTTCAAATGGGGTATGAGGCGTGTTTTGACCTTGCCGGGTTCCGGTGCTTTGGCAAAAATCATTACGCGGTTCGCGGACATATAATCAACCTGGGTAGTAAATTTTGTGCAGTCGTTGTGGCGACACACCCAGGGCATACGCCGCACGCAGGCTCCACATGAGCAAAATCGTCGACCAAGCCCCGCGTTGCTCCCAACGGCGGGCGGAAGTCACCACTTTCTGTGGCAAAGAAAGGGGTGTGACTAACTGCTTCAGATGTTTACTCATGATGATATCTTCCATTAACGGTACGTCGGGGAAGCCCCGTACGGCCTCGAACAGGCTGCGATGCATGAACATTGCCTGGTCACCAGTGGCAATGCCACTGAGCCTGGAACGTAAATTAATCAGTAACTCGATGGTCCGATAAAGGCTTCGCGGATTATCAAGCGCCAGATCAAATCGTCCCCATGCTTGTTCCTCGGTTGCGCAAATCGTGAGCAGGGCATGAAGCGCGGGAGCACTGATGTGGGTGTCGGCATGCAAAAATAACAGCCACTGGCCGTTGGCGATCATGGCGCCTGCATTCATTTGCGACGCCCGACCTTGGGGCGCGTGGATGACGCAATGCGCCAGGGGTAAAGCGCGCTCTACCGTATCGTCGCCGCTGCCGCCATCGACGACGATTACCTCCACCGTGCCCGACTGCCGACAGCTCTGCAAAGCCTGTAAGCATGTTTCGATGGTCGATGCTTCATTTAGCACCGGAACAATGACGCTCAACATCGTCAGCAGCAGGAATTGCTGTTGCAACAATTCGCGTTATGGCTGCCACCCTTGGTCACGCTGGCCGGACGGGTGGTGCCGGTTGGCGCACACCACGCGACCGCAGCCTGGGGTTGCGGTGGATTTATACCGATAAAGTCGTCTTTCAACGGCCCTGTGGTAAGAAACCGGTAGGTACGTTCACAAACCGCCATGCGCTCACCGCGCGGGAAAATGTGGCCTTCATCATCTACAACCTGATCGTAGGGTCCGCGGTAAATTACCGCTTGGCCAATATCAAGACAGGGGATCTGCTCGCCCTTTATCGCCGTCAACGTTACTGATCGAAATTCGATATTGTCCACCACCTGCCAAGGGGCGGCATCCCATTTATCATAGGTGACAGTAATAAATCCCGCGGCCTTGAAGGCATCAAGAAATTCTTTTTCATGAAAAGCCCCGGAAATACAACCGCTCCATAATTCTGGATCGGCTTTAAGGTTATCAGGTATTGGCTCATCGCTGACGATGTCGGAGATGGCTACGCGACCCCCGGGTTTTAATACGCGAAATATTTCCCGCACCAGTTGCTTTTTGTCCTGCTCGGCGACCAGATTGAGCACGCAGTTGGAAATGACCAAGTCGACGGAATTGTCAGTGATCATGGGGTGTTGTCGGCGCTGCTCATTTTGCCAATGCTGCAAATGTGCCAGACTGGCGCTGTCCACGACTGGGTGTTCGTTTAAATAGGCGTCCATGGCGTCGACATCAAGGGCCAGGTCCTGAATATGTCCCTTGAGAAAACGTACCCGATTACCACCCAGGCGTGCGGCCATGGCGTGCTGATATTTGCGGGCCAAGGCCAGCATATCGTCATTCATATCGACGCCGATGACCTGACCTTCGCTTCCGGCTAGGTGCGCTGCCATATAGCAAATTTTACCACCGCCGCTACCCAGGTCCAGCACCACATCGCCGGGTCGTACATAAGCTGAAGGGTCGCCGCAACCGTAATCCTTGGCAATGATTTCTTCGGGCAATAAGCGCAACAGACTGGTGTCGTACTGTACCGGACAACACAAGCTTGGTTGTACTTCTTTGGCGCCGGCGGAATAACGTTCCAATACCGTTTGCTGCACGCTCATACTTGTTCCTCTAGATTAATGCGCCCCCGCAACTGCTGCCCTGACCCGCGGTACAGCCGTAACAGTGATCGCCAATTGATATGGGTTTGCCGATGAGATGCTGCGTTTCCAGGTTGCTGATATGCACCGGAGTTGCGTCAATGGCGCCTAAAGTAAGGCCCAGCATCTGATTAAAATCGCAATCATAGACATTGCCACGCCAATCAACGCTGATCAGGGATTTACACATCAGGGATTCTACATTGGCATCGTTGTAAGCATGCTTCAGCTGGCTCATGTAGTCGGAGAAGATGCCTTTCGAAATTAAGGTGCTGCCGAAGCGTTGAATTGGCATATTGGCCAGAGTGAACAGTTGGTTAAATCGAATGCTGTAATTTTCCCAAAGGTGCTTTTTGTAATCCTGCTCCAGCGTCTTCTGGGGTGGTGGCAGTGAGGGCCCTTGTGGATTATAGACCAGGTTCAGGATTAATCCACTGCCGGTGACGCCATAACCCAGTTTATTCAAAGCTTGCAGGCCCGCCAGGCTGCGATCAAAAACCCCGGAGCCGCGCTGGCCA
>JAHECY010000184.1 GCA_024641505.1 Gammaproteobacteria bacterium
ACCTCAGATACCTCAGATACCTCAGATACCTCAGATACCTCAGATACCTCAGATACCTCAGATACCTCAGATACCTCAGATACCTCAGATACCTCAGGTATCACTGGCGCATCGAGTGCCCCAGAGGCTTCATGTACGCTGCGCGCTGCTGGTGCATCAGGTGTACAGGCATGCGATGTCATGACCTCGTGTGCGGAGGTGACCGATGTAACCGATGTGCGAGCTTGCTGCGCACCAAAGTCCTGCTGGAGTAGCGCTATGGCGGCGTGCGCAGCGCGTCCATCAGTGCCGTTTGTCGGTGACTCCGAGGGAGTGTCGCTGGTGCGGATTTCTGCCATGGCCGCAGTCGCCAGTGGCGGCGTGACCCGGGTCGGTACCAATGGCTGACCGGTAATGGGCAACCGCGGTGCTAGGGCAGACCAGTCGGTGCCTGCGATGTCCTGATCCAGCAGGCGCTCGAGGTCCAGCAGAATAATCATGTGTTCATCCCGGCTCAGGGCGCGGTCCATATACGTAGCGGTGCAGGCAGTGGGTAGCGCGTGCCAGGGTAGATTCAGCGTGTCGATAACATCTTCCACCGAGTCCACCCAGAAACCCACCATGCCGTCTTTGGCGCGGGAGGTAATAAAGCAGCCGCTGTGGCCCGGTTGCCGTTGCGGTAATTGGAAAACTTTGCGCAGATCGATGATGGTGGTCACTTCCCCTTGCCAGCGCATAACCCCTGACATAATAGTAGGCATACCCGGCAGGCGCGTCAGTGGCAGAAAATCCACCACGGCGTTGACCTGATGTGTATCCACACAGAAAAACACGTTATTGACCTGGAAAATCAATACCGTATTGGGGTTTAGCAGCGCACTCATTGCATCATCATGGTCATGTCGGGTATCCCGTTACGGTATCGTCGCGCTCCCGGCGTTCTCGACGCCACTTCGGAAAATGTAAAATGTTTTTACGATCAATGATTGGCTATTGCTTGATCGCCACGTAAAATACCCCGTTTTAACCCTCTGGCATTTCCCTATGTTTTTTCAGGATCAATTTGATGTAATCGTGGTGGGCGGTGGCCATGCGGGCACCGAGGCTGCCCTGGCCTGCGCGCGCATGGGCGTGCGTACCCTGCTGCTGACCCATAACATCGAGACCTTGGGGCAGATGTCCTGTAACCCGGCGATCGGCGGCATCGGCAAGGGACACCTGGTAAAGGAAATTGATGCCCTGGGCGGCGCCATGGCCAGAGGCGCGGACCGGGCAGGTATTCAATTTCGCCGGTTGAACGCCAGCAAAGGTCCGGCGGTGCGGGCCACCCGCGCGCAAGCGGACCGGGTACTCTATAAGAAAGAAATCCGTGCCATGTTGGAGAACCAGTCCGGGCTTACGATTTTTCAGCAGGCGGTGGATGACTTGTTGGTGGAGCAGGACCGGGTCACTGGCGTGGTGACGCAAATGGGGCTCAAGTTCGCGGCGCCCACCGTGGTGCTCACCGTGGGCACCTTCCTCGGCGGCAAGATTCATGTAGGCATGTCCAATTATGCCGGCGGCCGGGCGGGCGACCCGCCGTCGATCGCGTTGGCTCGGCGTTTGCGGGAATTACCGTTCCGGGTGGCGCGTTTGAAAACCGGCACCCCGCCACGTCTGGACGGTAAAACCATCGATTTTTCCCAGCTCCAGGCGCAGCCTGGCGATGATCCGATACCGACCTTTTCTTTTACCGGTAAGCCCGAGCATCACCCGCGTCAGGTGCCGTGTCATATCACGCACACCAATGAGCGCACGCACGACATTATTCGCGCAGGCCTGGATCGTTCCCCTTTATACAGCGGTGTGATCGAGGGCACCGGTCCCCGCTACTGTCCGTCCATCGAAGACAAGATCGTGCGCTTTGCCGGCAAGAATGCGCACCAGATTTTCGTGGAACCGGAAGGATTGACCACCCACGAAATTTACCCCAATGGCATTTCCACCAGCCTGCCGTTCGATGTGCAGTTCGCCCTGGTGCGTTCCATCAAGGGCTTTGAAAACGCGCATATCACCCGGCCGGGCTACGCCATTGAGTATGACTTTTTTGACCCCCGCGATCTGTTGCCGACCCTGGAAACCCGGTTTATCGGCGGTCTGTTTTTCGCGGGCCAGATCAACGGCACCACCGGCTATGAAGAAGCCGCCGCCCAAGGTTTATTGGCGGGCATCAATGCGGCACGGCAAGTGCTGCAAAAAGAGTCTTGGTACCCGCGCCGGGATCAGGCTTACCTGGGGGTGTTGGTCGATGATTTGATCACCCGTGGCACGGCGGAGCCCTATCGCATGTTTACCAGCCGGGCGGAATACCGTTTAATGTTGCGGGAAGATAATGCGGACCTGCGGTTAACGGAGATCGGCCGGGATCTGGGCCTGATCGCGGAACCCCAGTGGCAGGCGTTCGCCCAAAAGCGCGACCTCCTCGAGCGCGAAACCCAACGCCTGCGGGAAACCTGGGTGCGCCCGGATTCCGCCTGCCGTGGGGCGGTCGAAACCCTGCTGGGGACGTCACTGGGACGGGAATATAATCTGTTGGAACTGCTGCGCCGACCGGAGGTGGATTATCACGGGTTGCTGCAGGCAACTGGGGTAAACGGTCAGGAAATAGACGCGAATGTCGCTGAACAGGTGGAGATCCAGATAAAGTATGCCGGCTATATCGAACGCCAGTCTTTGGAGGTCGAACGTCAGCGGCGGCATGAAGAGCTGCGCATTCCCGCGGACCTGGATTACCAGCAGGTGAAGGGCTTATCGACGGAGGTGCTGCAAAAGCTGTCCAGTCAGCGCCCCCTTACCTTGGGGCAGGCAGCCCGAATTCCCGGCGTCACGCCGGCGGCAGTGTCCTTGTTATTAGTGCACTTGAAGCGCACGGGGCATTACGATCGCAAGTCCGCCTGAGCGCGCATGACCGGGAACGTTCGCAACGATCCCCTCTGTCTCGAGCAGCTCCTGCGCGGGTGCGAGGCTTTGGGTTTGCCGCCGGATGAGGCCAAGGCCCGACAATTGCTCAATTATCTGGCCATGTTGCGTCACTGGAACCGGCATTTTAATTTGACGCGAATTCAGGACCCGGCCGAGATGGTGGCCGGTCATCTGCTGGATGCGCTTACTGTAGTACCGTTTGTAAAACCGGCGCGCCTGCTGGATGTGGGTAGCGGCGGCGGAGTGCCGGGCGTGCCGTTAGCCATTTTTCGACCCGATTGGCAGGTCTGTCTGTTGGACAGCAACGGCAAGAAAACCCGGTTTTTAAATCAGGTTAAAATTGAGCTGCGACTCTCCAATGTGCACGTGGTGCACGGGCGCGCGGAAAGCTATCAGGATGTCGCGGGCTTTGACACGGTGGTGTGCCGAGCCTTGGCCAGTGTGCAGGAATTTGTCGCGAACGCTTCCCATTTGTGCCGTCCAGGTGGGATCATGATAGCGATGAAAGGTCAGTATCCCGCGCAAGAGCTTGATGTTATACGGGCGAACGGGTTAGTTTGTAGTGTTGAGCATGTGGCGGTGCCGGGTATCAATGTCCAACGGCACCTTGTTATTATCAGTGATCCCGGCAGGCAGTAATGCGGAGCGTGGAGCAATATTATGGGTAAGATTCTCGCGGTAACGAACCAAAAGGGCGGTGTTGGCAAAACGACCACCAGCATCAACCTGGCCGCGTCCCTGGCTGCGACCAAGCGACGGATATTGCTCGTGGATATCGATCCCCAGGGCAATGCCACCATGGGCAGTGGCGTCAACAAGAACGAGCTGGATGCGACCACCTATAACGTGCTGGTGGACAGTGTGCCGATCGCCGAGGTGGGCGTGTATCTGCCGGAGTCGGCTTATACGGTAGTGCCCGCCAATGATGAATTGACGGCGGCGGAAGTTGAGTTGCTGAGCGTGGAAGGTCGCGAGCGGCGCTTG
>JAHECY010000185.1 GCA_024641505.1 Gammaproteobacteria bacterium
CCAGGTTTTTACCGGCGTGACGCCGAAGTCAAAGCCGGTCAATCATTTGCCGACCAGCATGTCATGCGAGACCTGCCATTCATCCAGCAATTTCACGACGTTCGCTGGAACGGTCATGGTCCATACCGGTATCTTTGATGGTTGTACAAATTGTCACAATGGCCAGTCTTTTGCTGGAGTTTCACCCTTGTCTAAGCCGGTCAATCATTTGCCGACCAGCATGTCATGCGAGACCTGTCATTCGTCGAGCAACTTCATTTCGTTCTCGGGAGCGCAGATGAGCCACACGGGGATAGTCAGCGGTTGTTCAACTTGCCACGGTTTTGTGGGCGCAGCTATAAATTTTGCTGGGGTGACGCCGGTATCCCAAACGACCTCTACGGTCCATACTACGGCGGGTTCATCGCCTTGCGAGGGCTGCCATACCTCGACTTCGAGTTTCGCAGTGGCGACTGGAGGGGATACGATGCCGTCGAATCATCTTCCAACCACTCAGGGGTGTTTGACTTGTCATGGTGGCGCCAGCTTTTATCCAGGGGTAATGAACCATGTGGGCATCTCGAGCGGTTGCACAAATTGCCATAACGGCCAAGTGTTTGCTGGCGTGACTCCGGTATCCAAGCCGGTTAATCACTTGTCGACCAGCGCGGGATGTGAAAATTGCCACACAACGGCGAATACTAGCCCCGGTGGTTTTTCCGGAGGAAAGATGAACCATACCGGTATTGTCAGCGGATGCACTAATTGCCATAACGGACAGGCTTTTGTCGGCGTGACGCCGGTATCCAAATCCAGCAACCATATTCCTTATGCAACGGGGTTATTAAATGGTGGATCAATGACCTGCGAGAATTGCCATAGCGTCACAAACTTTACAACGTTTACGAGTGGGGTGGCGACTGGAGCCAAGCTGCACAATAACAGTCAGGGGATGGGTTCAGGCTCATGCGTGGTTTGCCATCTTTCGGGTACCAACTACACAGGGGGTATGCAAAAGAAATCCCATAACGGCGCATCAGCAACTAAGGACTGTTCAAGCAGCAGTTGCCATAAACCGTTAGGGAAAGAGGGAACCGCATACATAAGCTGGTGATAATTTAATACAGCAAATATCGCCTGGAAGTCGCAGATAGGCGACTTTCAGGCAGGATTCTTTGCTCAAGCGGTCGAGTAATGGAAGCGAATATAGAATGGGAAACGGATATTGAAAGTCAGGCGCATATTACAAATCATATTGATACCGGTGTTGCTGGTGGCGGGCCTTGCCATCAGGCCAGCCCATGCCGGGATAATCGATCACATTGAAATCAGGCAAGCGGGCGATGAGGCTGAGATTCAAATCATGTTTGTTACGCAGATTGAATATTTGCGGCAGGCTTCGTTAAAAAATGGCGATATACGCCTCTATTTTAATATTCTGGGGATGGATGCCTTGGATCCCCGCCTGGTTCCAGAGAATAGGGAGTCTCCGCCTTCGGATATTGCACCGCATTTTACTGTATCCTATCCCGAGCTGGATTCATCCCTCTCGATCAGTTTTGGCAAAGCAGTCAATTATCATGTGCGCGCCGGTAAAAATGGACGCAGCCTCAGCATATTTACACCAGTAATCAAGCAAAAGCCTGATTCCGGATCAGGTGCGTCTTCGTCGATTGTGGCAGCAATGCCTGCGATCATTCCGACGCCGATTGTTCCTTCCGTCACTTTGCCTTCTGCTCCGGAATCGTCCAAACCACGATTGGCACAACAGGAAACGCCGACACTGCCCGAACCTGCTGCTGTTCCGCCAGATACAGTACAACCAGAAAAAGCCGTAGTTGAATTGGCAGCGCCACGCCCTGTAGAAACGATTGAACAGGAAGCGCAACAGCTCATCGGCAGTGCCCGCTATGCACTACAGAACAACCGACCAGAAATGGCGATTGGGTCACTGAACAAGCTTCTAAACTTGCCTCCAAACAAACAAACCCAGTCTGCGCAAGCCATGATCGGTGAAGCTTGGGAAAAGAACGGTGAGTTTGACAAAGCCCGGGTTGAGTACGATTTGTACGTGAAACTTTATCCGGACGCAACGGATATCAAGCAGGTGAAGGCAAAGCTGGCAGGATTGCCCGCAAAAGGAACGGTTAAGCCTGTGCAAACCGTTGTTGAGAAGCCGAGGTTGGCTGAGGAAGATATGGTTGTTTACGGCGGGCTTTCACAATATTATTACAAGGGTACTTCACACACAGATTCGCTTAATATAAGCGGCGCAACCGCAACTGCGTCTTCATTTACGCTCGACGACCAATCCCAACTTCTCTCGTTATTGGACGTGACAGGCCGGAAACGTACTGAATCTACCGATACGCGACTGGTGTTTCGCGATAGTTACAACGCGAATTTTTTGCCTAAACAACCCAGCTATAACCGCCTTGATGCCGCTTATGTTGAGCAGAATTCGCGTAGCCACACTTATATGTACCGTTTGGGTCGTCAGACGGGTTCAGGAGGCGGTGCGCCTGGTCGTTTTGATGGTGCATTGGCTGGATACAGTTTTAATCCAAATGTTCGTGTCAATGGCGTCATTGGAGCGCCGGTTGAATATACCAGTGGAGGCCTTGGTTCTAGCAACGGGAAGGACTTTGCCGGTGCCAGTATTGACCTTACCCGGCTGTCAGAGCAATGGAGCAGTAGTTGGTATTTTATCCAGCAGCGCGTTAAGGGTAAAGTGGATCGCAGAGCGATCGGAGCGGATGCGCGTTATTTTGATGCGCAGCGGAATTTTATGGGGCTGGTCGAATACGACACGCTATTCAAAGAATTGAATCTTGGCATGATCCAGGGTAATTGGACGACAACGGATAATACTAATTACAATTTGCTTTTGGATCACCGTAGATCGCCACCTCTGCAACTGAGCAACGCCTTGATTGGCCAAACCATGCAATCTGTAGCAGAATTACTCCAGTCTGGAAAAACCATGGGTACGATTCGCGCTGATGCCAAGGCGTTAAGTCCCCTATCCAACATGTTCGGAATCGGAATGAACCGTCAATATACTCCGCGTGTGCGATTGGGCGGCGATTTTCGCGTAAGCAATTTGTCGGGAACCGGAGCAACGAGCACCGGGCAACCTGCGACAGAAGGGAGCGGAAATACTTATGCGCTTTCTTTACAGGCGACTGGAAATAATTTGTTAATGGAAAATGACTACGGAGTGGTCAATGCCACATATGCAAGCGCAAAAACTTATAAGGGACAATCCTTGGCATTTACACAGGTTGAAACAATTCGCCAGAATTGGCGTGTGGATATGTTGCTGCTTTTATACAAACAGAACGACAACACGGGCACGGAAAGGACACAAATCAGGCCGAGCCTCAAGTTGAATTACCGATGGAACGATGCTGTCAATCTGGAAGGTGAGGCCGGTATTGAACAAACCAAGGTCAGCAGCGCTATACAGCATGATATTACCAGACGAAACTATTTTTACTTGGGCTATCGCTGGGATTTTCGTTAGCCAAGAAAATAATGGGTTGAACCAGCAAAACTTGTAACGCATGTAAAAGTATTTTGCTGCCGCACTGCGTTGCTGTTACAGCTTATATCAATATTTTCTGTCGTAAATGACAAAGTAATAGTGGTACAGGTTTTTCTCATCCGGAGAGTGGCTCTCACGCTCGATTTCGTTCCACGTCTTGTAGTCGAATTCGGTGAAGTGCGCATCACCGGAAATATCGGCATCGATTTCTGTCAGGTAAATGCGGTTAGCCAGCTTGATCGCCTGGCGGTATAGCTCAGCGCCGCCAATCACGAAGATTTCATTGTCATTGCCGCACGCCGAGAGTGCTGTTTCCAGGGAGTTTGCAACGATGCCACCCGGCAACTCGTAGTTCGCATTGCGGGTAACGACCACTGAAGTTCTT
>JAHECY010000015.1 GCA_024641505.1 Gammaproteobacteria bacterium
CGCTACATGGCCAGTTTGAAAGTGAAGGACTGGTATCTGCCCGACGTGAAAAAAGACGAGTATGAGAAGTTAACCGGCAAGGCATTCAATCAATGATTCAGGAACAACGCATTACCGCACCCCGAGTTTCACTGGGCATACTCGCGTTTCTGGCGGGCTGTCTGGTGAACTACATCGGTGACCGGGTACTGGGCATCCGTATCGAGCTTTTTTACGGGCTGGAAACGTTTAACTTCATCTGGTTCTTGCAGCTCTTCATCTGGCCCGTGGTCGTGGGTGTCGTGGTGGCGGCGATATTCGGTCGCGGCGGCAAGTGGCTGGCTTATTTCCCGCCGTTCTTCGTGCGCCTCATCGCGTACTATGAAACCCAGTATCTGATTGGGGTGCCGGAAAACGCCGCTTTGATGCCGATGGGATGGTGGATGTTTTTTGTCATCCTGGCGGTGGAATGCGCCGCAATCGGCGGCATCATCGGCGAAATCATCATTAAGAAGAACTATGGGCGCAGTGATGACGCGGCGAGCGTTCAGCAAACAGAGGCAAAGGCTGCACCCGTCAGCCCCACGACGCATGATGGCGATTGAACCCGAAAATTCTCATGAACTGACACCGGAAGAGCGGGAGCGGCGCAAACGTTATCTGGGTGCCACGGTCATTACCTGTATTGCGGTGGCCATGGTGTTCGGCACCTTGCATGTCGTCAAGCTCGGCGCCAATCGCATGGCGGATATGCGCAATCGCGCCAGTTACGATCTTGAGGATATGGGTAACAGGATACGCGCCGCCGGCGAGGACATCACCCGGCACCGCGTTCATGAGGAGCAGAAAACCGCTATTGACGGTTACGGCATGGAAGAAGTGGATGGTTTGCTGGCCGCGCCGGTTTGGCTTGAGCTTGCGGTCATGATGCCGGTTCCCGCTGGTGAGTTCCAGATGGGTACCAATCTGCCCAAGGCGGACGATCACAACAAGCCGCAACATACGGTCACATTGCCCGCTTTTACGATCGATAAATATCTGGTCACTAATGCGCAGTATGCGCAGTTCGTGTTCGCCACGCGCCACCGTCCACCGCTGGATTGGGTGCGGGGCCGACTCCCTGACGGCAAATCCATGCACCCGGTCACCATGGTTACCTGGTATGACGCCAAGGATTTCTGTTCGTGGGCGGGTAAGCGTCTGCCCACGGAAGAAGAATGGGAAAAGGCCGCGCGCGGCACCGATGGCCGCCGCTGGCCCTGGGGTGACGCGATGAATACCAAGCTCGTCAACACCTACTACAACGTGGGCGCCAGCAATAAGGTTACGGACTATCCCGGCGGCGTCAGCCCATATGGTTTGTTCGACATGGCCGGAAATGTCAGTGAATGGACCGCCAGCCCGTTTATGCCCTATAGCGGTACCGTCGCCGGTGCCGAGGTGTTCAAGCCCAAAAAACTCGAATATACCCAGCCCGGGGATCAGTCCATGAAAGTCGCCGATATGGTGCCGACCGCCGGTGAATACATGGTACGGCGCGGCGGTTCGTGGAAGAGCGATCCTTTTTCCACGGCGACCTATCACCGGAATTTTTCCTTGCCCCATTACGCGTCCGATTTTTTCGGATTTCGGTGCGCGAAGGATATGAAATGATATGAAAAGACTTCAGTTGATGTTAGGCGCGCTGCTGCTGTCGGGTGCCGGCAATGCGCTGGCGGTGGACAGCTACCGCTTTATGCATGTCACCATCGAAACACCCTGGTTTATCTTCCTTGGATTGCTGGTGGTGATTTTGTTTCCTTTTATCCTGACCGCGGTTCTGCATTGGCATTTTGCAACGAAAAAAAATGACTCCGAAGGCAATGAAAAAGTATAACGGGTTGGATGGCGGTGGGTGGCTGCGGCGTGTACTGCTGGTGCTGAGCTGTTTGTGCGCGCTGGCGCTGGCGCCGGCCGGGTTCGCGGAGCAGAAGACTTCGGGTGAAGATATTCAGCTTATGCAGTCGTTCGCTCAGGGGCAGGACGAACTAAGCGACATCGTAAAAATCGAGGAACAGCAAAAACGCGCCATCATGTTTTACATGGGTCTGCCGTTGATCATTCTGCTGTTGATCACCGCGGGTTTGGGTGTGGCCATGGTGTTGTACCGCAAACGGGTTTTTGTTGCGCACATGGTATTTGCGGGATTGAGCCTGACGCTGGCGCTGGCTCATGCCGTGGTCGGTACAGTGTGGTTCTATCCGTTCTGACACCGTGTCGTTCGAGTCACGCGGCTGCTTGATATGAATGTCGGTCCGATGTCGCGGCGTTATGCGCCCACTCTCTATGCGCTGTACTTTGTTTCCGGCGCCATTTCCATCTGCTACGAAATTCTCTGGTCCCGTTACTTGGCCCTGCAGTTCGGCGTCAGCATCTTCGGGGTCGTTACCACGGTGGCCGCATTCATGTTCGGTCTGGGCGCAGGCAGTTTGCTGGGCACCCGCTATGGCGCGGCGCTGGGCCGACCGTTGCGCGTGTTCGCCGCCATGGAATTGCTGGTGGCGCTGTTCGCGTTAGCCATGCCGATGATTTTCCAGGGGCTGGCCGGGTTCATGGCGACGCTGGCGCCAACGCTGGGCCCCGCCCAGTGGTACGGCCTGCAAACATTGATCGCATTGCTGCTGCTGTTTGTGCCGGCGTGCGCCATGGGTTTTGGATTTCCCAATATTTTGCGCGCGGCGCATCAACACGACACCTTGCTCGGACGCCTGTACGGGTTCAATGCGCTGGGCGGCGTGGTCGGTGCGATGTTGCCGTTGGCGTTGTTGCCCCTGTTGGGTTGGATGGCGGCGAATCAGGCGATCGCCGGGGTCGGGGGCGTGGTGGTGTTGGCGGCGCTGCTGCTGGACCGGCGGCGTTCGGGAATAGCGCTCGACCACGCACCTGTGTCGGATGCGCGCGTCGTGAGCGTCCGGCCGCCGATGACGATGCTGGTCGCTTATGCGGCAGTGGGGGCCGCCGCCCTGGCGCTGGAAATCGCCTGGACCCGGATGTTCGGCATGGTGCTGCTGCGCACCGAGTATGTGCTGGCCATCATACTGGCGGCGTTTCTCAGTGGCATCGGCGCCGGCAGTTTACTGGCGCGTTGGTTGAGTCGAGAGCTGTGGCTGGGTGTGTTGCCGGTACTGCTGGCGGGGGCCGCGGCAGTTACCTTGTGGCTGTATCCGAATTTTTCCGCCTGGATCGAGGCGACACCGTATACCGCGCTGTCGAGCGCGCTTACGGTGCAGGGGATGGCCTTGTTTGCCCAGACCTTTCCGGTAACGCTGGTGTTGGGCGCATGGCTGCCATTATTGACGCGGCGTTGGGGCGGCGCCACGGAGACCGGCGCGCTGCTTTACGGCGTCAATTCCCTGGGCGCGGGTTTGGGAGTGCTGGTGACCGGATGGTTGCTGCTGCCCTGGCTGGGCAGCGCCGGCGTGGTCGCGCTGGCGGCGCTGGTGCTGTTGGGTCTGGGTTTGCTGTGGTGTTCCGACCGGCGTTTTTACGCCGTGACCGTGTTGTTGATCCCGGTGTTGTACCCGGTGTGGCAATTGCCGCCATCGACGTCCCTGTTGCCGCGGGCCTTGCACGGCGGCACCGACCTCGCGGTGCGTGAAGATGCCGTGGCCATTACCCATGTGGTGGCCAGGGCGGACGGCCAGCGCCTGTTATTGTCGGACCTGCAGCGCATGGATGCGTCATCGGAACCGGAAGCGGTGACGCTGCAGAAAAATCAGGTGCGCCTGCCTTTGCTACTGCACCCCGAAGCGCGTTCGGTATTGTTATTGGGTCTGGGCACGGGCATCAGCGCGTCGGTGCTGCGGTCCTTGCCGCAGGTCGAGGTCACGGCGGTGGAATTGTCCGCCGGCGCCATTGCCGCGGCGGAACATTGGTTTGCAGCGGTGAACGACGACGTGTCGCACCACATTACCGTGGTGCGCGATGACGCGCGCCATTTCCTGATGGCGGCGCCGCGCACTTATGATTTGATCCTCGGCGATCTGTTTCACCCGGATCTGGTGGGGCGTGGCGCTTTGCTATCCGTGCAGCATTTCACCCGGGCGCGCGCGCTGCTCAATGACGGCGGCTTGTTCGTGCAGTGGTTGTCCTTGAACCAGTTCGACTTACCCAGTTTGCAGACGGTGCTGGCGACGTTTCAGCAGAGTTTTCCGACCAATTATTTGTTTATGGACGGATTTCGCATCGCCATGGTCGGCAGCAAGGATCGTGCGCTGAATTTCGCGGAAATCCTGCCGGTAGTTGCTGGTTGGGCACCGCAGCAGCAACAGGCCCTGACGGGTGGGGAGGGCATCTGGACCTGGGCGGGACGTTACCTGGGCGGAATTCCGATACTGCCGGTAGCGGTGCAAGATGAATGGGCGCCTGTGATCGAGTATCAGCTGCCACGGGCCCGTTACCAGGGCGAGTCCAATCTGGTGACAGTCGGCGCCTGGCTCGTGCGGCAACGCTTGACCCCGCAGCAAGCGGCGGGCGTGTTGGGCATTCCCGAGCAAAACTCTAGTGAATTCAGCAATGCCAATCTCGCTTCCGCCCAGGCCCACCAGGGGTGGCAGGCGATTTTAACGGATCAGCGCCAGGTGGGGCGTGCCTTGATTCAAAATGCCCTGCAACGTAATCCCGCGGATCGCTGGATCGCCGGGACGCTGGCGCAAGCTTTGTGGGACCAATTGCAGCAGGTAATCCAGCGCGGCGGCGATGTACGCCAGGTATTTGGCCGCGCGGAACCGGAAATACTGGCGGCCATTTTGAAAATCATGCCCGAACACGCGCCAGCCCTCAAAGCGGCGTGGCGCCATGCGCTGCGCACAGGTGATGCGGCTCAGGCCAGTGAATTTTTGGGGCGCCTGACGCGCGTGGCGCCCCTGGACGTGGATTTGCCGGCGCCTGCCCGGGACCGCGCCGGATCCTCGACAGATAACATAACCCATTGAAATAATTTGTTATTATGATGTCTCTGGATGCAGTTTATAGCGGGAAATGGTACCCTGCCGCTCATGACCATGAATAGTTCATTACGCAATATCCCGATCACTGTCGTGTCCAAAAGCGCGGATATGAAGCTTCATTGGCAGCGGCGCGCGGTGCAGTGGGGATTCGTTCTGCTGGCGATTCTGATACCCGTGTCCGGCTTGCTGCGCATCGACCCCGTCGCCGGCGCGTTCGTGATTCTGGACCGGCAGATCTGGTGGTCCGACTTTTTTCTGATCTTCGGCTGCTGGCTGGTGCTGGCCAGCTTGCTGGTGGTCATCTATTCCAGTGTCGGCACCGCGTTTTGCGGCTGGGCATGTCCCCAGAACAGCCTGGCGGAATGGGCCAATCATATGACCCGGCGCCTGCTGGGCAAACGCGCGGAGCTGCAGCTCAACGGCGAGGTTATGCAAGTCGCCGGCCGCAAGAACCGGCTGCTCAACTGGTTGCTGCTGGGCATCGCGTTGCTGGTGCCGGCGATGTTGTTCGCCCTGATACCATTGTTTTATTTCTACGAGCCGGGCGTGATTCTGTCCTTCGTCCTGTTTCGGGACGATGCGCGTCTGGCGCCGTCATTGCATTACATTTATTTGATCTTTACCTTGGTGTTCTTCGTGGACACGGCGTTTATTCGCCATTTCTGGTGCCGTTTCATGTGTGTCTACAAGATCTGGCAACACGGTTTCAAGACCCGCCAGACTTTGCATATCACTTACGACAAGGCACGGGCGCAAGAATGCGCCAAATGCAATTTGTGCGTCACCTCCTGCTTTATCGACATCGATCCGCGCGCCACGGATATCTACGATACCTGCATCAATTGCGGCGAGTGCGTCACCGCCTGCGATAATTTGCAGGCCCGCAAAGGCCAGACCGGGTTGTTGCGCTTCAAAATCGGCGACGATGCGCCTACCGGCCCGCGGCGCTGGCACAGCCGCCTCGGCAGCCTGTCGGAACGGTTGCGCTGGACGCTGGCATTTACCGCCGTGGGCACCGGCATGTTGGTCTGGGGCTTGTGGGCTTACGAGCCTTATCATTTGACCGCCTACCGGGCGGATCTGGAGATTGCGGACCACATCCAGGACTACCGAATTGCGGTGTCGCACAAGCTGTATCGGAAGGCGCGCTTGCATATCGAGGTGCAGGGCTTGCCGGAGGGCAGCTATGTGCTGGCGATGGACGAGGCGGTGTTCGACAGCGCCGGCCGCGTCGATATCAATTTACATATCAATCCGGTGTTGCCGGCGGGCTTGCATGGCATCTTGATCAAGGCCAGCGCCGATGACGGCTGGAGCGACAGTTTTCGTGTGCAACATTTCGTTGCCAAGGGGTAGGTGTATGAGTGAAAACAGCAAGGAAAAACCGCAGGACATGACGCCGGTGCAATCGCCCTGGGGCAGCATCCCGGCGGACAATTTCGGCTATGCCGATGACGAAGAGCGCCGCCGCTTGCGCGGCCTCGAAGACTGGGAGCTGGTGGAAAAAATTCCGGAAAGCCAGCGCCGCGTGCCGCCGTGGTTTTTCGCCGTGGTGGTGGCGGTGTTGCTGGTGGCCATCGGCCTGAGCTTTCCGTTCTGGGGCAATCGGCCCGGACATGAGCGCCCCTGGATCGATTGGGGATTTGGCGCCGCCATTCTGTACCTGTTGGTGTTCGGTACGTTTGTCTATTTCATGGTGAATTTTTACGGCTCATCGCACGCCGGTCGCCTGGATTCGGACCCGGAACACCTGCCCGACGAAGTGCTGAGAAAAGAACAGCAGTCGACGGATAAAGATTCCGCAGCGCGCTAGTCCGGGCGCGCAGGCCGGATCGATCTCCGCAACAATGTTGTCAGGCTTCCGCGTCACTTCGGTGGATCGTGGGGCGGGGCTTCCCTGTTGACGCGGTGCGCGGGTGATGATGCCCGTAACACCGGGTTTTTTATCTTCAGATGTGAGTAACGGGAATGAAAGTATTGTGTTCTACCGGCGCCGGTGTGCTTAGCGTGCTGCTGAGTGCCTGCTCGCTGCCTCAACCGCCGGCGGTGAGCGCCGTCAGTTTTCCGGAACCGGAATCCGCCGGCGCCATGTTGCTGCAACAACACTGCGCCCATTGTCACGGAGCGCCGACGCCGGATACCCATGACGCAAGCTCGTGGCCCGGCGTTGTCTATCGCATGCAAACGCGCATCGTCACCAAAGCCTATCAACCCATGACGGATGAAGAAATGGAAGCGCTTATTGCATACTTGCAGAAATACGCGGGTAGCGTCCAGTGAGAAATTTATTGCTCGCTATTGCGCTGTTGCTCAGTGCCTGTGGCGGCAAGTCCGCGCCAGCCCTGGGCCCGCAGGTCTGGGAAGACGTGCAATTCGTCGTCGAAACCCGTCCCAGTCCGCCGACCCCCGGCATGACCGAATTTCTGGTGATCGCCACCAACCGCAATCACACCCAGGCCCATGACCTGCTCGTGTCTCTGCGCGTCGACGATGGCGGCGAATGGAAGCAGGCAATTCAGGACGGCTTCGTCGGCGTCTATCGCCGGGCCTTGCCGCTCCGTGATGTGGCGCATGACGTGCTTTACGTGCAGGTACACAAGAAGGGCGGTGGTGACGGGTATCTGCAATTTCCGCTGGCGCAGGCGCTGCCGGACGCCACGATCACCGCTCATTAGATTCGGATATTGACGTCGATGCTGAGCGCTGCGCAAGGCCGGGGATGCCCGGCCTTTTGTTTTGGGTTTTTGACAGAGGTTTTTAGATGTTTAGATTAGGTTGCCCCTCCCGGGCCTGTGTTCAAAATGAAATTCTGTCGGGATTAACCGTTGCCCTGGCCCTGGTGCCTGAAGCCGTGGCGTTTGCTTTTATCGCCGGTGTGGAACCCATGGTAGGTTTATATGCCGCCTTCATGGTGGGACTGCTGGCGGCAAGCTTCGGTGGCCGACCCGGTATGATATCCGGCGCCACCGGAGCCATGGCCGTGGTCATGGTCAGTCTGGTAGCCGAACATGGGGTGGAATACCTGTTTGCCGCGGTTGTTGTTACCGGCCTGTTGCAGATTGGCGCCGGCGTGTTGAAACTTGGCAAGTACATTCGTATCGTGCCTTACCCGGTCATGTTGGGATTTGTTAACGGCTTGGCCATCGTAATATTCCTTGCGCAACTCCAGCATTTTCAGATTACCACTCCCGAGGGAGCGCAACTGTGGCTGGCGGGCAGCAAACTGTGGATACTCCTGGGTCTGGTGGTGTTGACCATGGGAATTATTCACTATTTGCCGAAACTAACCAGCGCCGTGCCGGCCTCCCTGGCTGCCATCATCCTGGTCTCCGGCCTGGTACAAATTTTCGATATCAATACCAATACCATCGGTGATTTGGCGTCGATAGAGGGCGGTCTGCCCAGTTTTCATATTCCGGCGGTACCGTTTACTCTGGAAACCCTGATTATCATATTCCCCTATGCCTTTATTCTGGCCGCCATCGGTCTTATCGAATCATTACTGACGATGAGTTTGATCGATGATGTCACTACTACCCGCGGTCGGGGTAACAGGGAATGTATCGGCCAGGGTATAGCCAATACCACAACCGGCTTGTTCGGCGGCATGGGTGGTTGCGCGATGATCGGCCAAAGTATGATCAATGTGAATTCCGGCGGCCGCCAGCGGCTCTCGGGCATTGCCGCGGCGTTGTTTCTGCTGTGTTTCATTCTTTTCGCCTCCGACCTGATAGAACAGATCCCGATGGCGGCCCTCATCGGTGTCATGTTTATCGTGGTTATGGGTACCTTCGAGTGGTCCAGTTTCCGCATCCTCGGAAAAATTCCGAAAACCGATGCTTTTGTGCTGGTGTTGGTTTCCGGGATTACCGTGGTAACCGATCTGGCGGTGGCGGTGATTGTCGGCGTGATTGTGTCGGCATTGGTGTTTGCCTGGGAGCATGCCAAGCATATTCATGTCAACAGTCATGTCGATAACAACGGATCCCGTATCTATGAACTAAACGGTCCTTTGTTTTTCGGTTCCGTGAAGAACTTCCTCGAGTTATTCGATCCCGCGTCGGACCCCAAAGACGTGATTATTGAATTTCATAAATCCAGGGTGGCGGATCATTCCGCAATCGAGGCGATAGACAACCTGGCGGAAAAATACATAGCAGCGGGTAAAACCCTGCACCTGCGGCATCTTAGCGCTGATTGCGCGAAATTGCTGAAAAAGGCCGGTGATCTGGTCGAGGTGAACGTGATGGAAGATCCGAAATACTTTGTGGCAAATGACCAACTGGCGTAGTGACCGGGTGGATCACCTCATGGTGCGCGCCGATTCCCTGAAAGTAATGACGCCGCCGGTTAGCGTTTTTGACGCGACAATCGATTTTGCAATACGCTACTGCTCTGCCAGCGCCGTAACACCAGAATTTTGTCGCCGCCCCGTGACTGCGCACAGTGCGGGCAGGTGACGTAACACAGGTAGGTTTCCTTAGGCATGCGGCCCATGTCGAACAGTTCCGCCTGTAACGCGCGGTGGGCTTCGCGAACGGTACCGATGCCGCCGTCGTGCAAGTAGCCGCGCAGGCTGAAGGCCAGAGGCAGGCTTTGTACAAACCGTGAAGGGGAGGTGGCGGGTTGCAGCAAGGCGATGATCTTGCCGCGAAACATGCCGGTGGTGGTGAGAATCAGGCCGGGCCAGGTTTCCTGGAGCTCCAGTTGTTCGATATCCTGGCGTTGGCGCGCGGTGTACAGGTTATACGTCAGGGGCATGTGCAGAAACGAGGGGATGCCCAGGATGTGGGCGCTGGCACCGCCGAGATCAATATCCTGCCGGTGCCAGTCCGGATATGTTGCCGGGCAGCCGCAGGCCAGGATGGTCACGGCTTCGAGTCGCGTTTGACTGCCATCACGGTTAAGGCCAGATTGGCAAAGAATACCCAGAACCCCATGCCCATTACCGTTGAGACGATACCGATGGTGGGGCCGTAGAAACGGTGCGCCTCGCGCACGATTTCCGAATGCTCGGGATTGGCGAGCAACAGCATGCCTTCCCAGATGCCGAAGACCATCAACGTGGTGTAGAAGCCGGCCAGACCCAGGGTGGTCCACCAATAGGTGTGATTGACAAGTTTACGGGAATAAATTTCAGTGCCCAGCATGCGGGGCAGCAGGTAATAGGTTGCGCCCATGATGAAGATGACCACGCCGCCGATGACGTTCATGTGCGCATGGGCCAGCGGATCGATCATGTGACCGGGACCGCCGTAGGGACTGCCGATGGCGTCCAACCAGTCGCGGATCGGGTGCATCACCTGCAACACTCCATGCACGGTGCCGATGAAAAAACAGGCGGCGGAGGTAATGAGGAATTTTACGAGAATGCGTGAGTTGAGTGTTGGTTCTGCTGCTGAGGACATGATCTTTACTCGATGCCGAAAATTATTCATCCGGCATGCGTTACTGCTGGACTACAATGGATAAAACAACCTTGATGCATAAGCGAAAAAGCCCGGGCTTGCCGGGCTCTCACGCGTAACAGCCTCGCTGAAAATCAGGCGATGCTTAACGTCTCTGCATGTTACCGATGGCCATGCCGCCCAGATAGGTGGCAACGACGACCAAGCCAACAAACAGAATAATAGGAACCAGAATTGCCATTTTGTCTCTCCCCGTGTTTTTATCACTGCTCCCTGATGCGGGAGTATTTAATGCCGGACAAGTCTACCCAATGGTCCCCGCCGGCGCAAGCTTTCCGCCGGCCCTTCCAAGGTTTAATAACCTATTGAAACATTAGGTATTTTGGCTCGCGCCTGGCAACCCCAATGGCCGTCGCCAGGGGGGGGGAATGAGCCCGCCGGCTTCGCATTCCGCGCAACGCGCATGGGGATTGTTGGGTGATTTGTCCCTACTGGGGCGCTGGTGCGTGGCTGCCAAGGTCCGGTTAGCGCTTGCCGCCGGGTGTGACGGCACCCCCGTCGACTGCAGAAATGTGTTGCTACACAACCGCTTGGGCGATCAGTCGCTGGTATTTCACGAGCAGTTCATCTTGGGTTTCCGGGCGCTCCGGATTCTTGGGAATACAGTCCACAGGACAAACATCCACGCACTGTGGTGTCTCGTAATGTCCGACACACTCGGTGCACAGATCGGGATTGATCTCATAGATCTCCTCGCCCTGGTAAATCGCCGAATTGGGACATTCGGGTTCACAAACATCACAATTGATGCATTCGTCAGTAATCATTAACGCCATGGAGTTTACACCGGTAATCGTAAGCCAAAAGAATATGTTAAATAAGGGTCGTGAGACAAAATATTAGCTGATCCGTTTATAAAGTGCAGCCCCAACTTTCGAGTGGACAAAGGGTGAAACGTCGCCTCCCAATGAGGCGATTTCTCGCACCAGGCTTGAAGAAATGTAGGCAAAATGTTCGGCCGGTGTCAAAAACACCGTTTCAATATCCGGCGCCAGTTTGCGGTTCATGTTGGCCAACTGGAATTCATATTCAAAATCCGACACCGCGCGCAATCCCCGCAGCAGCACCGAGGCCCCCTGAGTACGGGCGAAGTCCACCAGTAAACCGTCAAAACTGGTGACGGTGATGTTTTTCTGTTCCGCTACCGCGCTGCGTGCCAGTTCGACACGTTCCTCCAGGGAAAAATAGGGCTGTTTGGTGGGATTGGCGGCCACGGCGACGATAACGTGCTCGAACACGCGCGCCGCCCGCTGCACCAGGTCGGTGTGGCCGTTGGTGATGGGATCAAAAGTGCCCGGATAGATAACGGTACCAGTCATGATCGCTTCTGCCAGCAATAAAATAGGTTCATCATTCGGACTTCTCCGGGTGCTGTCAAGTGGGCGCGCGATAGCGGGCAAGAAAATAAGCGACTTGTCCCGCGCTGTTCTCTTTTACGACGGTCAGTGTGGCCGGCAAGGCGACGGGCGTCGCGGATTTGGGCATTTCAAAATAAAGTAAAGCGTCGGGAGCCAGCCAGGCGGGAGTGCAAACTCGCTGCAGGCAGGGGAGCATCAGTTGCGATGCATAGGGCGGATCGAGAAACACGATATTGAATCGTGCCTGATCCGGTGCCGGGTGCGCCAGAAATGCCTGGGCGTCACCACGATGCACGTTGACCTGGTCGGTCTGCAGTTTAGTCACCATGGCCTGGATGGCGTTGACGGCAGCGGTGTTATTTTCCACCAACAAGGCGTAGCTGGCGCCACGGGATACGGCTTCGATGCCAAAGCAGCCGGTGCCGGCGCAAATGTCCAAACAGCGGGCTCCGGCGATGACCGGTTGCAGCCAGTTGAATACGGTTTCACGCACCCGGTCGGGCGTGGGCCGCAGGCCTTCAACGTCCGGGAAATCCAGCTTGCGGCCCCGCCATTGACCACCGATGATGCGTACCTGATTGCGTCGCGCGACGGTCACAGGTACGTCAGCGATTGACCCAGTCCTGAGGTTTTAGAAAAACATCGTAGAGTTTGGCCTCGGGAGTATTGGGTTTGGGGTGCCAGTCGTAACGCCATTTCACCAAAGGTGGCAGCGACATCAGAATGGATTCGGTGCGACCCCCGGTCTGCAAACCGAACAAGGTGCCGCGGTCGAATACCAGGTTGAATTCCACATAACGGCCGCGCCGGTACAATTGAAAATCCCGTTCCCGTTCACCGTAGGGAATATCCTTGCGTTTTTCCACAATCGGCGCGTAGGCCGGCAGGTAATGATCGCCCACGCTGCGCATGAAGGCGAAGCACTTCTCATAGCCCCATTCATTCAAGTCATCGAAGAATAAGCCACCCACGCCGCGGGGTTCATCCCGGTGCTTGAGGTAAAAATAGTCGTCGCACCATTTTTTATATTTGCCGTGGACATCGTCACCAAAGGGCATGCAAGCGGCCTGCGCGGTTTTATGCCAGTGTCTGGCGTCTTCCTCAAAGCCGTAATAGGGAGTCAGATCGAAACCGCCGCCGAACCACCAGATCGGGTCCGCGCCGGGCTTCTCCGCGATGAAAAAGCGCACATTGGCATGGGAGGTCGGCACATGGGGGTTGCGCGGATGAATCACCAGGGAAACGCCCAGGGCCTGGTAATTGCGTCCCGCCAATTCCGGGCGGTGGGCAGTGGCGGATGCCGGCAGTCCGCTGCCAAACACATGGGAGAAATTGACGCCGCCTTTTTCAAAAATAGCGCCGTCCTCCAGCACGCGGGAGCGCCCACCGCCTCCACCGGGACGTTCCCAGCTGTCTTCGTGAAAACCTGGGCCACCGTCCACTGCCGCCAGGGTGTTGCAGATTGAATCCTGTAACCCCAGCAAATAATCCTTTACATCAGTAATGTTTATTGTCATGCAATTAACCTTCGTTCTTTTTGTTAATGGACAACTCATGGTCAGCCTGCACCCGCAGTAATGTGGCAAGGCATTCCAGGATGTCATCGTACTCGTCCCGGCCGGTGCCGAATTGCTCGTTACGGCCGTAAAAAAACTGGCAAAAATAACGTTGTTTGCCGACTTTACAGACGACAAAATGACAGTCTCCGTGCTCCCAATAGATCGCGGGGCAGGATGAGAGGGTGGTGGAATCCGGATTCAAGCGCAGTTCCGTGTCTGCGAGATGAATTTCCTTATTGGTTTTATACCTTTCCCGCAGAGTGTCCCGAACCACTTGCATCTCTGATTCCGTAAAATCTGGAACATCACTCATAAGCCCATCAATCCCGTGCGTCATTAAAGCCACTATGATACACCAAAGTGTCACGGGGAGAGGTAATCGAGGACGGGTCAGTGGCGTTGCCACCATGGGTCAGGTCGGATTAAGCCCGCGGTGCTAGGCGTCGTGGAACTCGGAGAAACAGATTTCGATGTAGAAGGTACCGGAGGGCGTGGTCAGGGGGAGTAACAGGGTGGGACTGTGCAACAGGTGGTCTACCGTATGGTCTTTACCGTACAGGACCTTGGGCAGGGTAAGTCCCAGGTCATAACCTTGGGTTTCCAGAAGGCATTTGGCGCCGCCCAGTACCATGTTGGAGAGTTCTCCCGCCAGGTCGCGCACCATGTCGTCAATGGTATCGACCTCCATTTGCAACATGCGTTGGGTAAGATCGAGGATGACCGCTTCCGGAAAGGTAATGGCCATCGAGCCTTTGATACCGATGCCCTCGATGCCGATCAGGCCGGTAACATCGCCGCGGGCGCGCACATCGGTTTTTATTTCCGCCGTTCCGACCCGTGGTTCCAGACGCGCCATGGTGACAAACACATTGCGGGTTGCTTCCAATACGGGATCGACGAGTTTGTTGGTCATGTCCTGGTCCATAAGCGATGTAAATTTTTGTCACATAAAAACTGTAAGCATGTCTTAGAGGCTATCGTCTTGAACCCAGAAAACTTTTAACAAAACTGGAGGATTTAACAAGTATCCGCGTCGTGGTATCGGTGATGCTTCCTGCGCTGGCGCAGGGTAGGTATTACACACCGTTTCTTTGCAACGGAACCAGTCTTCGATCGAGTAATAGAAGCTGGCGGGTAATCAACAAGCAAGTTACCGCCTTAAATAATCGCTGCAGCGCTATCCGCCGTTCTCGATTGACAGGCATGAGATTGGTTGCAGTCAGGCAACCCGCGCCAGAGCCCGAGCTATGCCGTCTGCCGCATTTCGTTTTGTCATGTTGAAGACTAAGTTTCGGTTATTAGAGATGTGGATTACAGGCATTTTTTAGATAAGTGGTCGCTTTACCCGCGTTGTACCAGCAAAAGTGGTGCAGTATTTGCTGGTAATTGTCCGTTAGAATAACAGTAACCGGCGTGTGGGGTGTTGCAGGCATTGCCTGACGGGTTACCTCATATATAATGCGTAAACAAGTCGTTGCCCTCTCAAAAAAAGGATAGCGCATGCTGTATTCCGATGTCTCAGTCAGACGTTCCGCCGCGTTTCCGGTGTCCGCATTGGCGGAGTTCATGACCACGATCGCTGAAAACGAACGTCCCATGGTGCGGCGTCTGTTCGATTTGCTCGATATGGAGCATGTTGATGAAGCCCGTGCCCTGTATGCTTCGAATCCCAAGCTGGAGGAGTGGTTCTACGCATGGGCGGTGACGTGGCAGCAGCAATGCGCCTACGATAAGGCGCAGAGCCTGTACCAGCACGTGTTATATCTGAATCCCGGCAGTCTGAAAGTGCGTAACGCCTACGGGTCCCTGTGTCACAGACAGGGACGGCTGGAATCCGCGCTGCGGGAGTATCAGGAAGTGCTGACGCAGGATGCGAGCTTTATTCCGGCGCGCTTGAATATGGCGCGCCTCTATCTGCAATCTGGTAACTGGCAGCATGCGCAAGCGGTGTGTGGCATGATTCTGCATGACGTCCCGGAAAATCTGCACGCCCTGGAATTGCTGGTCAAGATCAGCGGCATGATCTGCGATTGGTCGCAACGGGAAGCGCTGGTGCAACGTTTGTGGGCGGCCGCGGAAAAGTGTCTGACCGCGGGTGAGCACTGCAATCTTTCGCTGTTCGATCTGCATTGCCTTCCCTGGAGCATGCATCAGCAACAATTGCTGGTGCGAAATCACGCCCGCGCGATTGCTGAAAGAATGAATGCGCCTCGGCAAAAACTTAATTTTGCTTCGCGCTACGCCAACCGCAAATCAGCGCGTCGCATTAGAGTCGGCTATATCTCTCCGGATTTTCGCAATCATCCCATGGGCAATCTCATGTGGCGTCTGCTGGAGCTGCATGATCGTAAAGAGTTCGATGTCTACGCTTATTCCCAGGGACCTGATGACAATAGCGACTACCGCAAGAAATTCGCCATGGACGCCGATGTGTTTCGCGATATCAGCGCGCTCACCGTCAATGAGGCCGCGTGCCAGATTTACGCGGACAGTATCGATATACTGGTGGATGTGGGCGGTTATACCGGCTTCGCCCGCCCCGAGATTCTGGCGTTACGGCCGGCGCCGGTACAGGCCATGTATCTGGGTTACCCGGGTAACACCGGTGGCGCTTTTATCGATTACTTTGTTACGGACGCCCTGCTGACACTGCCAGCCTTGGAGAAGAATATGGAAGAGGCCTGCGTGTTTCTGCCGGTCTCATCTCAAATCGCCAATAACCAACAAGCCTCGGGAGATGTCAATACATCGCGCACGGCATGGGGGTTGCCGGAAGATGTTTTTGTATTTTGCAGCTTTAATCGCATCAACAAGATCGAACCGCGCGTGTTCGGCGCCTGGATGCGCATTCTGCAGCAAGTGCCCGCCAGCGTGTTGTGGTTGTTGCCGGCGCATCCCGAGGCGCAGAGCAATATTCGGGGTCAGGCACAAGCGCTGGGGATTGATCCCGAGCGTGTGATCTTTGCCACCGGCCGGTCCTTGAGCAAACCGGAATATCTCGCCCAACAGGCTTGCGCTGACCTGTTTCTGGATACTTTGTATTTTAACGCGCACGTTTCCGCCAGCAATGCGTTGTGGGCGGGTGTGCCGGTGGTCACTTGTGCCGGCGATACCTATGCTTCACGCATGGGCGCCAGTATTCTGCATGCTGCCGGCCTGGGACGTTTGGTGGCCAATGATATCGAGGAATATGAGCGCATTGCGGTGCAATTGGCCAACCATCCCGATGAGCTGCGGCAATATCGAGCAGACTTGCTCGCCAAGCGCATGGAGCTCCCCTTGTTCGATACCCGGCGCAGTGTTCAAAACCTTGAAAAGGCCTATCACGCCATGTGGCAGCGGTATCAATCAGGCAAGACTCCGGACCGGATGGTCATTGCCGATACCGACAAGCACTGAAGTCAGTCCCGTGGGAATATATCACACTGAGTTCGGCATTATGCCGGTGTCGGTGTGCCCGGTGCGCGGTTACTATTTCCCCGTCGAGTGAACAACAACCCATGAACTTAACGGAGGACAAACAAATGTCAGATCAAGTCGGAAATTTGAAATCTGGTGGCGATGCCGGTAACATCGGTGTCGCAGGTGCCGCTTCTGGAAACGCAGATTCTGCAGGCGTAGGTGTTGGCACCGGCGTGCTGGCCAGCATGGGGTTGGGTGCGGGTTTCGGCAGTGCATTTACCGGTAATGCTTTCACCGGCCAAGAGCAAGTGGCCCAAGGTGGCAGTGTAGCCGACAATACGAACATCGGTGATATCAACATCAACACCTGATATCGTCGCTAGCGGTTTGGACCTGCGTGCCATCTGCATGGGTTATGGATAACTCCAGATGGCGCAAAGGTCCCTAATTTACAGACTGGGTAAGACCCGACAGAAGAATGTTTTTAAGTACTCCATTTCCGGCATTGCCGGGTGAATGGGGTGGTCCGGGCCCTGGTGCCCCTGTTCGGTGATCACCAGATGCCGGTCCAGGTGGCGGCTGGTTTTGAGCAGCAGATCCTTGAGGGTGTCACTGTCAAGGTGCGCGGAACACGAAGCACTGATTAAAATCCCGTCTCTGGCCAGCACCTGCATCGCTTGTTGATTGACACGCCGATAGGCCTCGATGCCGTTTTTGACGTCTTTGCGGCGTTGGATGAATGCCGGCGGGTCGAGGATGACGACGTCAAATCGCCGGTTTTGGGCGCGCAGTTCGCGCAATGCTTCAAATACATCCTGTTTCCATACCGACGTTTTGTCCGCAACATTGTTGAGGCGCGCATTTTCCTCGGCCAGCTCCAGGGCGCTGGCGGAAGCGTCTACGCAAGTTACTTCCCGGGCGCCGGCCAGCGCCGCCTGAATGCCCCAACTACCCAAATAACTGAACAGATCAAGCACGGTTTTGTCTTTGACATAATGCGTCATGCGTTGCCGGTTCAGGCGGTGGTCAAAGAACCAGCCTGTTTTCTGACCGTGCAACAGGGGCACGTGAAACTGCGCGCTGCCTTCGTTAATGGTAACGGTGTCAGGTATTTCCCCGAAAATCGTGGTCACGTAACTGTCTAAACCCTCCAGTTCACGCATGGGGTTATCATTACGCAACAGAATGCCTTTGGGATTACACACTTGGCACAGTGCGGTGACGATATCGTCTTTAACGCATTCCATGCCGGCGGCCATGATTTGAACCACCAGGTAGTCGCCGTAGCGGTCAACCACGAGTCCGGGCAGGCCGTCACTGTCGCCGTAGCACAGGCGATAACAGGGATGTTCAAACAGGCGTTCACGAAGCGATAACGCCACATTGAGCCGGTGCACCATTAACGATTTGGTGAGCGGATAGTCGGGTTGCCGGCTGACAACGCGGGCGCAAACCAGCGCGTGGGGATTGGCATAGCCATAACCGATGAATTTCTCATGACAATCCAGAATGCGTACCGCCATCCCGGGCAGCAGCCCTACCAAAGGCGTGCGTTTGATATCCACTTCATTGCTGAAAATCCAGTTGTGGCCCGCCCGTAGACGCCGATCTTCGTTTTTTCGGAGAATCAGCGCTGATATTGGCGTGTCTTCGGTAGCGGGTGTGTCGTCAATCATGTTCATGGGTGCCATTGGTAGGGTGCTGTGGCCCTGCATTCTATGCGAATTGCGTGCGTCGGGAAACACTTACATTACCCGTTGGCTTGCGGGGCATTACGGGATAGAGACTGGCGCGGGAATTTTCTATAATGACGGTCCCGTTCGGGATCCATTGCAGGTGAGAGAGGTAATCATGCAGGAATTTATGGAGATGGAATCGTCGGTCAATGTTTTCGGCGAGCCCTTGGAAAGTTGCAGCGAGAATCCGGTGACCGGGTTTTTTCGCGACGGCTGTTGCAATACCCACGAGCAGGATATCGGTTCCCATACGGTGTGCATCAAGGTTACCGACGTGTTTCTGGAATACTCAAGGTTTCAAGGCAATGATTTGTCCACACCCGCGCCGGACATGAGCTTTCCCGGACTGCGTGCCGGTGATAAATGGTGTTTGTGCGCCGCCCGCTGGTTGCAGGCTTATAATCATGGCATGGCACCTAAGGTGTTTTTACGCGGCACCCACCAAAAAGCGTTGGAAATCGTGCCCATGGAGTTGCTGCGTGCCCACGCGGCGGATTTGAACTAGGCAGGAGGCAATCCGATATTGCCGGCTCAGGTCAGGACCCAAAGCACGCCTGGCGAAAAACCGGTTGATTCAGGGAGCGGGTATCAACAGCGCTGTTTATTGGCGACGGGAAGCAAACGGCGCAGCCGTCGTTTCCTCTCAGAAAAACCTGCGTATCTCCAGCGTGAGCAGTGCCGGCGCCGCGCCATACTCGCTGCGCAGCACTCCATTGCGCGGAGCTTTGCCGCCGGGAAGATTCACACCCAAAGATAATTCCGCTTCATCCGACAACGAATATAGCGCGCTGATGCCGAGCAGGGTGGAGTGGTCGATGATATTGGATAGCAGCAATATCTGGCCATTGAGTAACGGTGTGAGTTCATAGCTGCCGCCCATTGCCAGATAGTGTCGCGCCAGATAACCGGGTGTGTCGGATTCCGGAGTAACGGTTGCATACTCGCGACTGTGCCCGACGCCTGATCCGTGCCGGAACCATTCCAGGTGCGTGTCCAGGCTGTTCTCGAAACGATGTTCCAGGCCGATGGCAAGTTCCAATCGGGGATGTAATTGCTGGTCGTCCGGTTGCGCGTAGTGGGTTTCCATGCGGATGCCCAGCCAGTCAAATGCTTCACCCTGCACGGCCGCTCCCAACAGCCTGGATGTGCGCACTTTGCCGGCCAACAGCGCCAGGTCCGTGCCGCCGGCCGCGGTGGAGTAGCGCACCAGGTGGGAAGCGCGTGCGCTGCTGGCATGGTCGCTCCAGCCTGTGGCCGTGTTCGGGTCGCGCCGATAACCCAGCACACTCAACGCGCTGACCGTTGATAACGCACCGAGTCGATATTCGGCGCGCAGCGCATCGACACCGGGCTTGTAGACGCGATAGAACGTCTGTGCCGCGTAGGGTGCGAATACATCATTGGGCGTGAAATAAAAGGTGGTGGCCAGGTTAATGGCCTGGCGTCCCACGGTGACATGCAAGTCATGACGGGACCAGGTGATTTGCGCGATATCCACCGCCTGATGTGCATAGTCCGTGTCGCTGAAGCTGCGTTCCAGGGTAGCGCTGCGTTCCACATCCAGCGCCGCGCCAACGGTCGCGTTGCCGCCGGCCAGTGAATGGGGTAACCAGGTCTGGTAGAGGTTGAATTTGAACGCCAGGTGGTCGCCATAGGAGCCGTCCATAACGAGGCGGCCCACCAGTCCGGCACCGGACCCGGTGCGCTCGCGATACAGAAAGTCATCGTCAGGGTTGTGCCAGGTCATGGCGATAGCGCGCAACATCAGATCCGTGTCAACGCTGCCCGTGTCGTGCTGCCAGGAGTTCAGGGCCAGCGCCGTGCCCGTGCCCAGTAGCCACAACATGGTGGTGAGCATGACTCTGGTGCGCGTAGCAGGGTGGCGTTGCATAACCATGCGTATGTTATCCGGGCAGGCTGCGTACGTCATCATACTCGATTTTACCGTCGCGCAAGCGGATTAGGCGCCGCGCGCGATCCATTACCCGCTGATCGTGGGTCGAGAACAAGAAGGTAATGTTGTTCTCCTCGTTCAGTTTTTGCATGAGGTCCAGCAACGCGCCGGCAGTCACCGAGTCGACATTGGCGGTGGGTTCATCGGCCAGCACCACCGCCGGGTTGGTGACAATGGCGCGCGCGATGGCGACCCGTTGTTGCTGACCGCCGGACATCTCGTCGGGCCGTCGGTGTTCCAGGCCTTCCAGGCCCACCTCTTTCAAGATCGCCATGACCCGTTCCCGGCACTGGGTTTCCGGTTGTCCCTGCAGACGCAGCACGAATTCCGCATTTTCATAAGCGGTCATTACCGGGATCAGATTGTAGGCTTGGAACACGAATCCAATGCGGTCGCGCCGTAACCTGGACAATTGCGATCGGTTCAGAGTTGCCAGTTTCCTGTCTTCCAGGTAGATGTGGCCACTGGTGGGTACGTCCAAACCGCCGATCATGTTCAAGACCGTGGTCTTGCCGGAGCCGGAGGGTCCGCACAGGGTGCAAAAATCACCGACATCGATTTCCAGATCGAGATTGTCGACGGCATGTACCGCGATTTTTCCCTGATGGTAAATCTTGCTGACACGCTCCAGGCGCACGATATGCGTGTGAGTGTCCATAACGTTATCCATTGTCGCAGTTAGTCAATTGGCTCATAGTGTCTTGAGGCTTGCCACCGGTGGAATCCGGCCGGCACGCCATGCAGGGTAGATGCCGGCCACGAGTGTAAGGCCAAATACGCCTGCCAGAATGGCAATGACGCTTTCCCGGTACAGGTAGACCTTCATTACCGGATCGATGAGCACGCCGCCGGCGCTGTAGTCGTCGCCCATGGCTCCGGAAAAATCGATGCCGATGGTGTTGAGATAATGATACCAGGGAGCGGTGATTACGATGCCAAACACGAGACCGATGATCGCCAGCCACAAAGACTCGGTAATGACCAGACGAAACAAGGTATGTGGCGACATACCGATAGCCATCATGACACCGAATTCCCGGGTGCGTTCCAGTACGCTCATCAGTAAGGTATTCAGTATGCCGGCGGCAATCAGCAAGCCAATCAGGGTTTGCGTGACATAATTGCTGCTCCGGTCCATGGCGATCAGACCGGCCAGATCCGGTTGGGTCTGCCGCCAGCTCAGCACTTCACGCTCCGGCAAGGCCACTTGCGCCGCGATGCCTGCGGTCATGGCATCCGTGGCTCGATGATCTTTGATGGTGATGGCTACCAGGGTGGCATCATCCGCCTGATACCGCAAGGTGCCGCGTACCCGATCCAGAGGCAACAGCGCCATGGCGCCATCGACTTCCGTGACCCCGGTCTGGAAAATGGCGCTGACCCGCGCGATTTCGCTGACGATTTCGCCGTTGACATCGGTGGTGGTATACACCAGTTTCTTGCCGATGGTGACACCGAGTTTTTGCGCCATGCGACTGCCGATCACGATGCCCTGGCCATTGCTGTCGGTAAATCGGGAGCCTGCGATTATCGAGCGTATAAACAGATTATTGACACTGCTCTCCTGTGCCGGATCTACGGCGATGAAAGCACCACCAACACTTTTACGAGCGCTGGCGAACATTGCCTGACCCATGATGCGGACGATAGCGTCGCTGACGCCAGGCATCATTATCAGTTGTTGTCGCAGCGCGGTCGTCTGGTGTATACGTTTGTCCAGGCCGGGTGTCTGATTGTAGCCATTGGGCTCCACGGAAATATGACCCAGACCCATTTGCGCGCCAGTGTTGATCATGTTGGTATAGACGTAATCGCCGCTGCCGGTGAAGGTGACCGCCAGCAAAACGCCGAAAGCAATGGAAAATGCGGTGATCGCCGTACGGCGTTTGCGCCGCCACAGATTTCGCCAGGCCATGGTGGTCAGTTTCATGCGAATCACCTGTGATGGATGGCGCTGACCGGCCTGATCAGCGCGGCTTTCAGGGCCGGATAAATGACGGCGAGGCCGGCGATCAAAAACAGAAACAGCACCGGGATGACAATGCTGTCCGCCGTAATATAAGCGCGCCACAGCGGGTCCAGGGCGATGCCGCCGAAAGAAGCGCTGCTGGCGATATTGCTGAGATCGATACCATGGGTCTGGTAATACACAGCGATAGCATAGCCGATGACGGAGCCGCCGGTGGCCGCGGTCGCGGTTTGCCACAGCGTCTCCAGGTACACCAGACCGAAGATTTGCCAGGGCGTAACTCCCACCGCTTTCATGACGCCGAATTCCTGGATGCGCTCGAACACGCTCATCAGCATGGCGTTAAGCACGATAGTGGCGACGGCGATGTAAGTAATAATGACCATAACGATGGTTTGTACATCCGCCATCTCCAGAATGCGTGCCACCACCGGACTGAGTTGGCGCCAGTCCAGGGTTTCATAACCCGGTGCCAAAGCGGTGACCGTGTGCAGTGCGAGGTCGAGATCGCTGTCCGGGTTGGCGCGCAGCACCGCGATTTCATGCGCGCCATCCGGAAGTACCATCAACTGACGGAAGGCGTCCAGGGTCATAAACAGACCGGCACGATCGACTTCCTCGCCGATGGATTTCAAGATGCCACGCACCCGATACAAATCATTTGCCATGGAGCCGTCGCTGGCCTGGCCCACAAAAATGATCTCGTCGCCGGTGCGTACCCCGAGTGAGCGGGCAAGTTTGCGACCGATAATCACGCCGTGAGGATCGGTTTCCGTCAACCACTCGCCGGCGACCAAGTGGCGATGCATCTGGGTGACGCTGTTCTCGTTGTCGATATCGACACCGCGCAGTTGCACGCCCGCGGAGGTAGTGCCTGCCGCCGCCAGGCCGAATCCGTAGAGGCGCTGGCTGGCATGAAATCCCTGTTGTTGCAGTCGCGCCACCAGTTGTTGCGCGTCGTCGATGCGCTTGTAAAGATCCGGATCGTCCCGATAGCCGGATGCGTGGATTTGCAGATCACCCAGATTCATGGTTACCGCGTTGCGCTCGCTGTCACGCAACAGGCCTGCCATCAGTGAGGCGAACAAAATCATAATGGCGGCTGCGAACGCCATGGCACCGGTGGTGACGATGGAACGCCGCCAGTTACGGACGACGTTGCGTGCGGCAAGTGTCATGAGGCGCATGGATTAACGGGGCCTCCCTGGCTTCCAGTCTGCGTCTTCATCGTTGCTTGAGACGGGTGAGCGAAAATAATTCATCATTGATGGGGACGTTGAGTTCCAGTTGTTCATAGATGACGCGCGTGTATTCTTCCGAGTGGTCCGCCGGCGTTACCTGCATCACCGTCGGACGTGGCCCGTTGGCCATATTTTTTACGGCACTGAAGCTGAAACTGCGTGCCAGCGCCATGTCTTCATCGTAGTAAATTTCTGAAAGTGGTATATGGTCGGTGCTGCGTATGGTCAAGACTACTTTGCCCCACACTACGGCGGCGTCGGATTTCGGCACAAGCGTGAATTCGATGACATCCTGCTCGCCGCGACGCCCTTCAAAACTGATGGCGGCGTCATATTCGTCTTCCCGGCGGGATTCGCGTACCAGATCATCATTGGTGAAATGGCTGCCCATCCACGAGCCGCCCATCATGCCGGATGTCAGCCGAATGGTGCGGTCGGTCTTGGGCAGGTAGCTGTAAATATTGGTGCCCGATTTCAGAGTGGCAGTGCCTTTTTCCTTGACCGGACTGAGAATGCGCACCAGTGTTTGCTCCGTGCCTTTGGACCACGCTTCCATGGTCATCTGGCGAGCGTAGTGAGCGGTTTTGACCTCCATCCGCATGATGCCGTGGGAAGAGTCGCCGCGCCACAGATCATCAATTTGACGCAGGAGATCGCGAGTGCGTGCGTCGGTGCCGGCATACGTCGCGCTACTGGCGCAAAGCACAATTGCCAGTGTTATCCATGAGTGTGTCAGAAATCGCATTTGCCTTATCCAGTGACATGTAATGACGCATGGCTACAGTCCTACCTTAGCCGTAGCGTGATCATAATACAAGGCAATGTCGGCAATATGTCGGGGGTGTTTCGTAGTAATACGGATTGTAACCGAGTGTAACGGCTTGATGGAATGTCGGTGCGTTTGTGCACGTAACCGAGTCGTCGATTCAGGTGGTCTCGTGTCGATCCGGCAGAGAATTCAGGGATGCCGGGTGTCAGTGAGCAACGGGGTCAGATGGTGGTTTTGCTGTTGAGTTCATGTTTTGAAACATGGCGTGTGTTGCATCTGTAGCGCATGACGAGTGCCACAATGTTTTCGCTCGAATTTGGTCCCGAACAATTGTTTGATGCGGTGATTAACGCATGCGAAAACCTTGATTGAGATTCACTGGCTGATTCTTAATCGGTGATTAACGAGCGAGGTGCAATTGTGATATTTTTTACGTTATAGGTAAACGATCGTTAAAAATCATGGTCACGGAAATTCAAATTTGTTGATGCATAAATCCGAGTGACTGTTAATGCGAGTCTGACGATATATTGTCTTAAATATAGGGAAATAGTGGCAACGCTGATAAAAATATTTCTCGTTCCCTCTTATATCTTCACCGTGATTTGCTATGCTATTGGCGATCTGCGTTCGCAAGTATAGTGTATGCAGACAAACAAACAGTAAGTTAACGGTCTTCATGCTCAAGGAGTATCTATGAATAAGGTGATTCCAGGTGTGGTAGCGGTAGTTGTATCCTTCGGTGCCGGATTGGCCGGTGCGGAAGAAGCTGGTAAGGCGCCGGCTGCGGCATCCCCTGTGTCAACCACGTCGACGCAGGCAGAGGCTGAGCCAGCGATGCAAGAATCCGCCAATCCGTTTACGGCGCAGTTTATGCGCCTTGATGCCAATCGGGATGGTGCCATTGACGACAAGGAAGCTAAAGCTGACAAGTCTCTAGCCAAGGCATTCGGAAAGATTTCCAAGAATGGCAAGCTTGACGAGCAGCAGTATCAGAAGTGGGCGGAGTCCCGTAAGCCGAAGGGCTAGACTTTTTAATTGTTTGGTTAGCAGTACACACGGCGCCCCTGACAACAGGGGCGTTGTGCGTTTGAGGGGCGGCGCTTGCGTGGCGTCCATGGAGCGCCGGCGACCCAGACCTTCGCGGCGCCGGATCGTGGCCGCCATTTGTTATTCGCGGCCGCGTACCAGCCGCACCCGATAACTGTCCGATTTCGCCGCCAGCAACACACCCGAACCGCCAAAAGAAAGCATGTAAGCGTAATCAGGCGCGTAGGACGTGCTGCTGTCGCTCCAGTAGCCGGCGGCAGGCGTGTCCGGGAAAATTCGAGTGTTTACCCGTGGCGACTTGCATGCAAGGTCGACAATGGTGGCGAGTTCATTGAGCCGCGGCAGACGCCAGTCGCGGAAGTCGGCAAACCCGCCTTGATCATTCATTTCGGAAATATTTTGCTGTGCCTGGCTCCAGCTCATCGTTGCCAGTTCACCTCGGCAAGACTCGCCCGTCCATTCCTGTCCCAGGCTGCAACGCATCCAGGTGAGTCCTGAATCGATGTCCGTGACCGTGCCATCGTCATTGATGTCAAGACGGATATCCGGCTGCACCGGGCTTTTTACCGAGTACCAACATTCCTCGGCATGGCTTGCCACTGTCGGTAACAGTGCAATAGTGAGTGTCAGGATAATACGCGCCTGTCGAGACAGGCGCGGCAGTAATTGACGCAAAAGAAATCCCGCCAATGATGGCATTGGCGGGAACGTCAATGGGGGTCGTTCAATGTGTGGGATAGCCAGGGCCTCCGGCAACGGGCATGGCGCCATGTTGTTCATCCTTGCCTGGATCAATGGCCACGCCGCGGTGTGCAAAGGTAGCATAAGTTTCCATGGCGACCATTTCCGTGCTGTCATAAGCCAGAGGTTTGCCCTGCATAGGCACGGTAATACACCAGTTGATCATTTCTCGCAATGTGCCGACCTTGCCCAGATTGGATTGATACTTCGGCCAGGTATGAGGGTTGGTGGCGGAACCATCCGGATGGCAATTGCCGCACGCCAGGCCATTGGTGCCAAGTTTACCGTCATGCCACAAACCGTCACCTTTAGCCACGGCTTCCAGCAGCGCCTGTCGTTCCTGCGCGATCTGTTGGTCGCTGCGCGGTGATTTGGCGGCGGCATCGGTCATCAGCATGATGGTTAACACCGTTACCGTGACTGCGGTAACGCAGGATAGGCGCATATAAGTTTGTTTGGTTAAGATATTCATTGTTGTTATCTCCCCGGAATCACATTTTGAGGCCACGTTTTACATTCTCCGGCAACAGGTGCGAGAACGCCCGATAGTCAACTTCGCCGCTGAAGTCACTGCTGATCGCGACTTTATGGGAACCCAGACCGTCTTCGAAGTCCCCGGGATCCACCCGATTCATTTTATATTCCGGGTAGGGGAGATCCACCGGTGGATAGGGCCAGGGCCAGGAGGTGGAAAGCAGGCCGGCGGAGGTGGTGTTGCCAAACTGGTTGTAAACCACTTGATGCACATGACCGTGGATGGCAATGACTTTTTCAAATTTGCTGAGGATGGAATTTATTTCCGGAGCGTCATAGGTCTGGAAATTCCAGCGTGGATAATAACTCCACAATGGTGAGTGCGTCATGATAATCACCGGCGTATCGGTGCCGAGTTTCTTGACATCGGCCGCCAGCCATTCCAGTTGTTTCTCGCCGACTCCCCAGAGGCCGCAGCGATGACATTCCAGTTCCTCCATGCGACCCATGCGTTCCTTGGGCGTCAGGCCGGCCATGGTCCAGAAATCCGGAACTAGAATGGAATTCATGCCGATAAAATGCACGCCCTTATGATCGAAAGACCAGTGGTCGTCACCAAAGAAACCGCGCCAGGCTTTGCCTAAATCCAGATAGTAATCATGTTCGCCGGGAATGACTTTGTAGGGCATTGTCAATTTATCGAGAATTTTTTTGCCCTTTGACAATTCGGACTCCTTGCCCGACTGGCCGATGTCACCGGCATAGAGCACGAGATCCGGCAGCGGTTGCAGGCTATTGACGTCTGCCACCGCTTTTTCCAGAAATTTATCAAATTTGTGATCCTTGATGTCATAGAGGTGCGCGTCGGTCAGCACCGCGAAGGTAAACGGCGATACCTTCTTGGTGGCCGCCGCCGCGACTCCGCCGTATCCAAAAAAACTGGTGGCGGAAGGCGCGAGTATGCCTGTGAACAGTGTTGTGGCGCCGGCTTTCATGGAATAACCAAGGAATTGTCGTCTTGAAATATGCTTCATCTGCCTCTCTCCCCGTGTGCGTCCTGTAAGTTGTAAACACATTTTAATGGTTGGAAATATTCTAAGAATTAGACCGCTTCTAAAGTAAAGGCCATGATGCGGGTGATGTCAAGACATCAGGTATCAATTATTTTTATAGACGATGGGTGACAGTGACAGTGACAGTGACAGTGACAGTGACAGTGACAGTGACAGTGACAGTGACAGTGACAGGCGTACGGCCCGGTCAATCCGTAGTCAATATTCTGCGATTGTGTTTTAAGGATAAAGAAAGATGGCGAAACTGCCTAAGCCATTCAATCTAATGGCTTAGTCACGATCTTGGATCAAACGCTAAAGTGATGTCGGGCAACGGTCGTGCCCGTCAGAACTCCCCGCGCACGCCCACCAGGACCAGGTAGGTTTTCATGTTTCTCAGGTCCTGGGCGGTTTCGTAGTAAAGGAAGCTTTGATACCCCCCCGCGCTGACCACGGAAATACCGGCGCCGGCAAGAAAGTAATTGCGATCTGCACGATCCGACGGTGCTTTCCAGACGGTGTGCGTCGTGTCATAGAGATAACTGGCTTTGACGTTTTGCCGACTATCATTGAATTCATGGTGGTACTCGAAACGCAGTTGCGGTACCAGTACACCGGCGTCGCTGCTGACCGACTTATTGAAATCAAATCCCATGACGCTTTCCACTGATTCCACGCTCTGCTTGCCTATTGCCAGTTCCAAGCCGGAGTACCCGCTTTCGTTGTAACTTTCGATGTTGGTGTCGGCCCAGGAGAAATTGAAATACGGCGACCAGGTGTAGTTTTCGACCACGAAATCACGAGTCACACCCAAGCCGGCACTGCTTTGCCTGCCATTGGCATGGCCTTCTATCTGCGACGGCAGCATGCTGCTGAGGGACGCCGCTTGCTGATTGTTGACAGCCCAGGAAATGGTGGCAAGGTCGCGCGTCGTGGTGTATTGGCTGCGGTTGGCGGATAAAATTGCATCCGCGCTCCAACCGGCGAATAACAAGGTGCCATAGAGCGACAAAGAGTTGCCATGGGATGAGGCCTTGTCGGTAGCGTCGCCGATGTCGGCGTTCAATTTGTTGTAGCCGACGGCCAGTCCCACTACCGCGTTGGGGCCAATGGGCAGATCGGCGCCGGCGGTTAGTCCTCCGGCCTGATACTCGAAACCGTCTTCACGGCTGGTGGCGTGCTTGTCGCCGAAGTTGACGCCGCCGTTGACATACCAACTCAGTTGCGGCCGATCACCGGCGCCTCCGCCCAACATGCGACTTGAGGGGGTGGCATCGGCAAGATTGAGACCGACATCATAGCCGCCATCGTTCAGGGCAATTCCGGGTTTGGCGCCGCTCTTGAGTGCGCTCAAACGGTTGGCTACATTGGTAACCTGTACCTGCCCCGCATCGCGGGCCACCGCGCCATGGGCCAGTACTTCTTCATGGGCCAGTTCACCCAGACCGGTGCGCAGCTGTTCCTCCGTGATGTTCAGGGAGCCGTCCGTGTTGCCGGTATTCTGAATCATGTTTGCAGTACGCACCATTGCGGTACAGGCAACGGACAAATTCTGTTGCTCCGCAGTCTTCGCGGTGTTGGTCGCCAGGCCGGGGCAAATAGTCTGGACGGTAGTCGCCAGATCGTATTCCACCGCGTTCAACCCTTTGGTGTCGCGTAGCGCGGCTGAAGCGGCGGGTGTCATTGCGTAGGACAAGATGGCGGTCAAAGCAAGCACGGAAATATCGGTGGTAGTGAGTGAAATTGGTGGCAGTTGCTGTTTGCGGGGCATGTAATTACCTCCATGTTGATCTGCGCGGGATGCTTTACCACGTTACATTGTTACATTGGTAGCTGGACACTGTAGAGGTCTGCGCTTACTCCCGGCTTACTTGCGGTAATCCATAGGTGTGAAGTGATGTTAAATTGCGACACCTTGCGTGCCGCTTTGCCACGGTTTAAATGCTACCAATGCCGGACCGCCAGCTCGTGCAGAATTCCGGACCAGTAGGTTTCCCAGCAACAGTTGTGGTCAAAGCCATCGACCACGCGCAGGGTCGGCGCGCCACTGTCACCTAAACCTTTGGCGATGATCTGGTACGGTACTTCCCGGTCTTCGGCACCCGCCAGGTGCAGCTGATAAAAAGTAGCGGTGTGATTGACGTCATGCGCTGGATTCAATGATCCGGTCAGTGGTGTATAGCCGTGCATTTGCGCCCAGGTAACGATGTCGAGATTGGCTGCAATGGTCACCAGCGCGCGCGTTTGTGGCAGTTGCCGTGCCATGAGCATGGCCAGGGTGCCACCGCCGCTGTGCCCGATCAGTACGATGTCATCAAAAGGCGCCGTTGCCAGATAAGCGCGCAGTGCGATCAGCATGCTCTGTACCACTTCCGGCGCGTAGCGCCGACTGGTCCAGTAGATCGGTGTGCAATGTTCCTTATTGTATAAACCGTTATAGCAGGGACGACCCAGGTAAAGCGAGGGTGCCGGGTCCAGGCGCATCAATTTCAACATCAGCGGATCGCGGCTGGTGGGATCCACCGCAAACTCGCCGAGTCGCGGGAACGGTCTGCCGTCACCCTCGATGTAAACATGCAACACGTGACCGGCGGAGGTGCCGCCATGCAGGAAAGACGCATGTACGAACGGTTGTCCCTGCAGGGTGATTTCCTGAAAGCCGAAATCGACGGCCAGCGCGCGCAACTTGGCGCCCGGCGCGGCGCAGCCAGTCAGGCCGAGCAGCATGGCGCTGCAAAGCAACGCGCGCAACCAGGCAGGTGGCGATGGCTTCACAAGGCATGCTCAGGCGGGTGGCGCATCCGGCACCTTCAATGTCACAAGTTCTTCAGCGCTGGTAGGGTGAATGGCCACGGTGTTGTCGAAGTCCGCTTTGGTGGCGCCCATCTTTATCGCGACGGCAAACCCCTGCAACATTTCGTCGGCGCCTTCGCCGATGATATGCAAGCCAACGATACGTTGCGTCGGCCCCGCGCACACCAGCTTCATGGCGGTGGTACTGCCGTGGGCGGCCAACGCGAAGCGCATGGGAGTGAAGCGGGTGCTGTAGGTGGTTACCGCGTTGTCGAATCGCGCGCGCGCCTGGGGTTCCGTAAGGCCTACGGTGCCGATTGGCGGATGGCTGAAGACCACGGTGGGAATATTCTCGTAATCAAGTTTGCTGTCATGCTGGCCCGCAAACAAGCGTGCGGCCAGGCGTCGGCCGGCGGCAATGGCGACCGGTGTCAGCGCCGCTTTGCCGGTAATGTCACCGATGGCGTAGATGCCCGGTACATTGGTGTTTTCAAATGCGTCCACGGGGATGCTGCCATTGGCGTTCACGGTTACCCCCGCTGCCTGCAGGTCCAGGGCGCCGCTGTTGGGACGTCGCCCCACGGCCCAGATCACGCTGTCGAAGGGGCCGTCATGTTGTCGTTGGACATTACGCACCTCGATGCCGTCCGCCATTTGGGCGAGTTCAGTGATGGACCAGTCATGGCGCAATGTTATCCCCTGCTGTGTCATGGTCGCCGCCAGTACATTGCTGAGCATCGGATCGAAACCGGCGAGCAGCTGTTGGGCACGGACGAACAGTGTGACCTGGGAGCCCAAGGCGCGCAGCATTCCCGCCAGTTCCACGCCGATGTAGCCGGCACCGATGACGGCAACGTTACGCGGTTGCTGTGACATTTGAAAAAAACCTTCAGAGCTTATGCCCAGGTGCGCGCCGGGCAGTTCGGGTACCACCGGTGTGGAGCCGGTGGCGATCACGATGTGAGGGGCGTGGTAGTGCCGGCCACCGACATCAAGGGTCTGGGCATCGATAAAGCGTCCATAACCTTCAATATGGGTGATACCGAGGTCGTCGATATAACTTCGCCAGTAGTCGTTGATATTCTTTATGTACCGGTCACGGCTTTGAGTCAGATGGCGCCAATCCGTTGCGTTGCGCGTAACCGGGATGCCGAAACCACCGGCATCGTCCGCGGCGTGCGCCAGATGCGCGGCATACCACATGAGTTTCTTGGGAACGCAGCCATTGTTGACGCAGGTGCCACCGAGAGGTGCGCCGTCGATGACGGCGGCCTTGGCACCGAGTTGCGCCGCTTTTTCCGCCACCGCCAGGCCGCCACTGCCGCCGCCGAGGGCGATTAAATCGAATGTTTCAAGCATGTCGTTGATCTCCGGTGGTAACAGGCGGGCCGCTGGGCCCGCCTGTTACGCTGGTGCTTACGCCACATTACGCGCCTGTTTTTCAAAGTGCGCACGTAGTTCATCGGAACCACCGATATGCACGCCATCAATGAACACCTGGGGCACGGTTTCCCGGCCGGTGATGGCGCGGACACTGCGTAAGGTGGCATCATGGCCGGTGACGATTTCATCGTAACTCATCCCGTGTTCCTGGAGCAGTTTTTTCGCCGCGGCGCAGTAAGGGCAACCGGGTTTAGTGATGATGCTCACCGCCGCCGGCTTGAGTGCCTGGGGATTGATGTAGTTCAGCATGGTGTCGGCATCAGAGACTTCAAAGGGATCGCCGGGCACCTGGGGTTCCACGAACATTTTTTTGATGATCCCGTCTTTGACCAGCATTGAATAGCGCCAGGACCGTTTGCCGAAGCCGAGATCCGATTTGTCCACCAGCATACCCATGCCGGCGGTGAATTCCCCGTTACCGTCGGGAATCATGGTGATGTTTTCCGCTTCCTGGTCCGCGCCCCAGGCATCCATGACAAAGGCGTCGTTGACGGACATGCAGATGATGTCGTCGACGCCGTTTTCCTGAAACGTGGCCGCCAGCTCATTATACCGGGGCAGGTGGGTGGAGGAGCAGGTGGGAGTGAACGCGCCGGGCAGGGAAAACACCACCACGGTCTTGCCATGAAATAATTGGTCACTGCTAACGTCGACGAACTCCCCGTTGCGGCGGGTTTTAAAAATGACAGTGGGTACCCGTTGACCTTCGTGGTTTGCTGACATGGATAGTCTCCTTTGTTGAAAAATGGTTCTGTTTGCTTGGTGATTACGCTATGGGAGACATTATGCGCGGATCGCAATGATAGGTAAAAACGTTAATAACTATTGTTATGATAGTGATAAACAATTAATCGCGGGCGGCTCCAATGATCGGCACCTGCAGTGCTGGGTAATGAACAGATTGGTGTAAGCGGGTGGTTCAGGGAGCTGTTGTTATGGGCATGGCAGGGTCTATCATATTGTTATTTAAGTGTAAATGATGTGACCGGCAGACCGGCGCCCCGCCGCTGTCCCGGATCGAAACGGTGTTTTTGAGTGCTCACCAAGGCTTCGTATCGGCGGGGGTGCGCCGTTGTCGGAAGCCGGCGTATCCGTCCCGAGGGGCTACGGAAGCGCTTGTTCAAGGATTGACGTCGGCCTTGCGTTGCACCAGGGTGCCGTTGTGATAGTCGGTGAAGGCCTGACGAATTTCTTCCTGGGTATTCATCACGAACGGGCCGTATTGCACAATGGGTTCGCCCAGGGGCTTGCCCGCTACCAGAATAAAGCGTGCACCTTGGGGACCGGCATCGACGCGCAACTGATCACCGTCTCCTAACACCGCGAAGGTATGCCGGGGCAGGGCATGGCTGTCGACCGCGGCCTGGCCCTCGAACACATAGATGAAGCCCTGCAGGGTGGCGGGTAGCGCATGGCTGAAATGCCCGGCCGCCGCCAGCGTGACATCCAGGTACTGAACCTGGGTATCCGGATCATTGATGGGCGCCGCTGTCGCGTTGCAGCTACCGATGATCACTTTGATGCGGGCGCCGTCCTTGTCAACGATGGGAAAGCGATCCGCCTGGAATTCCTGATAGGTCGGCGCGCTCATTTTTTCCCGTGCGGGCAAGTTGATCCACAGCTGAAATCCGCGCATCAGTCCCGCGGTCTGTTTAGGCATCTCGGAATGAATGACGCCACTGGCTGCTTTCATCCACTGGCCGCCGCCGGCTTGCAGGTCACCCGTATTTCCCATGCTATCCCGGTGTTCCATGTGTCCGTCCAGCATGTAGGTAAAGGTACAGAACCCACGATGCGGGTGGTCCGGAAAACCCGCGATATAACTGTCGGGATCATCGCTGCTGAAATGATCCAGCATCAGAAACGGATCGAGGTGACGCAGGCGCGGGGTACCGATGGTGCGGTGCACGGTAACACCGGCGCCCTCAGTAACTTCCAGGGCCTGCACGATATCGCGTATGGAACGAGCTGTCATGATGTTGTTCCCAGTGGTATTGAAGAGCATTTTATCGCTTTTTTCTTGCGTGTTCGCGTCGTGCCGCAAGATTTATTTTGCCCGGGGCGAGTTTCTTCCGTGCCGGCCAGGTGACTTAGGAGTGAAAACCCGCAGCACCGTGCGCATCCAGCTTGAAGTTGCTGTTCAAGGGGTGCCTGGCGTGTGTCTGAAGAATCAGACTGATGCTGTCAATAGCCAGCGCTTAGGGGCCATCGATATGGGCTTTCTTGCCGTTGCGGTTACGCCAAACCTGCAGCTTGCGGTGGACGCCTTTGGTAAAGGCCTCGGAATAGTCTTCCAGGAAATCCACGCCGACAAGCACGATTACGACAACAAACGCCAGTTTTATGGCGGTCAACTGGTAGCCCATGGCAATGACCACGCCAATGGAGGCTTGGGCCCAGATCGTGGCTGCGGAGGTGACGCCTAGCACAATACCGTCCCGGGTCAGCATCACGCCCGCCCCTAAAAAGCCGATGCCGGTAATCACTTGGCCAATAACGCGGGAAGGATCGGTATTGCCGCCATTCACCAAAGCGGCGGCGGCAATAAAAATGTAAGTGCCCAGGGTAATCAAGGCGGAGGTGCGGATCCCCACGGGTTTGCCACGCAATTGACGCTCGATACCGATGATCGAGCCGCAGGCCAGGGCAGTGCCGATGGCTGCCCAGGAAAAGGGGTCAATTGAAGTCAGTTGGCTGAAGGTCATAGCGACCGAAGATTCAAAAACAGTGCCAATGCGGTTTAGGGTGCAGTGTCTTTGGCCCGTTGTTCAATTCCGGGCATCCACAACAAGTCCGTATTGCCGATATCCACGCCTAATTGGGAAATGAGGGCGGAAATCTGACCGCGATGATGGGTTTGGTGATGAAACATGTGCACCAGGCAGTCACCCAGCAGGAAAGAATGGCTTTTGTGGGTGATCGCGCTGGTAAACGTCAGTTTGCGGTCCATGTCCTGATCCTGCAATTTACCAATATAGCGTGTCAGCTGGTCATCGGTTTCCCGGCGAGCCGTTTTCAGTTCGTTGTAGTCAACGTACAATTCCTGGTCCAGCCCGGTGATGGACAGGGACGAATTTTCAAAGCGGCTCAGCCACAAGCGGTCTACCAGCAGAATGTGGTTCAGGGTTCGGTGAATCGAACCAAAAAATGCGCCCAGGGACTTTTTGCGGTGGTTATCAGGCACCGTGTCGCACAGGGTAAACATGTGTTCATTCATCCAATGGCTGTATTGGTTTTGAACGATGAAAGTTTCAATGAACTGCATGCGTAATTACTCCTGTGCTGGCGGCCAAGGGTTACCGATCAAAGGGCAGTGTAGCGAAATTTCAGCCCTGAAGGTAACACGTTATTCCATTGCGACCTGCGGCTTGGGGAGCATGGATTGTTTAACGCAGTCTGTTACCGGTCAGCGCATCACGGATTTCCGAAGGCGTCGTGGCGGCACCTGTGGAGCCGTTGATCAGTGCGTCTATCCCGCGAGGAAAATAGGCCTCTACGTCACTGGCGGTGCGTGCCGGTGCCTGGCCCGCGGGATTGGCACTGGTGGAAACCACCGGTTTACCAAATCCCAGACAGAGCTCCCGGCATAAGGGGTGGGCGGTGATCCTGACCGCCAGCGTATCGTGATTCCCCCTTAACCATTGTGGGATGCGGGGCTGGGCAGGTAACAACCACGTCACCGGACCGGGCCATGTCGGAAAAATTCTCTGCTGTATTTCCTCGTTCAGGGGCAACAGGTACGGTGCCAATTGTTCCCAGGACCCGGCAATCAGGATCAATCCTTTGTCCTGGGGGCGCTGTTTCAAATGCAGGATACGCTGCACTGCCGATGCCGCATCCGGGTCGCAACCCAAGCCCCAAACGCCCTCGGTAGGATAGGCGATAACTCCACCTTGGCGCAGCGTAGCGATAGCTTCGGTAACCGTTTGGTGGTGCATTCTTTGAATTCATCCAGGCAGCGTCGTTGTAGCTGCCCATTGTCGCTCCAGGATCCGGCGGGTGCCAGAATTTTTCGTTGTTCCTCCCTGAGCCGCGGCTGGGCGGCATATTCTCCGCGGCTGGGCAAATTACGAATAGACCCGATTTCGAACGAAGCGCAGCATGGAGTGAGTGAACGTGAGCCAGTCAAGAGGTGCCACATGCGGCTCGTGCGCTGCAAGGACGGTCGTTTCTGGTCACCGCTGATTTCGGCAGTGGTGCTATGTTTATCATTGATGCCATCTGCGTATGCCGAACATCTGCTGGATCGGAAAACGGCGGAGTACAATCAACGAATTGAATCCCGGCTTATCGTCAATCTGTACCATGACCTGGTCGATAAAGGTGCTATCCAGGTATACGAGCATACTCTGCGTCGGGAGGATGTGATCCCGGTCAGCGTAGCCCACAACTATCTCCTGGAAAATGACGAACTGGTGGTGCACATCTTCAGCAAATTGCGCAGTTCGATTCCTATTCCGGGACAACCCAGTATGGTGGTGCATGCGGTGACCGTGGTGTTGAATATGGACGGTCAATTGCAGAGCGTCATTTATCATGCGCGGCAGGATACCGCCAAGACGGATCCGTGAGCTTTATTCAGCGATACTTTTCCTGCAGTTCCTTGTCTTTGGCGATAATGGCGTCGGCGTTGGCCTTGCGTTCGGCGGCCAGAGCTTGGGCCAGGCGTGGGTCATGCAGCGCGAGAATTTGAGCCGCCAGGTAGGCGGCATTTTTTGCGCCGGCTTTGCCAATGGCAACGCAGGCCACGGGGATACCACCGGGCATCTGCACCGTGGACAGTAGCGCATCTTCGCCGTTCAATGGGCCGCCCGCCATGGGCACTCCGACCACCGGCCGCAGTGTCAGCCCTGCCACCGTGCCTGCCAGATGCGCGGCCAGGCCGGCGGCGGCGATGAATACCGCGCAACCACGGGTATCGGCATCTTTTACGTAGTGATGGGTGGCTTCAGGTGTGCGGTGGGCGGAAGTGATCTTGACTTCGAAGGGGACATCTAATAGACGCAATACCTCAATGGTGGCTTCCATCGTCGGCAGGTCTGAATCTGAGCCCATCAATATAGCGACAAACGGTTTCGGCATGTCAGTGATCCTCTGTGGAGCTGATTTTTTCGTAGACTAGTGCGCGGTGTTTTCCCGGGCGATAGCCCGGTGCCCGATATCAGTTCGATAATATAAGCCATTCCATTGAATCTGTTTGATACGCTGATAGGCGCGGGTTTGGGCCTCGGCGACCCGATCACCCAGCGCGACTACGCATAACACGCGCCCCCCATCGGTGACCACCGCGCCATCCTGGCGCCGGGTACCGGCATGAAACACTTTGACGCCTTCGGGGTCCGGTAACTCCAGGCCGTTGATGATGTCTCCCTTGAGGTAGTTGCCGGGATAACCGCCGGCGGCCAGAACCACGCCCAGGGAAGCGCGCGGATCCCATTGGGCCTGCACCGTTTGCAAGGCGCCATCCAGCGCGGCGTCGCACAAGCTGACCAGGTCGGATTGCAGACGCATCATGATCGGTTGAGTTTCCGGATCGCCGAACCGGCAGTTATATTCCAGAACATTGGGAGTGCCATCGGCGGCGATCATCAAGCCCGCATACAGGAAACCGGTGTAGGGCGTGCCCTCCTTGGCCATGCCGCGTACCGTGGGCATGATGACTTCCGCCATCACGCGCTCATGAATGGCCGGGGTAACCACGGGTGCTGGAGAATACGCACCCATGCCGCCGGTATTAGGGCCGGTATCGCCATTATCCCGGGCTTTATGGTCCTGGGATGTCGCTAACGGCAGCACATGCTCGCCGTCCACCATGCAAATAAAACTGGCTTCTTCGCCGACCAGAAATTGCTCGATCACCACGCGCTTGCCGGCGCTGCCGAACGCGCCGGCGCCCAACATGTCCTGCACGGCGCTTATCGCTTGTTGACGGGTGTTGGCGATAATCACCCCTTTCCCCGCGGCCAGGCCGTCCGCCTTGACCACCATCGGTGCTTGCTGGCGCTCAATGTAGCTAATCGCATCCGCAGTGCGGGTGAATACGCCATAGGTGCCGGTGGGAATGCCGTGGCGCTGTAAAAAATCCTTGGTAAATGCTTTAGAACCTTCCAGCTGCGCGGCTGCCTGACTGGGTCCGAAGCAGCGCAAGCCGGCGGCGCGAAACGCGTCCACCAGGCCGTTGACCAGTGGGGCTTCCGGGCCGACGATGGTCAGTCCAATATCACGGTCGCGCGCGAAATTGACGAGTTCGGCGTTATTCAGGGGATCGAGAGCGATGTTTTCGACCTTGGGTTCCAGTGCGGTGCCGGCGTTACCGGGAGCCACATAGACCTTGTGCACGCGCGGCGATTGCGCGGTTTTCCACGCCAGGGCATGTTCTCTGCCGCCGCCGCCGATGATCAATACCTGCATGTGCGCAAGACCCTCGTGCTACTACGCCTAGTGGCGAAAATGCCGTATACCGGTGAATACCATGGCAATGCCATGTTCGTCCGCAGCCGCAATGACTTCATCGTCACGCAGGGAGCCGCCGGGCTGTATCACCGCAGTGACACCGACTTCTGCCGCGGAGTCCAGGCCGTCGCGAAACGGAAAGAACGCGTCGGAGGCCATCACCGAACCCTTGACGTCGAGTCCCGCGTCCTGGGCCTTGATGGCAGCGATGCGGGCGCTGTAGACCCGGGACATCTGACCGGCGCCAACACCGACGGTCATGTTATCGCGGCAATAGACGATGGCATTGGACTTGACGTATTTACATACCTTCCAGGCAAACAACAGATCCTGGATCTCCTGCGCCGAAGGTTGGCGTTTGGTGACGATCTGCAGATCGCTGGCATCCACCATGGCGGCATCCCGGTCCTGGACCAGCAGTCCGCCGTTGACACGTTTGAAATCCAAAATCATTTGTTGACGCATGGACCAGTTGCTGCAGGTGAGTACGCGCACATTTTTCTTGTCCGCAAGAATGGGTAGCGCGTCTTTGCTGATGCCGGGGGCGATAATGACTTCGACGAACTGACGATCCACGATGATGCGCGCGGTGTGGGCATCCAGTTCGCGATTGAACGCGATAATACCGCCGAACGCCGATGTCGGGTCGCACGCATAGGCGCGGTCGTAGGCGGCAGTGATGTCCTGCGCCTCACACACTCCGCAGGGGTTGGCGTGTTTGACGATGACGCAGGCAGGTTCCACGAATTGTTTGACGCATTCCAGCGCCGCGTCCGCATCGGCGATATTATTGTAGGAAAGTTCTTTGCCTTGCAGTTGACTGGCGCTGGCCACGCTGGCTTCTCCTGCTGTTGGTTCGACATAGAAAGCGGCTTGCTGGTGCGGATTTTCGCCGTAACGCATATCCTGTTTTTTGACATATTGCAGGTTGAGTGTGTGCGGAAACTGCGCGCGTTCGGTGACGCCGTGTGTGATACGGCCCAGAAAGTTGGCAATCACGCCGTCATAGTGGGTGGTATGCTCGAAAGTTTTGCAGGCGAGACGGAAGCGCGTGCCTTCCGAAACCGCGCCTTGGCCGGTACGCATTTCATCCAACACGGTCGGGTAATCCGCCGGGTCCACCACCACGGTGACGCTGGCATGGTTCTTCGCTGCCGCGCGCAACATGGTGGGGCCGCCGATATCGATATTTTCAATGGCCGTTGGGAGGCTGCAGCGTGGATCGCTCACGGTTTTTTCAAAGGGGTACAGGTTGACTACCACCATGTCGATGGGTTGGATATTATTACGTGCCATGACTTCGTCATCCACGCCGCGCCGTGCCAGTAAACCGCCATGAATTTTCGGGTGCAGAGTTTTAACGCGACCGTCCATGATTTCCGGAAAGCCCGTGTAGTCAGCCACTTCCGTCGTGGGCACACCATGCTCCGCCAACAGTTTGGCTGTGCCCCCAGTCGACAGTATCTCGATACCCAATGCCTTGAGACCTGTGGCGAGATCGACAATACCGCTTTTGTCGGAAACGCTGATCAAGGCGCGTTTGATGGCCGTCATGTATGCTCCGGAAAATAAGACTCCGTATCCCAGGTGCGTGCGCACCGGGTTTGGCGTCGAGCGTTATTAGTTTAAGAAAAACTGGAAAAAGATTGGCGTAAGGTCATGCGAATCCGCGCCAAAAATACCGCTTATCGTTTTCTTCTTAGTTTTATTTTTAATCCAGGTTGTGGATTTTTAACTTCTTACGCAAGGTGCCGCGATTTATGCCTAATAATTTGGCGGCCTTGCTCTGGTTGCCCCGTGTATGCACCATAACGGTCTCCAGAAGGGGATGTTCCACTTCGCGTACCACCATTTCATAGAGATCGCCAGGCTCATGTCCGTCGAGATCGTTGAAATAGCTTTCCAGCATGGCTTTTACGCAAGCGCGCAAGGGCTGTGCGCTGTTCGGTGCTACGCTGGTCAGAGTGACAGTTTTTTCTGTCTGTAAGCGGGAAACTTCAAGAGGTACTGAACTCATGCGGCCATCTCCTTTTCCTCAGCAAGATTAGTAAAGAAATTGTAGGTCAATGCAAGCTGCTGGTCAGCCAGTTCAACCCGGTTGATTGCCTGGCGGAACGCAGCGCCGTGACGTTGCCCTCTGCTGTACCAGGATATATGTTTCCTGGCAACGCGTACACCAGTTTGTTCACCATAGAATTCGTAAAGATTGCGCAAATGTCCGAGCAATATGTTACGTATTTCATACAGTCCCGGTTCCGGCAGGTGTGTGCCGGTTCTCAGATAGTGTTCGATTTCCCGGAAGATCCACGGTCTGCCCTGGGCGGCACGACCAATCATCAGGGCATCGACGCCGGTGTGCTGGAGCACTGCTTTGGCTTTCTCCGGTGTTGTGATATCACCGTTAGCAATGACGGGGATGCGCACAGCGTCTTTGATGCGCGCTATCGTATCGTACTCGGCATCGCCTTTATAGGCGCAGGCGCGCGTGCGACCATGCACCGCCAGAGCCTGGATGCCGGATTGTTCCGCGATACGAGCGACCTGTACGCCATTGCGGTTTTCCTTGTCCCATCCGGTGCGAATCTTCAGCGTGACCGGAACATCTACGGCTTTGATTACGGCTTCCAAAATGCGTGCCACCAGCATTTCATCTTTGAGCAAAGCTGAGCCAGCCATGACATTACATATTTTCTTGGCCGGGCAACCCATATTGATATCGATTATCTGAGCCCCGTTGTCGGCGTTGTGACGCGCCGCTTGTGCCATCATCTCGGGGTCGGCTCCGGCGATCTGCACCGAGCGTGGTTCCGCCTCTCCCTTATGGTTGGCGCGCCGCAATGTTTTAGCGCTGCCCCACAGGAGCGAATTTGACGACACCATTTCCGATACTGCCATGCCGGCGCCTAGTTCGCGGCACAGTTGGCGGAAGGGCCGATCAGTGACACCCGCCATGGGGGCGAGTATCAAATTATTCTTTAACGTGTACGGGCCAATGTTCATTGCAGTGACGAAATATACCGGGGTCACGAAAGAGTCGAGAATCATACCCCGGAATGTTCCATCGGAAAAGGGAATATCGGCCACGTGCGCGCAATTTTTCCAAAAAAAATGCCTTGACCTTTGATTGCGTCATGTTCTAAGTCGCGCATACATAATATCAAGCAATGGTATATTTTTTTTTCACAGTGCGAAAAGCTGTTGAAACAGGGTATTAGGTGCGTTTGCTGACAAACTGTTTGATCTCGCGACTAACAAAAATTATCTTTTATGTCATCCAGTGGCAAGGCGTTACGAACGCCGCGGTTTTCGTGCAGACCTGTGCGCAACTTTGTGGATAACTGGAAAAATTCTTGACTTTCCCGCGTTGCATGGCAACGCATCGCGCTGTAATAACGTTATTCATTGGCGAGAAAACTGAATTCGAAATTCACCGCGGTCTTGCCCGGGTCCGCGATCTCCAAGGCCAACTGCACCGGGCTCTGGGCGGAGAGTCCGTTACGCAAATCGACATCGGCATCGAGATATTCATCGGGATAAAAAATACGGCGCGCCACCATCTGGCCGTTAATGTCCGAAAGCCGAATTTCCATGGCTGGGAAAGGTTGCGGAAATGACGCATTATTGACGATGACGACGGTGATCAGTAAGGCATCCTTCACTTTGGGGTGCGAGCTGATGTCGCGGTGGCTCAGTTCGATTTTGCTGACATCGCTTTGTAACGGCATGCGGCAGTGCGTGATATTGCACACCGTTTGCACCCAAGGCTGCAGGGATTCGTTCTTGATCAACTGGTCCCGCTTGAAATAACTGTACTGAAATACGAACAACATCAGCAACATGATGAGGCCGCTGGCCCATGCAATGCGCGGCAGATTGTTGTCCAGGAGGTGAGACTCGGACAGCGCCGGATGCAGGATAAGTTCACGACTTTCCGTGGCGTCAACCAGGATGCCATCGATGCGGTCGCTTGCCGTTGCGCTGACCGGATTGTTGTCTTCCGGTGTGGCGGCTTTCGTGTATTTCTGTACGGGCGCGGGCGGCGCAGGCGGCGCGGCGGCAGGATGCGCGGCTGCGGGGTTCGGTATGGACGGCGGCTTGCTGGGCGGTTCTTTATATGGCTTGCGACTTTCCAGCGAAACCGGTAGCTGTTCCAGCAGATTGCCGATGGAATTGAATACCTTGAAACAGCGTCCGCAACGAACTTTGCCTTCGGCTCGTTTGATGTGCTCGGTCTGAATTTTGAAATAGGTGTGGCAGTAAGGGCAGCGAGTGTACATGACGTGCGGCAGCGAGCCACCCCCTGGTTTGCGTGCTGGTGAAACCGGTTCTGCCGACTGCATGGCTCACTATTTCCTGATGCCAGACATGCGTACCCAGGAATCCCGGATGGCGCACGTGTTCATGTCAAACCATGAGGTATAGGTTTGCGCAAGCTCTGATATCTGGTTTTCCAGAAGTCCCGATAACACGATATGTCCCCCAGGTTTAACGTACTGGGCGAACCGCCCGGCCAAGGACTGCAAGGGCCCTGCCAGAATGTTCGCCAGAACGATATCATACTGCATTTGTGGCAGGTTTTCGGGGGTGTGAATGTGAATTTTCTCCAGAACGTTGTTCTTATTAGCATTTTCTGCAGTTGCTTGCAGTGCCTGGGGGTCGATATCCACTGCCCAGACCGCTTTTGCACCCAACCGGGCCGCGGCCACTGCCAGAATTCCTGATCCACAGCCAAAATCCAGGACCGTCGTGCCTGCCGCTAATTCCTGGTCCAGCCACTCCAGGCACAAGGCGGTGGTGGCATGGGTGCCGGTGCCGAAAGCCAGACCCGGGTCCAGAATGACATTGGTCGCCTCGGGGTCTGGCGGTTGTTGGCCGCTCGGACATACCCATAGTCGGTTGCCGAAACACATAGGGTGAAAGTGTTGCAGCCATGCTCTTTCCCACGGTTGGTCGGGCAGCGTCTGGATTTCCCAGGCGCGTATTGCTTCCGGGGGCAGGCTCTGTTGCAAGCGGCCGACCACACCGTGCAGTTCGGTATCCTGTTCGAACAGGGCGATCACCCGGGTGGTTGGCCACAAGGGCGTGGTGCCCAATTCCGGTTCAAAAATCGGATTGTCGGCATCATCCGTGAAGGTGACGGATACGGCACCCATCGGGTGTAGAGCGTCAGCCACCAGTTCCGCCTGATCCGCCCGGGTGTGCAAAATGAGCTGTTGCCAGGGCACAGTGTTGTTCCGGAATCGAGGTCAGCGCGTGACGGAGGAGCGCTTACAAGCTCAGCTTTTTTTCAAGGTAGTGGATGTTGACGCCACCCTGCAAAAACGCCGCATCCCTGAATAGATCCTGGTGCAACGGAATATTGGTCTTGATGCCCTCGATCACGAATTCATCCAGCGCGGTGCGCATGCGCGCCATGGCGGATTCACGGGTGTCGCCATAGGCGATCAGTTTACCGACCATGGAATCATAATAGGGTGGTACGGTGTAGCCGGTGTACAAATGGGAATCGACACGAATGCCGAGGCCGCCCGGCGGGTGATACCACTTGATCGGGCCGGGTGAGGGCACGAATGTTCTGGGATCTTCAGCATTGATGCGGCACTCCAGCGCATGGCCCCGAATCACGATGTCTTCCTGTCGGTAAGACAAGGGGTGCCCGGCGGCAATCAGTATCTGCTCCCGGATGATGTCCACGCCCGTCACCATTTCCGTGACCGGGTGTTCCACTTGCACGCGGGTATTCATCTCGATGAAATAAAACTCCCCGTCCTCATACAAGAATTCGAAAGTACCCGCGCCGTGGTAGCCCATTTCGATACAGGCTTGCACGCAACGGGAACCGATCTTGTTCCGCAGCTCCGTGCTGATGCCGGGGGCCGGGGCTTCCTCAACCACTTTCTGGTGTCGCCGCTGCAAGGAACAGTCTCGTTCTCCCAGGTGGATGGCATGGCCATGCTTATCCGACATGATCTGAATTTCCACGTGACGCGGATTTTCCAGAAATTTTTCCATGTACACCATGTCGTTGTTGAACGCGGCTTTGGCTTCGGCCTTGGTCAGGGAGATGGCCGCCAGCAGCGCGGCTTCGGAGCGCACCACGCGCATACCGCGGCCACCGCCACCGCCCGCGGCTTTGATGATGACCGGATAACCGATTTTTCCGGCGACCGTCAGGTTACGTTGATCGTCATCATCCAGAGGGCCGTCGGAACCCGGAACGCAGGGCACGCCGGCGGCTTTCATGATTCTGATGGCGGCGACCTTGTCACCCATCTGGCGGATATTCTCTGCGGTCGGACCAATAAAGATAAAGCCGCTTTGTTCCACCCGTTCGGCGAAGTCGGCGTTTTCCGATAAAAAGCCGTATCCCGGATGAATGGCGCCGGCGTCGGAAACCTCCGCGGCACTGATCACGGCGGGAATGTTCAGGTAGCTGTCAGTGGAAGACGGTGGGCCGATACAGATGGATTCATCGGCGAGGCGCACGTGTTTCAAATTACGATCGGCGGTAGAGTGCAACGCCACGGTTTTGATGCCCATTTGCTTGCAGGCGCGCAAGATTCTAAGGGCGATTTCGCCGCGATTGGCGATAACGATTTTATCGAACATAGGTTTGTCTGGCCTGAAATCTGTGAAATAAAACTGCCGGTGCGGCGCGTGCCTATTCGATCACGAACAACGGTTCACCGTATTCCACCGGTTCACCATTATCCACCAGAATTTTCTTGACGACACCGGCCTTATCGCTTTCGATCTGGTTGAGCAGTTTCATGGCCTCGATAATGCACAGGGTGTCGCCGACGCTGACCCGGTCACCGACTTCCGAGAAAGCTTTGGCGCCGGGAGAGGGTGCGCGATAAAACGTCCCCACCATGGGCGAGCGCACCACGTGGCCGGAGAGTTCTTCTTCCTCTTTGGCGCCGCTTCCGGCGCTGGCCGGTGCCGCTGCCGCCGGTGCCTGCGGGGCGTACATCGGCATTTGCTGTGGCATCATCATCGGCGCCTGGGCGCCGCTGCCATAACGACTGATGCGTACCGACTCCTCACCTTCCTTGATTTCTATCTCTGCCACGCCGGATTCGTCCAGCAGCTCGATGAGTTTTTTTACTTTACGGATATCCATGTGTCAACCTGCCAAGTATTTATTAAGAATTATTGTTAATTGCCCATGAGTTGCTGATGGGCTGCATCCAGCGCCAGGGTATAGCCCTGCGCTCCCAAGCCGCTGATGACGCCGGCGGCAATATCGGAAAAATAAGAATGTTTGCGAAACGCTTCCCGCGCATGGACGTTCGAAAGGTGAATTTCGATAAAGGGTATGGCGACCGCGCTGAGTGCATCCCGCAAGGCTACGCTGGTGTGGGTGAATGCAGCGGGATTGAAGATGATGAATTCAATCTTGGTTTTTCCGGCGTCGTGAATGCGCTCAATGAGGGCCTGTTCGCTGTTGCTCTGTAAATGCTCCAGGGTATGACCCATGCCGGCCGCCCGTTTTTCCAGTGCGAGCACGATATCGTGCAGCGATTGTTGCCCATAGATGTCCGGCTCCCGCTTACCAAGGAGATTCAGATTGGGGCCATTAAGCAGCAGAAGTTTTGCCATGTGAACAGTCGATGGGTAGCTTTAAAGATATTCGCGAATGATCGCTGCAAATTACAAGAATTTAAAAACATTTATAATAGTGGCGGGTATTATCTAAAAGATGGATATTGTTGTCTAGTCGTATTTTGATTTTCTGTGGTATTCCCGCCTCTGGATGTGGCTTCGCTGTGCAAATCAGCTCCCTAAGGCCATAAGCCAGCGAAGTTATGCGGAAATTTCAAGCCCGGTCATGAGTGCAAGCCCGTGACGTTCTGAATTTGCGGGTTGTGAATTCTGGCGGGGAAAATCTTTTCGCCACCACTATCGACATCGCGTAACCGATGCCTCACAGAACCGATTTGATCTTGGTTTCCGCCAGCTCACGGCTGATTTCCCCGCGATGTATGTAAACGATGTTCCCCTGGCGATCCACGATCGCCGTATAGGGCAGGGCGCCGAATCGGTCGCCATAATCCTTGGCGGCATCGACGGCTTTTTGTTCGCCCACCAGAATCGGGTAGTTGATGCCCATGGTATCCGCGTAATCCGCCACGGCCTCTTTTTCATCGATAGCGATGCCGATAATCTGCAGACCTTGAAGCCGGTAGGTGTCCTGCAGCTCGATAAAGGCGGGTATTTCTTTACGGCACGGCGGGCACCATGTGGCCCAGAAATTAACCGCCACGACTTTGCCATCCCATTCGCCGATATTATGTAGCTTGCCGTCCAGGTCCGGTAATAGAAATTCAGGCCGGTGTTTTTGCACCATGCCCTGGGCGGCATCCTTGGCCGCCAGGTTGCTTTCGGAGTTTTCCTGTAAGTACTGGTAAATCATATTGCCGCCCACGGCGCCAATTAAAAACATGCCAATACCCAAAGCTATTTTCGAATTCTTGACCGCCATAGGTGGTATTACCTTGATACTAATAACAGAATTATCCTAGTTTTGCTTCGCTAATTCCACCCGTTTGACAAATTCCTCCGCTTTGAGAAATCCCACCAGCCGCAGACGTCTCATTTCCTGTCCTTGATGGTCGAAAAACATGATGGACGGCGGGCCAATCAGTTTGAAACGCTTGAGCAGAGCCTTATCCTCGGCGTCGTTGTCGGTCACGTCCGCCTGTAATAGCACCAAATCCTGTAATGCGGCCTGGACGCGAGTATCGCCGAAGGTATATTTCTCCATTTCCTTACAGGAAATGCACCAGTCAGCATAAAAATCCAGCATGACGGTTTTGCCGGCGGTGCCCGCCAGCTTCAGTTCTCGTTCCAGCGCCTCCAGTCCTTTGATACGTTTGAACGGCAACCGCGACTCGCTGCCGGATTGGGTGGGTACGGACCTGGGGCCGGAGGACCCCATGGGAACAGCAACTGCAGTCAACGCGCTGCCACCCAAACGGTGCAGCGGTTGCAAGGGATCGGTGCCACCACTGGCGGCGCCGATCACCATGAGAATGCCCCATACCACCAATATGATGCCGCTGCCTTTCCAGAATTTCGTCCAACCAATGGCGCCGGCGCCCACGGGTTCCAGGGCACCAAGAAAAATGCCGGAGATTATCGCCAAGGCCGCCCACAACAACAGGGTGATTTCTCCCGGCAATACCCGCTCCAGCATCCAAATCGCAACGGCCAGTAACATGACGCCAAAAATCGCTTTGACCGTTTCCATCCAGTTGCCGGCTCGGGGTAACAGTTTGCCGGCGGAAGTCCCGATGGCCAGCAGCGGTGCGCCCATGCCCATGCTCAGGGAGAACAACGCAACGCCACCCAGATACGGGTCGCCGGTCTGACCGATATAGATCAGGGCACCGGCCAAGGGTGCGGCAACGCAGGGGCCGACGATCAGAGCGGACAAGAAACCCATGATGCCGACGCCGATCAGGGTGCCGCCTTGTTGTCGATTACTGAGCTCCGTGAGTTTGCTCTGGATGAAATTGGGCATTTGCAGTTCGTAGAAACCGAACATGGAAAGGGAGAGTAGGACGAAAATCCCGGCGAAGGTGCCCAGGATCCAGGCATTCTGGAATGCCGCCTGGAGATTTTCGCCGAACAGGCCCGCGACGATGCCCGCTACCGTGTAAGTGACCGCCATCGCCAGTACGTAAACCAATGACATGGTAAACGCTTTGCGAGTGGTGAGCTGTTCGCCTTGGCCGACGATAATGCTGGACAGGATTGGGACCATGGGAAAGACACAGGGCGTGAAAGCCAGCAGCAAACCAAAACCAAAAAATGTGATGACGTTCAGCAGAAAATTACCGCTGGCCAGGGTGGCGGCGATTTCATCCTGTTCGGACAGCGGGATATCCGATGGCGCCGCGTTCGCGGTACCTGTGCCGGTTGCCTGCGCCACACCCGCGGGCAGTTGCATCGGCAGACTGCGCGTCTGAGGCGGATAGCAAAACCCTTTTTCCGCGCAACCCTGATAGTTGGCTACCAGCGTCAGGTGCGTGGCATCGAGGGAGGTGCGCTGCAGAGGCAGATCGAATTCTACCTTGTTATGGAATACTTCCATTTCCCCGAAGGATTCGTCCACTTTTTTCTCGCCCCGTGGAATCTTGATATCACCCAGGGTCACACCGGTGACATCCTGCAGGGCAAAGGTGAACTTGTCCCGATACAGGTAATAACCTTTGCCGATGTCCCAGCGCACATGGATGTGGTTGCCATCGACCACGGCACTGGTATAGCTGAAGGCTTGATCCACCGGCAGAAAGTCTTCATCCCCGGTATTCAGGCCCAGGCTGGCGCCCAGGCTCTTTAACTGATTAAAAGCATTACTGCCGGCAGGCTCCGCGAGGGGGGTCGCCTCGGGGTCCGCCGTGGCCGCCGCGCCAACCGAGGGGAAATTCACCTTCACCGCAACTTTTTGCGGCGGATAACAAACACCGATGTCGGCACATCCCTGGGATACGGTGTCCAGGGTGAACGACTGTAGTTGGGGGTTGGTGCGAGTCACGGGGATATCGATCGCCACTTGGTGGCGATAGGTTTCCACTTTGCCAAAAAACTCATCTTCCTTGATCTTGCCCTTGGGGTATTGGGCCTGGTCCGATTGCAGGGTCAGGCCGGCATCGCCGGTGCTGAACTGAAACTTGGTGCGGTACATGTAGTACCCTTCGTGAATGGTCCACTCCGCGCGTAATGTGTTGTCATTGATCATGTAAGCGCTAAGCTGATACGCTTGATCCGGCGGCAATGGTTCGTCGTCGCCGGCGTCGCCTTGAGTTTCGACTGCGTAGGTGTGCCAGGAAATTACCGATAAGACTAGTGCGAAAGCTATACGTATTGTCATGATTTACCTACGTTGTCGTTAATCCAGCCCAAGTATTCGTCAGAACCCGTCGTGATAGGGACCGCAATAATTTCCGGCAGTTCATAAGGATGATGAGATTTAAGGGTATGCTCCAGTTCCGGGTATGCCGACACGGTGGACTTGATGACCAGGAGGGCCTCATCGCTGGTCTGGATTGCACCCTGCCACCGATACACGGACTGAATACCCCCGATGATGTTACAGCAGGCAGCCACGCCACTTTCCACCAGGATATGCGCCAGGTGACTCGCGGATTCGTCCGAAGGGCAGGTGCACAGGATAATGTGGTAGTTGTCTGTCATAGTGTGAATGGGTGCAATTCGTCAGGATGATCAGCGACACTGATCCAGGGCCGCCAAGGATAACCCGCTCACCGGTTGCTGTCACTGCCTGCTTGGGGGATCATGGTGCTAATTACGCCCCGATGGCGGACTCCATTCACCGACTATTAAGGACATTGCCATGCCATGGCTGTTGTTGTTGTTCTTTGCGATTCCATTGACGGAAGTTTATTTTCTCATCCAGGTGGGAGGGATCATAGGTGCGTGGCCGACGGTGTTCCTGGTGATCTTTACTGCCGTGCTGGGTGCCGCCATGCTGCGCATTCAGGGCTTTTACACCTTGCAACGGGTGCGGGAGCAAATGGCCCGTGGGCAATTGCCTGCCATGGAGCTGTTCGAAGGCGTGGTATTGCTGTTGGCGGGCGCCTTGTTACTGACCCCGGGATTTTTTACGGATGCCGTTGGTTTCCTGTGTTTGATTCCTGCCGCGCGCCGCTGGTTGATCAAAGTTGCCATGCAGCGAGTGACCATGACCGCTTGGGGACCCCAGGCCGGAACCGGCGCACCATCGCAATCACGGCAGGACGCGCATCCCCATAGTTCCCGGACTTTGGAGGGGGAGTACTACCGTGATAAGGACTGAGCGGGTTTGAGTGCCCCCTGTTTCATTCGGGTTGGCGTCGAAATTTACGGTTTCTTCCGGTGACACCCTTGATTTTCCCATTCTCGTCATTATAGTTAGCACTCGCTTAATCCGAGTGCTAATGAGCACGGCTTTATTACCATAAATATATCAAGGAGATTATTCAATGAAGATTCGTCCTTTACACGATCGCGTCGTTATCCGGCGGATGGCTGAAGAACGTACTTCCGCGGGCGGTATTGTGATTCCAGACACTGCCGCAGAGAAACCCGACAAGGGTGAAGTTGTTGCCGTAGGCACCGGTAAAATCACCGACAGTGGTGATGTCCTCAAACTGGAACTGAAAGTGGGTGACAAGGTGTTGTTCGGTAAATATTCCGGTTCCACCGTGAAGATGGACGGTGAAGAACTGCTGGTGATGCGCGAAGACGACGTCATGGCGGTGATCGAATAGGTTCACCCATCGTACCGGTCACGTAAGAGTTCAACGAATTCAAGAGGAACAACAGATTATGGCAGCTAAAGATGTGAAATTCAGTGATGACGCCCGTCATCGTATGGTGCATGGCGTAAATATTCTCGCCAATGCGGTTAAAGTTACCCTGGGCCCCAAGGGCCGTAACGTGGTGCTGGAAAAGAGCTTCGGCGCTCCCACCATCACCAAGGACGGCGTATCGGTGGCCAAAGAAATCGAACTGGAAGACAAGTTCGAAAATATGGGCGCGCAGATGGTGAAGGAAGTTTCTTCCCAGACTTCCGACGTCGCCGGTGACGGCACCACCACGGCAACCGTGTTGGCCCAGTCGATTCTGGCTGAAGGCATGAAAGCGGTGGCCGCCGGCATGAATCCCATGGATCTCAAGCGCGGTATCGACAAGGCATCCGCTGCCGCCGTTGAGCAATTGAAGAAAATGTCCAAGCCCTGCGCTGATGACAAAGCCATCGCCCAGGTCGGTACCATTTCCGCCAACGCCGACGAAGCCATTGGCCGCATCATCGCCGACGCCATGTCCAAAGTGGGCAAGGAAGGCGTAATCACCGTGGAAGAAGGCAGTGGTTTGGAAAATGAACTGGAAGTGGTGGAAGGTATGCAGTTCGATCGCGGTTACCTGTCACCTTACTTCATCAACAACCAGCAGAACATGAGTGCCGAACTGGAAGGCCCGTTGGTATTGTTGTACGACAAGAAAATCTCCAATATCCGCGATTTGCTGCCCGTGCTCGAAGGTGTTGCCAAGGCCGGCAAGCCCCTGCTGATCATCGCTGAAGACGTGGAAGGTGAGGCCCTGGCGACGCTGGTGGTCAACACCATTCGTGGCATCGTCAAGGTTGCCGCCGTCAAGGCACCTGGTTTTGGTGACCGCCGTAAAGCCATGCTGCAGGATATCGCGATTCTGACCGGTGGTAATGTGATTTCCGAAGAAGTGGGTCTGTCCCTGGAAAAAGCTACGCTGGATGACCTGGGTTCCGCCAAGAAAATTCAGGTGACCAAGGAAAACACCACGATTATCGACGGCGCCGGCAAAACCGGCGAAATCGAAGATCGCGTCAAGCAGATTCGCGCGCAAATCGAAGAAGCCACTTCCGATTACGATAAGGAAAAGCTGCAGGAGCGTGTCGCCAAGCTGGCCGGCGGGGTTGCCGTAATCAAAGTGGGTGCGGCCACGGAAATGGAAATGAAGGAAAAGAAAGCCCGTGTGGAAGATGCGTTACACGCGACCCGCGCGGCGGTGGAAGAGGGCGTGGTTCCTGGCGGTGGCGTGGCATTGATTCGCGCGCTGCAGGCGATCAAAGACCTCAAAGGTGACAACCATGATCAGGACGTCGGTATCAATATCGCCCGCCGTTCCATGGAAGAGCCGATGCGTCAAATCGTCGCCAATGCCGGTGAAGAACCCTCCGTCATCGTCAACAAGGTGAAGGAAAACAAGGGTAACTACGGTTTCAATGCCGCGACCGGTGATTTCGGCGATATGATCGAAATGGGTATCCTGGATCCGACCAAGGTGACACGTTCCGCGTTGCAGAACGCCGCGTCCGTGGCCGGTTTGATGATTACCACCGAAGCCATGATCGCCGAGAAGCCCAAGACTGAAGCCGCCGCGGCTCCGGACATGGGTGGCATGGGCGGCATGGGCGGCATGATGTAAGTCAGCCGTACTCGTTGTACCCCGAAAGCCCCGGTTCGCCGGGGTTTTTTTTGGATCTTGTCCGGCCATGTCCCGGTGTGGTGGGTCCGTCCCCCGCATACTCTCCTCTGGGTATCAGGTTTCTTGCTTCGCGCCATGGCATGGGCTTCTCCACGGTCCGAGCGGATGACTGATACACTTTCTCCGGCACCAGTGAACGGTGACGCAATCTTTGGTGCGGTTGAGGCCGCGCATGCGGTGATAGTCCCCGGCCGTGCATTACCTCCTGGCGAAATTGATGTCGTCGTTCATGGGAAGTCGCTTGTTATGTGCCGGTAGCTTCCCGGGATGGTTTGTCGTTTTGTGGCCGTGCCGGGTATCCGGTATAGTGATGGTTGGTAACTGAACGGACGTTCCATGACCACCGCGCCTGAGCCTCCAAAAGCATCCTATGCCGAATTGCTGCCGGCGTATCGGCCATTGCTTAAATATGTGCGCCCGGATCTGACGTTGGTGTTGCTGGATTATGTTGCAATCATGGTCGCGGTGGTGACCAATACCGCCATGATATGGCTCATCGGTCAACCGTTTAATTTACTGCAACAACAGCAGTATGACGCCGTTTTGACATCGCTGGCGCTGTTCGCCGCAGTGGTGGTGATCAATCAGATCAGTCAGCTTATGGGCGGTATGCTGACCAATACCATAGCTTTTCGCACCATTGGACGTTTGCGCAATGCCATCATGCGGCAGGCGCTGCACCTTTGTTTTCCGGTAATATCAACAATGGAGCGAGGCGACCTGCTGGCGCGTTTGTCGATGGATGTGGATCGTATCAAAGGCGTGATCGTCGACGCTTTGCTGATGGTGGGTTCCCATGTGCTGACCTTCAGTATTTATGTGTTCATGTTGTTCTGGATCGATAGCGCTTTGGCGTTGTGGGCATTGCTGATCGCGCCGCTGTTTATTGTGCACCAACGCCTGTTTGCCCCGCACAAGCGTCGGGCGACGGAACGCTTTTACGAATTCAATGGGCGCTTGCTGGGATTTGAGGAGCAAGCACTGGCGCATACGCGCGGCATCAACCACTATACCGCCGAGCATCAGGTCGGCGCTCTGCACCAGGGCGTTTTTGAAAAGGCCCGCTACTGGGCAACCCGCGACCGCAATATCGATGTTTGGTATGGCAACACATTCGCATTTTTGATCTATGTTTCCGGTCTGGTCATCGTGTTGCTGGGTATCGAAGGTATCAAGGAACAACGTTTCGGAATCGGCCACCTGGTAAGCTTCATGTTGTATCTGGGTTATCTCACGGTGCCGAGTCGGGGTTTGGCGGACATCCTATTTCAGAGCTTTGGCGCGCTGGGCGCCAGTGCGCGGGTGCGGGAGCTGTTTCACGCGCAACCCCTGACCCGTGACCACGAGGGCGCGCCGCCCCTGCAAATCCGGCAGGGAGCTATCGAATGCCGGGATCTGGCCTTTGCTTATCACGACAAGTCGATGCTTTACGCGGGACTTGATATCAGTATCGCCGGTGGCGAGACGGTGGCGCTTGTGGGTCCCAGCGGCGCGGGCAAAACCACCCTGGCGAACTTGCTGGATCGGTATTACGAACCCGTGCGTGGCATGATCTTGATTGACGGGCAGGACATTGCCGGTGTCAGTTTGGCGTCGTTACGTCGCAATATCACCATCGTTTCCCAGGAACCCTTTTTGTTCAATGACACGATCCGGGCCAACCTGCTCATGGTGCAGCCCGAGGCGGATCATGCGCGGTTGCTGGCGTGTTGCCGGGACAGCTTCGCGCAAGAATTTATCGACAAATTACCCCAGGGTCTGGATACCGTGATCGGCAGCGGCGGGGTTGAGCTTTCCACGGGCCAGAAGCAGCGTCTGTCATTGGCGCAGGCGTTCTTGCGTCATACCCCGATTCTGATTATGGATGAAGCGACCTCCGCACTGGACAGCCACAGTGAGCAACAGGTTATCGAAGCCATGCAGCGTTTGCGCAAGGGACGCACGACCTTGTTGATCGCCCACCGCTACAGTTCGCTGCAATCCGCGCACCGGATCTTGTATTTCAATGGTGATGGTACGGTCAGTCTGGGGCGCCATGAGGAATTGATGCACAACCATGCCGGATATCAGCAGGCGGTAGCGTGGCAGACAAGGAAAAAAGGGGACAAATAAAAAGGGGCCGGCGCCGACCCCTTTGTACAACAACGTTTTGATTAACGTGGTGTATCAGCTGCAAAGCAGTGTCTCGGGTGAGACGGTATGCGTCACAGGCGAATACAACGGTTAAGCAGTAAGTTTCAGGTAGTAAATGAATGACTTACAACGTTGATAGTGTAGCTAAGCTACGGTGTTGTATTAGTAAATGACAATCGGCTTACATGCCGCCGCCACCACCACCACCACCGCCGCCGCCGCCACCACCATCG